>CAIXGW010000379.1 GCA_903919145.1 uncultured Myxococcales bacterium
AGTACCCCAAACCCCAAGTTCTTTCCGGGTTCCGGAACGGACGTGGTTTGGGGTACGGAAGAAGACCCAGCAGTAGGACCCAAGACCTGTGAACAAGAACCGGGTGCAACCCGGATCGAATTAACGGTCTTGGGTACTAGTCCTCCTGCGGGCCAGCTAGTGCCTTCTTGGCCGTGTCAAAGCCAAAGCCGCCGCGCAAAAGGACAGCCAAATCCTTGTCTCGACTCAGCTTTCTTTCTTCTGGCGGGCGAAGGTGGCCCAGCTTGCGCCGCTGCACCAGGTTGCGGGCCGCCGCCAGGTCGCCGCCGCCGCCTTTGAGCTCGGCAATGGCGTGATCGACGTCCTCGCCGGCGATGCCCCTTTGGCGCAGCCGCTGCGCCACCATGCGCTGCGACACGCCGCGCTCTGCCAGGGTCGCGGCGCGCAGCTCGGCAAAACGCCTGTCATTGACTGCGCCGGCCTCGACCATCATGGCGATGATCCCCTCCATCTCTCGCTGCAGCTGCCCCGCGTCGCTGCCGTGGTCGCGCACCGACCGCTGGGCATGGCGCAGCAGCACCCGTCGCAAGCTCGCCGCAGGGCCCCAGAAGCGCCCGACGTAGTCCTGCGCCAGCCTGAGCAATTGCGCCCCATCGACCGGCGGCGGGATCCGCTTGGGCCGCGCCGGGCGGTCCTCATAGGCGATGTGGCGTTCCCTGTCGGCCATCGGTTCTCCGGGGTGCAGGTGGGGAGGCCAATTGTTGGGCACACCCGGGGCTTTGTCAAGACCATGAATTTGCGCATTTTTCTGAAGAAGGGTCGCGGGGCCGCAAGGCTGGTTGCGCACGGCCCACCCGGGTGCGATCATCGCAAGCCGCCGCCCCTTCGCCGCGCCCTCTGGAGCAACCCTTGGCCCTGACCGCCACCCTCCACACCTTTGCCATCCAGCTGGCGGACGTCGACCGCGGCGTCTATGAGACGTTGGAGCTGCGGCTGGCCCGCCATCCGTCGGAAACAGGACGCTACCTGTGGACGCGCCTGCTGGCCTATCTGCTTGAATACGAGGAAGGAATTGTCTTTAGCAAGGGCGGGCTGTCCAGCACCGACGAGCCGCCCATCTCGATCCGCGACGCCACTGGCCTGCTGACCACCTGGATTGAAGTCGGCGTCCCCTCGGCCGACCGCCTGCACCGCGCCAGCAAGGCCGCCCGCCGTGTAACCCTCTATTCCTCAGCCGATCTGACCGTCTTGGCCAAAGAATGCCTCGCTCGCGGCGTGCACAAGCTGGCCGACCTGGCCGTGTGGCCCATCGACTCAGCGATGCTGGCCCAGCTTGAAGAGGGCCTGGGTCGCCACACGGTCGTCGAGCTCACCCGCAGCGATGGGCGGATCTACCTCTCCGCCAACGGCGTGCACTTTGACGTGCCCCTGGCCGACACGCGCCTGCTCTAGGAAATCTAGCAATATCAAGGATCAGACAATCCCCAGGGGAGTGTCCGACCGGGGCGCGACCGACCGCGGGCGGATCGATCCCTCGGCCAGCGCTGCGCCCGGCGACGCGCCTTGCTCGAGACGCGCCTGCTCTTGGAAGTGGAGCAATATCAAGGATCAGACAATCCCTAGGGGAGTGTCCGACGGGGGGCCGACCGGCTACAGGCCGCACCCCTGCGCTACGGTCAGGCGGTACTTGGCCGTGGTCGGCACCGGACCGTGGAAGCCCGCATCCAGCGTTGACCACGCGGTCACGTAGAGAAAGCCGGCGTAGGCCTTCTTGGCTTGGACCTTGATCTCGGACACGCCGCCCTGTCGGCCTGAGGTCACCGCCAGCAACTGCAGGTCGGGGTGCAGGCCGGCCAACTCGCCACCCGAGGCCAGCTTGCCGGTGTGATCGGCCAGCAACAGCGCCGGGTCCCAGGGGCCAGAAAGGCGCTCCAAGCGCAAGGTCAGCGGCGCGCCCGCCGGCAGCTTGACCCAGTAACGGTGGACGTTGAATTTGCCGGTGGCGAAGTTCTCCAGGACCTGCGCGCTAGAGCAGGTGGGCACGGTCAGCGCTGGGTTCCAGCACGCGCCGACCGCGCACGGCCACAGCGCTGGCCAGCAGGCGGCGGTGTCGACATAGCCTTGCCACACGCAGCCCTGCGAGGCGTCGCCGCACTGGCCCTGCGAGGCGCACCACTGGCAGCCGGCAGCGGGCTGGCACTCGCCGCAGCTCAAGGTGGCGCAGGCGTCGGTCTCAGGCGCTGGCGCCGGGGCAGGCGTCGGGGCTGGCGCAGGTGTCGGTGCAGGGGTGGCCTTGGCAGCCGGGGCGGGCTGGGCTGGCGCGCTGGCCGACGCCTCCGACTTGCCAATGGCAATCAGCAGGGGAATTCGCTGCGACAGCTGGTCTCCCGGGCAGATGGTGTTGGCGCCGGGATGGGCGCCGTGACCCTTGACGGTGGCGGTGCTCAGGCCTATGCCCTCCAAATTAGCCAGCGCTCCCATCAGGTTGCCTGCGGCCTGCAGCATCGCTGCCGGAGGCACCACCGGCGGCATGGCTTCGCAGCCCTTGCCGTCAAAGCAGCCGATAAAGGAGATTCCAATGTTTCCAGCGTTGTTGCCGCCGGTGTGGGCCCCCAGCAGCGCATAGGGCCGCCCTTCAAACAGGCTGCCGTCAGCGCCGACCAAGAAGTGGTAGCCGATGTCGCACCAGCCTCGCGTGTCCATGTGGTAGGCCTGGATGGCGCGCACCCGCTGGGCGGGCTGGACCGAGGTGGTCTCCGTGTGGTGAATAGCCAGGCGATACTTGGCTTTGTCTGCGGTGGTGCATTTGGTGGGGCGGGCCTGCCACTGGCTGCGCGAGACGATGCCAAGAGCCGTCAGCTGGCCAGACAGCCCGCCTTGCTGTTCATCAAAACCGCCACCGGCCGCCAGGGCTTTGCCGCCGTCCTCGGGTACCGTCGCCAGCCACTGCAGGCGCTCTAGCCGATCGACTTCATCGACTTTGACGCGCAGCTGTGCCGCCGTGCCCGCCGCCGCAAAGTGCACCACGGCCACGCGCAAGCGCCCCTCTGACCAGGTGACCTGTAGCGGCTTCCACACCGACAGCACGGCGCTGCCCAACAGGATCTGCGCCTCCAAGCCCGGCTGCCCCGCGCCCTGGGCCAGATCAAGCAGGGCACCCACCCGCTGCGCGCCCAATTCGACCTGCAGCGGCGGCGACACCAGCCACTCGCCCTGGCGGCTCCAGCCTGCGACCACGCCCTGCAGGTCCAGCCGAACTTCGTCATGTAGATCGTCAGCTTGTGCGGCGATGGCCGGCTGGGCGGCGCTGCCGGTGGGCAAGGTGAAGTCGGCCTCAGCCTCGGCTATTTGCGGTGCCGGTTCGCAGCCAACCAGGCCTGCGCCAGCAACTATCAGGCAGAAAATCAACGAGGTGTGCAGGGACGAAGCGCTCTTTTTCATCTGGACCCTCTCTGGTAGCGCGTTGAGGCTCGGCCACGCAACGGCTGGCGTCAACAAAGGCGGTTTTCGCCCTTGGCGCCAGGTGGGGTGCAGGGACCTCAGGCGCTGCCAGCAAGCCGCCTGCCAGCCTTAGGGCCAGCGAGCAGCGCTGCCGACAGGCGCGCCGTGGGTCGGCCAGGAGGGGCTGGGCGCGTGCGCAACAATCGTGTGTCAACTGGCCAAGGGTGCTGGGAGGAAGAGCGCACTGGCTCTATCCTGCTGCGCCGGCCGCAAAGGCCTCAGGATGGACCATGATCGCCACGCTGCCCCCCCTGCCTGTCAAGGCTGTTGCGCCGACCCAGACAATTCCAGTGCTTTCGTTGCGCGAATTCACCCACGGCACCGCGGCCCAGCGCGCCGCCTTCGTCAAGACCTTGGGAGATGCGCTTGTTGATATTGGCTTTTTTGCGTTGACCGACCATGGCCTCTCCGATCAGCTGATCACCAGCGCCTATGCCCAGGCCAAAGAGCTGTTTGCCCTGCCGCTGGAGATCCGCCAGCACTATGAGATCGCAGAGTTGCGCGGGCAGCGCGGCTATACCAGCTTTGGTCGCGAGCACGCCAAGGACAGTGATGCTCCCGATCTCAAAGAATTCTGGCACGTGGGCCGCGAGCGCGCGGAGCTGACCCATCCAGGCGCCGTCCCCTATGACAACCTGTGGCCTAGCGAGCTGGATCAGTTCCGCCCGGTGATGGCCCAGCTCTTTGCCGGTCTGGACGCCTGCGCCCATCACCTGCTGACCGCCGCCGCCGAGTACATGGGAGAGGCGCCTGATTTCCTTACCAGTCTGGCCGACAGTGGCGACACCGTGCTGCGCATCATCCACTATCCGCCGGTGCCCGCCGACCGCCATGCCGCCAGTGTTCGCGCCGCCGCGCACGAAGACATCAACCTGATCACGCTGTTGTGCGAGGCAACCAGTGGCGGCCTAGAGCTGCTGCAGCGCGATGGTTCGTGGCGACCGGTCCACGCGCTGCACGGCCAGATCATCGTCGACTCTGGCGACATGCTCCAGGCCCTGAGCAATGGCTGGTTCAAGGCGACCACCCACCGCGTCGTCAACCCCGACGACAGCCGCGAACAGCGCTTCTCCATGCCGTGCTTCGTGCATCCGCGCGGCGACGCCGACCTGACCCCGCGGGCCAATTGCCTGGAAAAAACCGGTGGAAAGGCCCTGTTTCCCCAGCAGACGGCCGGGCAGTTCTTGGCCCGGCGCTTGGCGGAGATCGGGCTGTAGCCCAAGCAACTACTGGGACGAACTCAGAATTGGCTGCCGGCGCACTGCCCGCCAAAGGGCAGCTTGCCGGGCACCTTGACGGTGACGATGGTGCCGCCGAGGCTGAAGGGCCACTCGCCGGCCACCCAGGTGCCACTGCTGCAGCTGGCAAAGCCGCCGCCGCCGCAGTCCGCAGTGCAGCCGCCGCCGCCAGAGGTGTTGGTGAGGCAGAACTCGGCTTTGACAAAGGTAGTCAGGTTGCCGGGCTCCAGGCTGCAGGTGGCCGCCTCTTGCTTGGTGCAGCTGCTGGAGAAGCAGCCCTTGGGGTAAACCTGTACTTTGATGGGGTCGCCAGGCGCGATCTCTTCGCCGTCGGCCACCTGCTTGCCGCGGATGCACAGCTTGGCTGCCGGCGCGGGGGTGCAGGTCGGCTTGGTGCAGCAGTCGCTGGAGCCGGTGGCGGTAAAGCCCGGCGGCAGGCAGTTGTCTGGAAAGCTGTACTTGGCGCCGCTGGGGTCGGTGGCGCAGGTCACCACGGTGGCGCAGTTCTTGAAGGCGGTGCAGCCCAAAAACTTGGCGGATTGCTGAGTGCCATCGCAGGGCTGCGGCACAGCTTTCCAGTCCATGCATCCTTCGCTGTCGGCGCAGGTGGCGGCATCGAACTTGCTGCACTCGGCCGGCGTGGCGATGAGGGCGCACTTCTTGTTCTTGCACAGGACCTTAGATGGAGCGCAGGCCATCTCTGTGCAGGCGACCCCAGCGCAGTTGGTGGGGCCTAACAGGGCTTTGGCTTGGGCGGAGTAGGCCTTGGCCACGGCAAGCGCTTTGCCGCCGTTGCAGTAATCGCAACACTGGGTCTCCATCGCTTCGCAGTCCAGGTCGGACTTGCAGGCAAAAAGCTCAGGCGAGGCTGCATCCAGACCAGTGTCAGCGACCGCGTCGGTTCCCGCATCGGCGTCTGCGACCGCGTCGGCTACTGCGTCGGCATCAACGGCAGCATCCGCAGCAGTATCGGCGGCAGTATCCGCGGCCGTATCAGTGGCCGTGTCGCCATCAGGTCCGCCAATATCCATAACAGTGTCGGTGGCATCCAGGCCGGCGGTCGGGGCGGCCGGCTCGTTGTCGCAGGCGTAGCCGCCGATCCACAGCGCAACCAGGAGCACAGCAGGGAATCGCACCACATAGGACAACGTCTTCATAGGAACCTCCGGCTACCAAGGTAGCACCTGCCGCGGCGCTGGCGTAGCCTATGGCGAGGGGCCCGCCGGCCCGCTGGATGCGGGTGATCGGAAACCAGCCAGAGCTGCAAGCCTACCACGCCCTTCGCGGCCTGCTGCGCCCCGTCGTGCCGCCGGCCGACCGCGATCGCGTGGCCACCCAGGTACAGCGCCTTTCTGCCGACCAGCGCTCCTGGCTGCTGCAGCGGACTGCCCAGGAGCGCGGCGCCGGCTGGCTGCTAGAGCATCGGCGGCAAGGGCTTTTTCAGCTAGAAGGGCCCGAGTTGGCCGCGCTGCAGAGGGCGGCCGCCACCGAGCTGCGCCGCACCCTGGAAGCGGACGCGCTGCGCCGGCAGCTGCTGCCGCTGCTGTCCGGGCCGGTTCCCCAGCTGTTGTTGCTCAAGGGGGCGGCGACCGAGCAGCGCGTCTACCCGCCCGGGGTGATGAGGCCGTGCATTGACGTCGACGCGCTGGCGATTCCCGGCCAGCTCGCGGCGGTGCTGGAGGCCCTGCGCGACCTGGGCTTGCGCTGCATTCACCGCGATGCCAGCGGCCGCACCGAGCACTACGCCCATCCCGCCGGCGGCGCCACCCTGGACCTGCACCTGCGCCTGGCCTGCCCCTGGCGCTTTCCGCGCTATGGCACGGCCCAGCAGCTAGAGGCGGCCGCCGCCCGCTTGACCCTGCTGGCCGACGGCAGCCGCGTGCTCTGTCCGTCAGATGCCACTTTGCAGCTATTGGTCCATCTTACCGCAGGGTTGGGCGGCGACTTGCGCCATCTGGCCGATGCCGCGCAGTGGCTGCTGGTGCTGCCGCCGGATCCCAATGCCTTGGCCAGCGCCGCCAAGGAGCTGGGGCTGGCGCGGGCGGTGGCCGCCAGCTGCGGATGGCTGGCCGACCTGGAGCCGGCGATCACCCAGCCGTTGCTGCAGGCCCTGGGCCCGCGGCCGCTGGCCGACACCATCCTAGACAACCTTCAGCATCAACAGGTGGTTGCCCACTATCTGCGCCACGGCCCCGCCCTTGCCGCACCGCTGAACGCGCTGAGCGAGCTGCTGACCGTGGATTTCCCGCGCGGGGCCTTGGGGTTGACCGCCGTGACCCTGGCCAGCCGGTGGCATCGCAGCCGCTAGCGGTCGCCAGCTGAGACATGGCGGTGACAATCCAAGGGCAAACAAGCCCTTTGGCGTCTTGATTTTCCCCCTTGGCGGGCCGATGGTGCGGGTGCGGGCGCTCTGCTCGCAACGTACTTGTCAGGCATACCACTGCCCCTCTCTAACGGCTCGCTTCCCGCCTGTCTCTCTCGCCGCTGCTCCCACTGCCGCTCAGGCTTGGCAGGTCGCCACCAGAACCCGGTGTTCTGGGCGGGCGGCGTGCCCTGGGAGGTGGACTGCCGCGCCGAGACGCAGGAAGGGCCGCGAATGGAAAGCCTGAAAAAACTTGGAGGTTCTCAATCATGACCAGCCCCAACATGCGCACGCTGGATGCCAATCAAGCCGTCGCCTCCGTGGCCTACCGCCTCAGCGAGGTCATTGCCATCTATCCCATTACCCCGTCTTCGGGCATGGGCGAGCAGTCCGACGAGTGGGCGGCCCACGGCGATCCCAACCTGTGGGGTGTGGTGCCGCAAGTGGCAGAGATGCAGTCCGAAGGTGGCGCGGCGGGCGCAGTCCACGGCGCGATCCAGGCCGGTGCCTTGGCCACGACCTTTACGGCGTCGCAGGGCCTGCTGCTGATGATCCCCAACATGTTCAAGATCGCCGGCGAGCTGACGCCGTTCGTCATGCACGTGACCGCCCGCACCATCGCCACCCACGCGCTGTCGATCTTTGGCGACCACTCTGACGTGATGGCCTGCCGCACCACTGGTTTCGCCATGATGTCGGCGTGCTCGGTGCAGGAAGCCCAGGACTTTGCCGCGGTGGCCCACGCTGCCACCCTGCGCTCGCGCATTCCGTTCATGCCCTTCTTTGACGGTTTTCGCACCTCCCACGAGGTCGCCAAGATCGCACTGCTAGAGGACGACGACCTGCGGGCGCTCATCCCCATGGACGCCATCGCCGCCCACAAGAGCCGGGCGCTCACCCCCGACCACCCCATGCTGCGCGGTACCGCCGCCAACCCCGACACGTTCTTTCAGGCGAGAGAGGCCTGCAACAGCTTCTATGACGCGACTCCGGGCATCGTTCAGGCCTCCTTTGACAAGTTTGCCGAGATCACCGGCCGCCGCTACAACCTGGTGGACTACGTGGGCGACCCGCAGGCCGACCGCGTCATCGTGTTGATGGGCTCCGGTGCCGACTGCGTCGAAGAGACGATTGCCTACCTCAACCAGCGCGGCGCCAAGCTGGGCGTGCTCAAAGTGCGCCTGTATCGCCCCTTTCCGGCGGACCAGCTGGTCGCGGCGCTGCCCAAGACCTGCAAGAAGCTGGCGGTGCTCGACCGCACCAAAGAAGCGGGGGCGCTGGGCGACCCGCTGTTCCTGGATGTGGTCGCCGCTCTGCACGAAGCCGAGGACCTGGGCACCATCGCCAAGGCTCCGCGGGTGGTCGCGGGCCGCTATGGCCTGTCTTCCAAGGAATTTACTCCGGCCATGGTCAAGGCCATCTACGACGAATTGGCCAAAGACCAGCCCAAGCGCCGCTTTACCGTCGGCATCGTCGACGATGTGACCGGGCTGTCTCTGTCCGTCGATGGCAGCTTCGACATCGAACCCGATGACGTGGTCCGCGCGGTGTTCTACGGCCTTGGTGCCGATGGCACGGTGGGCGCCAACAAGAACTCGATCAAGATCATTGGCGAAGAAACAGACCAGTTTGCACAGGGTTACTTTGTCTACGACTCCAAGAAGTCCGGCGCCATCACCATCAGCCACCTGCGCTTTGGGCCGCGGCCGATCCAGTCGTCCTACCTCATCCGCAAGGCCGGCTTTGTGGCGGTCCACCAGTGGAACTTCTTTGACCGTTATGACGTGCTGGACATGGCCGCTGACGGCGCCACCCTGCTGATGAATTCGCCCCTGCCGCCGGCGCAGGTGTTTGACGCTTTGCCGCGCGAGGTCCAGCAGACCATCCTCGACAAGGGCCTGCAGCTCTACACCATTGACGCGCTGGAAGTGGCCCAGCAAAACGGCATGGGCGGGCGCATCAACACCGTCATGCAGACATGCTTCTTTGCCCTGGCCAAGATCTTTCCGCGCGCCGAGGCGATCCAGTTCATCAAGGACTCGATTGCCAAGAGCTACAAGAACAAGGGCGCTGAGGTAATCCAGAAGAACTTCGCGGTGGTCGACGCGACGCTGCAGAACATGTTTGCGGTGCCGGTGCCCAATGCCGTGACCACGCGGCGCACCCTGCCTCCCATCGTCTCTGGTAAAGCCCCTGACTTTGTTCAGAAGGTTACGGCGGTCATGCTGGCCGGCAAGGGAGACAGCCTGCCCGTCAGCGCCTTTCCCATCGACGGCACCTGGCCCACCGCCACCGCCAAGTGGGAAAAGCGCAACCTGGCCATCCAGATCCCGCAGTGGGACCCGGCGGTGTGCATCCAGTGCAACAAGTGCGCCATGGTCTGCCCGCACGCGGCGATCCGCGCCAAAGTCTACGAGCCGGGCAAGCTAGACGGCGCGCCGGCGACCTTCAAAGCCATTGACTTCAAGGCCAACGAATTCCGCTCGGCCGACGGCGGCCCGGCCAAGTACACCATCCAGGTGGCTCCCGAAGACTGCACCGGCTGCTCGCTGTGTGTAGAGGTCTGCCCCGCCAAAGACAAGAAGAACCCGCGCCACAAGGCGATTGACATGGTCGAGCAGGCACCGCTGCGCGAGGCAGAGGTCGACAACTACGAGTTCTTCTTGGCCTTGCCAGAGGTCGACCGCAAGCAAGTACCGCTGGACATCAAGAACACCCAGTTCCTGCAGCCGCTGTTTGAGTACTCTGGAGCCTGCTCTGGCTGCGGCGAAACGCCCTACATCAAGCTGCTGACCCAGCTGTTTGGCGACCGCAGCATCATTGCCAACGCCACCGGCTGCTCTTCGATCTACGGCGGCAACCTGCCGACCACGCCGTACACGGTCAACGACCAGGGCCGCGGACCCGCCTGGGCCAACTCGCTGTTTGAGGACAACGCCGAATTTGGCATGGGCATGCGCCTTGCCGTCGATCACCAGATGCTGCAGGCCAAGGATCTGCTCAAGCGGGTCGAGACAGCGGTTGGCCCAGAGCTGGTAGAAGCGATCCTGCAGGCCGACCAGTCTGACGAAGCTGGCATCGAAGCCCAGCGCGGCCGGGTGGCCGAGCTCAAGGCCAAACTCGCCGGCAGCCGAGACGTCAACGCCCAGCACCTGGGGATCCAAGCGGATTACCTCGTCAAGAAGTCGGTGTGGATCGTCGGCGGAGACGGCTGGGCCTACGACATCGGCTACGGCGGCCTGGACCACGTGATGGCGTCTGGCCGCAACGTCAACATCTTGGTGCTCGACACCGAGGTCTACAGCAACACCGGCGGCCAGCAGTCCAAGGCCACGCCGATTGGCGCCGCGGCCAAGTTCGCCGCCGCCGGCAAGCAGATCCCCAAGAAGGACCTGGGGATGTTGGCCATGGCCTATGGCAACGTCTACGTGGCCCGCGTGGCCTTTGGCGCCAAGGATGCCCAGACGGTCAAAGCCTTTGTCGAAGCCGAGGCCTACGACGGGCCCTCGCTCATCATCGCCTACTCGCACTGCATCGCCCACGGCTACGACCTGGCCAAGGGCGCTGCCCAGCAGAAGCTGGCGGTAGAGACCGGCTACTGGCCGCTGTACCGCTTTGACCCGCGCAATGCCGTCGATGGCGCCAGCGCGCTGCGCCTGGATTCCTCAGCCCCCAAGGGCAAGATCGCCGACTACGCCCGCAATGAGACGCGGTTCCGCATGGTCGAGCAGGCCGACCCGGCGCGCTTCAAGATGCTCATGGAGCTGTCGCAACGCCACCAGGCCGATCGCTGGTCGCTCTACCAGCACCTGGCCAAGTCCCACGACGACGCGCCCAAAGCGGTGACCCCGCCCAGCGCCGCCAACGCCAAGGAGGTCTAGACCATGGCCGTCAATCTTACCACCAACTACTTGGGGCTGATCCTCAGCAATCCATTGATTCCAGGCGCTTCTCCCCTGTGCGATGACCTGGACACGGCCAAGCGGCTGGAAGACGTCGGCGCGCCGGCGCTGGTCCTGCGCTCGCTGTTTGAAGAGCAGGTCACCCGTGAGCAGAGTCGCACTGTCAATGACTTTGAATCTCATGCGGATAGCTTTGCTGAGGCCGGCTCGTTCTTTCCGGCGCCCAGCGAGTTCACCCTGGGGCCCCACGCGTACCTGGAGCACCTGCGCAAGGTCAAGGCGGCGGTGGCCATTCCGGTCATTGCTTCGCTCAACGGCACCAGCGCCTCGGGCTGGCTGGACTATGCCAAGCAGATCCAGCAAGCCGGGGCCGACGCCCTGGAGCTCAACGTCTACTTTGTGGCCACCAATCCGCAAGAGAGCGCCTGGGCGGTTGAGCAGCGCGTGCTGTCGGTGGTCGATACCGTCCGTCGCGAGATCAAGATCCCCTTGGCGGTCAAGCTGTCTCCGTTCTACTCGTCGCTGTCTCACTTTGCCGGGCAGCTCGAACACGTCGGCGCCGATGGCCTTGTGCTGTTCAACCGCTTCTACCAGCCCGACATCGACATTGAAGAGCTGGAGATCAACCCGCAGCTGCACCTCTCTGACTCCTCTGAGTTGCTGCTGCGGCTGCACTGGCTGGCCATTCTCTCGGGGCACCACAAGCTCGGCTTGGTGGCTTCGGGCGGCGTGCACACTACGGCAGACGTGGTCAAGGCTTTGATGTCTGGGGCCAATGCGGTACAGGTGGTGTCGGCGCTGCTCAAGCGCGGGCCCAGCTACCTGGCCACGCTGCGCCACGGCCTGGAGCACTGGATGGAAGAGCACGGCTACGAGTCGCTGCAAGACATGGTGGGCTGCATGAACTTGACGCGCTGCCCGGATCCCGCAGCGCTAGAGCGCGGCAACTACATGAGAGTGCTGCAGAGCTGGAAGAGCTAGTACCCAAGACCGCCCCTTCCCTCCGGGTGGCAGCTGAGTGCTGTCCACAGGTCATGGGTTCTACCACTGGGTCTTCTTCGCACCCCAGAACTTGGTCCCTTTCGCAACCCCGATTAAACTTGGGATCTTGGGTACTTGTCTGTGGCCAGCGCCAAAAGCTGGGCCACGGGGGCCTTGACGCCGGGGTCCTGGCGGTCTTTCGTTGCGGTTGGTCCGGCGCCGCTCCCGCCGCCGCAGGTGCTGATGCCCACGCCGCCCGCCGCTTTCCAGCCCCAAGCCGATCCCCAGCGCTCTACGCGCTTGGACGATGTCTTCAAGGACAATTCCGGCAAGGTCATTCCGGCGCGCTGGGTGATCAGGACCGACGACGTCCATGGCGAAGCGACCCGGGCCTTTGCCCGCGGCGACGCCGTGCTGATGATCGGCGCCCAGACCAGCGCGACCAGCAATTTTGACGTGGAATATCGCCAGCCTGCCCATCCGCTGGGGCAGGGCAACGTGGTTGGCATTCAGCCGCTGGGGCTGGCCGCGGATGCCGATGGCAGCGTCGCCACGATAGACGTCCCGGCGACCGGCGACCTGCCAGCGCCGCTGCGCACCGACCAGATCGCCCTCCGCCGCGACTCAGAAGGGCCGGACCGTCACACGCTGTGCATGGGGGCAGGGGTCACTTTTGCCCAGGCAAATCAAGCGCTGGCCCAAGGTTTTGCCGATGATCGCCAGTTTGAGTACGTGGTGCCCATCGATCTGACTACGGTCGATGTGGCCCAGGCCGGCGGGGTCTACGCCACGGGCGCTCAGGGCCCCAATCGCTTTCGAATTTCCGACCTCGCCCGCGCCGTGACGCTGACCGACGGCCAGCAGCTGGTGCGCCTGACCTCCCAAGAGGCCATCCAAGCCCACCAGGGGCTGTGGGGGATGACGGGCGCGGTGGTCGACCTGGAAATGCGGGTGTTTCGCCGGCCGCGCCACCGCTTTGGCTTTTTTATCCCGCTGACCCACAACGCTGGCGGCAATTGGATCGAGCAGGTGGCGGCGGTCCTGGCGCTGCTGCGCGATGCCACAGAGCTGCGCCTGGAGGAGGGCGAGCTGCGCTCTGGCTGGGCCAATGGCCTGCTGGACGGCGCCGAGGTGGTGGCCAGAGAGACCTTGGAAATCGTTGCGTTTACTCAGCTGCCGTCTGGCGCCAACCGCTTGACCGCACAAAAGATCCTGGCCCTCATGCAAGAGCGCCAGCGCAGCGGCACCACCCGCAGCCGCAGCGACTTTGGCATCTACATGACCGGCAACTCGCGGTTCTCAGAGCTTGAAGGCTTCTTGGAAGACGAGTCGAGTCCGCTGGCCAAGCTGCTAGAGTACGCCGACCACAGCGAGCGGTTTCTCCACGCAGAGGGCATCAAGACCATCATTGACGACCCGCGCGCCTTTGAAGAGATGCGCCTGCTGCGCGAATCCTTTGCCGATATCTCGCGCCAGCACGCCAAGTACCGGGCGCCCGGGCAGGCCAAGCCATTTTCCGAGTCCACCGACATCAACTGCTTTATCGACCCGGCGGCGGCGCGGCAGATGGACGTGGACACTTTGCGCGAGCAGTTCCGCATGATCCTGCAGCCGTACTACTCTTATGAGATGCGCATCCGCGACCTGACAGAAGTGGCTGCGGCCTCAGGTATTTCGCTGACGATGACCCGCTACGGCCACCTCAACCCGCGCTCGACCAACCTGCACACCCGGGTCACGCTGCACGGTCCAGAGGACTCGCTGCAGTTCTTGGTGTGCCAGCAGGTGGTGCAGCGGGCCCGAGACAACCTGCTGCATGTGCTCAAGGATCTCAGCCTGCGCCACCCGACCCTTCGCGTCGAAGGCGGCGAGAAAGGCAAGATGACCGCAGAAGCCTATGAGCTGATGAGCGAAGATCAGCGCCTGGCCGTGGCGGCGACTCTTGCCTTGGCCAGCCCGCAGTGGCAGCCGCACCTCAAGGGGCAGTGGGCGCTGGCCGTCAAAGCGGCACGGCAACAGCTGGTCTAGCTGCAAGAGAAGCTTGAATTGAATCGTGTTCCGTCTTGCTCGGCCGGGCCCGCCAAAACCTTCTAGGTGGGATCAGCTTTGGGCGTGGTGGCGCTGCTCGGCGGCAGTGCTGGCTGGGCCGTCAGCTCTTTGGGGGCCTCGCCGTTCAGCGCTTTGAGCCAGGTGACCAGAGACTTGACCTTGGCGTCGTCCAGGTCGCGGCCCAGCTGGTGGGTCGCCATCAGCTTGACGGCTTCTTCCAGCGTCTGGACCGAGCCGTCGTGGAAATATGGCCCAGTTTGAGCGATGTTGCGCAGGCTTGGCACCTTGAACTTGAACTTGTCGGCCTCGTCTTTGGTGGCGTCGTAGCGGCCGTTGTCCTTCAGGTTGGGCCACGGCTTGACGGCGCCAAGCTTCTGATAGCTGCCGCCGCCCAGCGCCGCGCCGTTGTGGCAGGCCATGCAGCCGGTATCCAAGAACAGCGCAAGGCCGGCTTTCTCTTCGTCGGTCAAGGCCTTGTCGTCGCCCTTCAAGTAGGCGTCCCAGCGTCCAGGGGTGGTCAGCTGCCGCTCAAAAGCGCCAATGGCCTTGCCCAAGTTGTCGTAGGTGACCGGATCGGCTTGCCCGGGAAAGGCGGCCTGAAACGCGGCCACGTACTCGGGCATCGACACAAGCACCGCGACCACGGCCTCAGCACTGGGCATGGCCATCTCTATGGGGTTGAGGATCGGGCCTTTGGCTTGCTCTTCCACGTCTTTGGCGCGACCGTCCCAGAACTGCGCCAGGTGAGCGGCGGCGTTGAACACGGTCGGCGCGTTGCGGCCCCCCAGTTGCCCCTTGTGGCCGCTGGACCGGGCGCTGCCGTCGACACCGCCCCTGTCAAGCATGTGGCAGGAATTGCAGGAGAGATCTTGGTTCTTTGATAGGCGCTTCTCAAAGTACAGCATCTGGCCAAGCGCCACCTGGGCCGGCGTGGCCGGGCCGGTCGCAGCAGTCACTTCGCCGGCCAGCGGCGCAAAGATCGCCAAGCGAGCGCGGTCTACCACCGCTTTGGCTTGGTCGGCGCTGGCCTTTTCTGCCTTGCCGCCTTCGCCAGCCTTGGCCGACGGTTCGGCGGGCTGGGCGGTTTGGGCCGTCGCTGGGGCGTCTTTCTTGGCGCATCCTGGGGTCGTTGCCAGTGCAGTGCTGCAGGCGATCAGCGCTGCCAAGTGCAGGGAACGGTTGGGGCGCATCGAATCCTCCAAAGGCCAGGTGACATGGGCCACCGCGGTGCAGCAGGGTACTGCCTGCGCGCGCCAGGGAAAAGCGATGCCAACGTGCCCTAGCAATCCCAAGGCAATTTCGCTGCCACAGCGCGGAGCTGCTCCTGAGGTCCCAGACCCCTGGCGGCGCGCAGTTGCCGGGGCGTGCGGCCTAAGCTAGTGTCCGCGCTGGGTCAGGAACAAAAGGGGAAGCACAATGGCATCCACACGCAGCGCCAGGATCTGGACCGTCTCAACGATTGCCGCGGCAATCCCCGCTTGGTCATCGGCTTATGCGCAAGAAGCCGCGGCCACAGACCCTCCCGCCAGTGCCACACCCGCCGCCGCCGCCCCGGCAGAGCCCGTCGCCGTCCCCGTGGCCCTGCCGCTGGCGGTCGCTTCGAAGCCAACCCCTCCGGCGGCAGACCATGCCATGTGGGTGGGCGGCATCAGCGCCTTGGCCACCGGGCAGCAGGTAAGCACCTTCTCTACCGATGCGGGGGGCGCGCTTTCTCCGGACAGCGTGCAGACTTTTGGCCGGCTGCGCTTGTCGCTGGCTTTGGACAGCGGCGCGAGCCAGGCGGTCACCGTCAAGGGCGGCTTTGCCGCTGAGCTGGCGTCTGGATCCTGGGGCGATGTGCCTCAGCTTTTTGCCGATCGCGCTCCCGGATCGGACCTGGCCAAGTCTTTGCCGGCCGAAGGCTGGCTGGGTCTTGCGCGCGGTCAGCTGGGCGAAGTGCGCGCTGGCCTGATGGCCTCGCACTGGGGCCTGGGCCTGCTGGCCAATGACGGAAAGCCTCAAGACCTGGGCTGGTTTACGGTGCCGCGGATCGGCGACCGGGTGGTGCGCGGCGCGCTGGTCTTGACGCCGTGGCGCGGCCAGCGGTCAGCGCTGGCGGGCCTGGTGCTGAGCCTGGCGCTGGACGACGTCTTTGCCGACGAGCTCAAGCTGGCGGGAGACGAGGCGCAGCAGGCCGTGGCGGCGCTGCGCTGGTTTACCGCCGCCGATCGCTGGGTGGGCTTCTACTACGCCGGCCGCAGCCAGACCCACACCTCGGGGCGGCGCCTGGACGCCCATGCCTTTGATCTGGCAACGGACCTGGCCTTCACTCCCAGCTTTGGCAGCTTGCGCCTGCAAGGAGAAGCCGTGTTGCTGGCCGGCTCGACCACCCTGGCCCCCTCGCCGGACTTTCCCGAGCACGCCATCGAGCAGGCCGCTGTGCTGCTGCGCGCCACCGCCAAGGGCACCGCCGGCTGGCTGGCTCAGCTGGATGCCGGCTGGTTCTCTGGCGACACCAGCTTGGATGACGGCAAAGTCCAGGGTTTCCGCGCCGATCCCAACTTCCAAATGGGCATGCTGCTGTTCCCGCAGGTGCTGGCCTGGCAGAGCGGCCGCGCGCGCCTGGCCGCCTCGGACCCCGATTTGGTCGGACGCCCGGCGGACGATCTGGAGCGCCTGGCCAGCGGCGGTGCCGTGGGCAGCGCCGTCGCCATCTTCCCCAAGATAGGCTGGAATGCTTGGCAGGGCCTGGAAATCTACGCCGGCGCGCTCTTGGCCCTGTCGCCTTCGCCGCTGACCGATCCGCGCGCCAGCCGCACCGAAGGCGGTGGCGACCCCCGCAATTTCCTCGGCAAAATCCCAGATGGCAGCTACCTGGGGACGGAGCTTGCCGGTGGCTTTCGCCTGCGCTTTGCCGCGCCGCGCCGCGCCGGTCAGCTGGTCATTGGCGCCGAAGTCGCCCAACTGCTGCCCGGCGGCGTGCTGAAGGGGCTGGAAAACGTCAGCGGAATGCGGGTCACCGCTGGCTGGCTGCCGAGCGACTAGCGCAGATCCGCGCCCTCTCCGAGGCCGACTTTTCCGCGCGCCTTCCCTCAGAGCTCCGCTCCATTGCAGGAGAATGTCATGAATTTGCCCTCGTCTGTTGGTCGCTGGCTGTGGCTGACCCCTGCCACGGCGGCCCTGCTGCTGCTGGGCTGCCAGGCTGAGCTGGGCCTGGCCAAGAGCCAGCCCGCCACCGTGCACATCAAGCTGGACTTTGAAGCGCGGCCGCTGCCAGAGATTCCGCTGCCCAACGACTTGGCCACCCGCTACGACGCGACCTCGCCCACCGGCCGGCGGCTCAATGCCTCCATGGTCGCGCCCACTGGCTTTGAGCGGCGCACCCGCGAGCTGGTCGACAATCTGGACGGCTGGGGCGTGTTCTCGCCGATCAGCATGCCCTTTGACGGGCCCATCGACCTGCAGAGCGTGACCAGTCGCCACCACGGCGACGACTATGCCCTTGCCAACGATGCCATCTACCTGATCGACGTCACCGCCGGCTCGCCGACCTACGGCAAGCCAGCCGTGCTGGATCTGGGCAACGGCAACTTTCCCATCAACCTGGAGCAGATGGCGGGGTACTGGCGCAGCGATGCCCGCGGCGACACCATGTCGCTGCTGTTTGACGAGCACGACGAAGACAAGAACGGCAACGGCAAGCTGGACGCCGGCGAAGACACCGACCTGGACGGCTACTTGGACGCCGGCAACTACAAGAAGGGCACGACCAAAAAGCTAAAGGATATGAACCTGGTCGAGCGGGCCGACGCCCTGCTGAGCTACTACGAGCGCGAGTCCAACACGCTGATTGCCCGGCCGCTGGTGCCCCTGCGTCAGCGCACGACCTATGCGGTGCTGGTGACACGGCGCGTGCTCGACGAGGCCGGCAAGCCGGTGGGATCGCCGTTTACCTGGAACCACCACCTGGGCCAGGCCAAGGCTCTGCAGCCCTTGCCGGCGATTCTGGCGGCCGGATCCAAGGATTTTGGTGGCTTGACCGTCAGCGACGTGGCGTTTGCCTGGACCTTTACCACCGCCAGCATCGAGGCCGATCTGCAGGCCGTGCGCAAGGGCCTGTACGGCCAGGGCCCCCAGCAGCACCTCGCCAGCGAGTTTCCCCCAGAAGTCCACAAGCTGTTTGAGCTGGTGGACAAGGACCGCCTAAAGCCCTTTGAGACGGTCTACACGCTGTCGGGCGAGACCTTCACCTTGGTGGCCCAGCTGCTGGCGCAGGCCGGCGTGGTCGCGTTTGGCGGAGAGGAGCAAAAGAAGCGCTTTGTAGAGGCGTTGCCCTACGTCGGCCACCACTTCTTGGGCACCTTCTTGTCTCCGCAGCTGTTCAATCGCCAAGATGCCAGCGGCAAGTATCTGGGCTACAACGATATGTCTTGGCCGCCCGACCTGGATCGCAAGCCAGCTGAAGCGCGGGCAGAAGACGTCACTTTCTGGGCTACCGTGCCGCGCAAAGAGGCCACGGCCAACGGCAAGCCCAAGGCGGTCGTCATTCTTGGCCATGGCTACAGCAGCAGCAAAACAGAGATGTTTGCGTTTCACCACTACTTTTCGCGGATGGGCCTGGCCGTCGTCGCCATCGACAACGTCAGCCACGGCTTCTCTTTGGCCGGAAAGGACCAGCAGACGCTCAACGAAGTATTTGGCGCGCTTGGCGTGGGAGGTCTGGCCAAAGCCCTGACGGCCAACCGCAGCTGGGACCAAGACCTGGACGGCGACGAAGACTCGGGCGCCGATTACTGGTCCGCCTACACCTTTCACACCCGCGATGTGGTGCGCCAGACGGCCGTGGACTACCTGCAGTTCATCCGGGTGATGCGCGGCTTTGACGGCAAGCGCCTGTGGCCGGCCGACATCAACGGCAATGGCAAAGCTGACGACATTGCAGGCGATCTCGACGGAGATGGCGCGGTCGATTTTGGCGGTCCTGCCATGCCCATCGTCATGCTCGGCGGCTCGCTGGGCGGCATCATGAGCGCGGTGGTCGGCGGCGTGGAGCCAGAGCTGGACGCAGCCGTTCCGGTTTCTGGAGGCGGCGGCCTGATCGACGTCAGCATGCGCTCGATCCAGGGCGGTGTGCGCGAAGCGGTGGCCCTGCGGCTGATGGGCCCTTTGTACGTGGGCGTGCCCGACCCCACGGACGGCAGCCTGGCCATCAAGACCATTCTGCCCAACCTAAACAAAACCGCAGAGATCGAGGTGGCGCGCCTGACGCCCGAGCAGGTGGCCAAGCTCGCCCCCGGCGACAGCCTGCGCGCCGACAACCTCAGCAACGCGGAATACGACTGCGCCCGCCTGATGGTCGACCCAGCGTGCGCCGACAGCTGTAGCAAGTCTCCGGCGGTGCAAGACAAAGCCAGCTGCCCCAAGCGCTGTCTGACTTTCCGCGTGGCCCTGGCGTCTGACATGGAGGGCCCGCGGCAGCAGCACAAGCTGGCCTTCTACAGCGGAGAAGCCTTTCAAGTGGGCGTGCGCGACCCGGCCAAGCACCGCGCGTGCAAGCTGGTCGAGAGCGCCAAGCCCGTGGCCGTGATCGACAAGTTTGGTTCCGCGCTGCAGTTTCACCACCGCTCGGCGCCGATCTACTTTGCCAAAGGTGAGCCGCTGGCCCCGCTGGGCGAGGGCCTTGGCCTGCACCGCGCCCGGCCACCGCTGCGGCGCTTCCTGGGTTTTGCGCAGATGGTGCTCGACCCCGCCGACCCGGCGATTTGGGCTCGCCATTTTGCCGATAAGGACCTGCAGACCCACGCGCTGGTGGTCAACACCACTGGCGACATGAACGTGCCGGTGTCGGCCGGTGCGGCGATTGGCCGGGCGGCGGGTCTGCTGAATTGGACAGAAAAAGTCCAGGCGTGGGGCGGGCGCACCGTCAACCAGGTGCTGGTAGATACCTTTGTGTTGGAGGCGGTAGACAAGATCCCGCGCTTTGTCGACCCCAATGGCAATGGCGTGCTGCTCGACCCAGAGGACCTGTCGGGCAGTGCAGCGCTTCCCGGCGCCCACGCCTCTTTGCCGGCGGTCGGCCAAAAAGTCCAGTTCAGCGGCGCCGCCCCGCGCGGGCAGGACGGCTTTCACGTACCGCGCTTGAGCCCGCCGCTGTCGACCAAAGCGGTGGGGACAGACAGTTTTGGAGGGATGTCAGGCACTTGGTTTCCCTATGTCGAGCCGGGCGGCAAGCACGGCTTCTGGGAGCCCGGGGCCCACACCGACATGCTGCGCAAGCAGTGCAAGGCCGACGCGGTCGCCGCCGGTACTGACGCTGCTGCCTGTAATTCGAAGCAGTTTTTTGACCACGGCTCGGTCATTGTCGCCGTGCTGGGCCGCTACCTGGCTTCGGCAGGCAAGGAATTCAAGATCGAAGCCTGCATGTCCCAGGGCAATTGCCCAGACATTGCCCCGTCGCCGCAGCCGCGCCAATAGGCTGCGCTGGGCGCGCGGTTGACAGTCGCGTACCGCCCTGCTTAGTTCAGTGGACCTGGTCACCCAAACGCCAATTTCGTTCCCGTTTGCGGATCGGACTGAGTTGGGGGCCCGAGAAGAACCCTGCCGCAGGACCCAAGGCCTGTGAATCAGAGCCGGCCCCAACCCGGATCGAATTCGCAGTCTGGGGTACTGGCCCGCCGGCCCAGCCCTTGCTCGCCCTTTGCGAGTCGTGTGGAAAACCCATGTCTCATCCTGGTATCGCCTACTTCGGCGCCTTTGGCGTTGACCAGAACTGCATCCGTCAAGCTTTGGCAGCGGCCCTCAGCCGTGGCGCCGAGTTTGCCGACCTGTACTTTGAGCATCGGGTGGCGCGGTCGCTGGGCATGGAAGACGGGGCGGTCAACCGCGCCTACGCCGGCATCGACTTGGGCGTGGGCGTGCGCGCCGTCCGCGGCGACCAAACGGGCTACGCCTACACCGAAGACCTCTCTCTTGCAGCAATTCTGCGCGCCGCTCATACCGCAGCGGCCATTGCCGACGGGACCGCCAACCCGGGGCCAGTGGCGATGCACGACCAGAGCGTGGCCAACCGCTATCCCATCACCAGGCCGTGGTCCGACGTCACCACCCCTGAGAAGCTGCCGATTCTTCAGGACCTAGAGAGGCGGGCCTTTGCCGCCGACCCGCGGGTCAAGAAGGTTTCGCTGGGCTTTGGGGACGATACCGCCACCATCTTGATCGCCAGCAGCGACGGGCGCCTGGCCTTTGACGTACAACCGATGACGCGCCTGGGGATTTCGCTGGTCGCCGAGCAGGGGGGCCGCCGCGAGTCGGGCGCCTCCAATGTCGCTGCCCGCCACGACCTGTCGTACTACAGCCCAGAGCGCCTGCAGCGCCTGCTGAGCGACGCTGTGGACCGCACCACGATCCAGTTTGAGGCCAGCCAGCCGCCAGCCGGCGAGATGCCCGTCGTGCTCGGCGCTGGTTCTTCGGGCATCCTGCTGCACGAAGCTATTGGCCACGGGCTGGAGGCGGACTTCAACCGTAAAGGTGTGTCGATCTACGCGGATCGCCTCGGCAAGTCGATCGCCTCGCCGCTGGTCACCCTGGTCGATGACGCCACCGGCGACCACCAGCGCGGTGCCATCAACGTCGACGACGAGGGCAACCCCGCCGGCCGCACCGTGCTTGTAGAAGGCGGCATCCTGCAAGGCTATTTGCACGACGAGATGTCGGCCCGCCACTATGGCGTCACCCCCACGGGCAACGGTCGCCGCGAGTCCTTCCGCCACCCGCCGATGCCGCGCATGCGCTCGACCTACATGCTCGGCGGCCCACACAGCAAAGAAGAGATCATCGCCTCGGTGCAGCGGGGCATCTACTGCGACCACTTTGGCAACGGCCAAGTGCAGATCGGCGCCGGAGACTTCACCTTCTTTGTCAAGTGCGGCTGGCTCATAGAGAATGGCAAGCTCACCCAGCCCATCAAAGACGTCAACCTGATCGGCAACGGCCCCAAGGTGCTAGAGCAGGTCGACATGGTCGCCAACGATCTGCAAATCGATGAGGGCGGCTGGACCTGCGGCAAAGATGGCCAGTCGGTGCCGGTCAGCCAGGGCATCCCCACCGTGCGGGTGCGCTCGATGACCGTCGGCGGCCGCTGAGTCGGTCTGGCTCCTGGGTCCGTTCGCGTCCCGCCTGCTGCGCGGCGCTTCTTGAGGTACCGATGTCTTCTCAGCAAGTTCAGGATCTGGCCCAGTTTGCCGTGGCCCAGGCTCAAAGCCTGGGAGCTCAGGCGGCGGCCGCTGCGGCCAACCACGTCCGCGAGGTCGAAGTCGCGTGGCGCGATGGCAAACTAGAGCGGTTGACTGAGGCCTCGTCGCGCGGTCTGTCGGTCGAGCTGTACGTCGATGGTCGGTACGCCGCTGTCTCAACAAGCGATATTCGCCGCGAGGCCGTGGCGTCCTTCCTGGC
>CAIXGW010000380.1 GCA_903919145.1 uncultured Myxococcales bacterium
CCCGGGCTGTCCACAGGCGCGGCATTGTCCACAGCACGGGGCTTTGGGGGGCGCTGGTGCTCGCGATGGAGCCGTCCAGCGCCCAAGGAAAATTCGCTAAACCTTGAAAATTTCTGTCTCAGAGAGGTTGACAGGTTCCGGGCCCCCATCGCTACTCTGGGCCACTCCGTACGCCTGCAGATCTCCTGTAGCAATGCCGGTTAGGTTGTTTAGCGCTCGCACAGCACCCCACACCGTGCCGCCTTGCTCTCCGGAAAGCAGATCGCACTGGGGCAGCGTTGCTATACCCTTGGCTTTACTGAGCCTACACATCGGATTCTTGCTTAGTGGGGTGCTGGGCATCAAGGCGGACAGGTCCGGCGTGAGCGCCTCAGCCGCGGCCGGGCCCTGCAGATCCAGCGAAAAAATCCCTGGCGCAGGCCCGGTGGATGTCGCACCCGGCTTCAAGTAGCCATCGTTCGTGTCCGTGACGCTTCGGTCCGGGTACTTTGCTCGGGCTCCAAACACAACTCCAGATTTTATCTGCTGCGCCCCCGTCATCGGACCGGAGTGGAACCCTGCAGCAACGTCGACGATCCCGTCTCCTTGAACAACGAAGTGGCACCGGGTCGCGTCAGTCAGATCCGCAACCTTGGCGATGCTACAGGACCACAGACCGCCCCCAGCCGCCGACTCATTCGCTGGCGCCGCCAAACCTGGGACCCCGTCGGCTGCGCTCCAGTCTGCAACAACCAGTCGGCCGGCCCCGCCTGCTGCATCAGGAATCCACTCGACAGAATGAGGGTTTGCGAATGGGACTACCAGTTCGAATGCGGAATCCGGCTTGTCAACAGGGCTTGCCCGGTACAGGCCTGTGCGCACTTCGGCACACGACTTCACAGTCTGCAAAGCCGGCTCAGCCACGACCGCGTAGATGGAATTCCCGACGATTTCGATGTCGGCCACGCAAACGCCTGAACCAAACGAACCGCTGCCAGACTTGAACTCGACATAGCGGGCCTTTCCGCTGGCGATCAAAGAAGTTTCGCCGGTTCCAGGCTCCAGGAAGCCTTTGGGGACAACCACCACGCCTAGTCCAGGTGAGGCAACCACCACAAGGTCTTGATGAATCAAGAGGCGCGGGATGCTCCATCCCTCTAGGATGTCAGCCTCCCCGGCCAGGCGCGACATTGTGCTAAAAGTTTTCTGGTATTTGGTAACTTCGGCTCCGCTTTGGCTCTTTACTTTCACCGACTTTGGACCGACTACAAGCGCTTCATGCGGGAACATGAGCGGGCGAGAGACCTTGGCGGCCGTCAGGGCCGCTGGACTCAGGCCGCCCGCTGCATCCACTTGCCTGAGTACCAAGTAGAACTTCTTTGCCAATGCATAGTCAGAGATGGCGGACGGGTCAGTGGGCTCCGTTACGGGGGCAGCCGCTGCGAGTTCTGTGGTGTCCATGAGCGGAAAACTGGGGATTCCCGGCCCATACTCGCCACTCGTGAGCGCCCACACCATGGAACTGGCCTTGTCTGCCGCGACCGCAAGAACGTTGATCGGCATCTGGTCCGCTGCAAATGTGGTTACTCCGCCTGTGCCAGGATCGGGTTCAAACCCACCCACCGAGCTATTGCCGTCGTCTGCCGCAACGGCAATGACCGGCCCAGTCGAGCCACCTTGCCAGTAGGCCGCGGGCAAAATGGCGCTGCTGTAGTCGGGTGAGCCCGAGGCGCCGCGGCTGGCCGTCAGGCGCCTTTGGGTGTAGCTGGTGTGGGTGTTGTCGTAGCTGGGTCCGTCGACACAGGCCAGTTCGCCAGCTTCTTTCGCAGCGAAATTACTCCATTGGACGCAGCAAGCTGCCGGGCCTACCGGCGGCGGACCCGTCGGGACTCCATTGGCGCCGCAGGGCACGCATGGAACAGTGGTCTTGTAGACAGCACTGGTCTGTTGGACACCGGAACCCTGCAGGACCTTGAGGCCTGGAGCAGGCACCACCTGCGAGTACCATCCGGCTGCTTGGACCTGCGCCTCTTGCGCTGGGGCGATAGCGGAACAGAAGGAGAAGTTATTGTTGATGTCAGCGGCGTACAGCATAGCGCCAGCGCTGGTCTTGGTGATGGACGCACACGCCAGCAGGTCGCCACCTTGCGGCAGAACTTGGCCACTTATCGCTGAGCCGATGAGATTGTTGCTCACGAAGCAGTATGTGGAGTCACCGACACCGATGGTACCGCCCCCGGCCGCGGTGGTGTGGGCACAAACGTCACGGCTCTGCTTTTCTCGGTCGCAACCAACGAGTACGCCGTTTTGGATGTCGTCTAGCTTGCAGCTCTTCGCACACGCCGACTGGTCCGAACACTGCGAACAGCTCGCCACCGGCGATTCGCCCGGCGGCAGAAGGTGCTCTGGCGGCACTGGATCGACCATCCATGCGTCGTCGGCACCCGAATTCATGGAAAAACGCGACCTATCGGCAAGAAGCAGTTTGTGCGGATTGTCTGGGGCAATCGACAGCTCTGGCATCCGCACTTTGTGGATGCCGCTGCCCGCTCGCAGGCTCTTTGCCCCATAGGGCCCGGCAGCAGGCAGCGCAATATGCCAAGTGGCACCGCCATTAAGCGACCGCCACAGGAGGTGGCCGGCCGTCACCGGAAAGGGGCTCGGAGTGACGGCAGGGTCTGAGCTTTCACTCGGTGCGTAGCCGTGCGAAAAGGCCCAGAGAACGCGGGGATCTGACGGAGCCACAGCTGCGGCGGTGTAACGCAGCGGCAGGCCCTTTGCCGCGTGTAGATTGTGTAGCAATTTCGGCTTAGTGTCGTCGAAGTAGGTCCTGGCGCGCAGGTTGTAGTCCTTCAGCAAGTCAGGATGGAGGTCGACGATGGTCTTGAGCTCCAGGTGGCCCGTGTCCCAGAACTCCAGCGCGGCCGGTGGATACTCAGCCTCGCTACCTTCGCAGTTTGCGCGCTGCGCGGCCATGAATACGCTGGAAACCCGGCGGTATTTTGGCTGCCCCGCGGCATTGAACCCGTCGTTGGCGAGCCACTCTACGGGCACGGTCGCGACCATGTGCCCGCGACGCCGGTCAGAGGCGGTGTACATTAAGTTTCCGGCGCAAGGTGTGAACGCCAAACTCAGTCGGCCCACGAACGTGATCCGGTCTGGGTTTGCGTTGAGGTCTAAGCTGTTGCCGGCGTTAGGTGCTTGGTCGCACGGGGCGCTCTCGGTGGCGCCGCAGTGGTACTGCTTTGTGTAAAGCTTGGTGCCGGGGAGACTAATTGGAATGTTGTCTGGAATTGGCTTGAGAAACCAGTCTGCAGGATTGGAGGCCGGCGCGCCACCTTGCCGAATCCAACGGCCGCCGCCGTCTGGCGACGACAGGAGGCCAACGTCGCTTGACAGGTAAGCCCAACCGTTGCGGGGGTCGATCTCGAGGGAGGTGGGGTTGGGGTAGCGGCAGATCGCGGCGGGCCCAACGGTGCATTGGCATGCGGGTGTGTTGTAGTCCAGGCACCATGCGTCGCGGTCGGCTACCGCGCCGGCGACCTTTTTCGTTTCTGCTCTGCGCCCATGGCACCGGCCCTTGTCATTGGCTTGGCAACTTGCGCTTGGGATTGAAGCCTGAAAACCACTCGATGCAGACATGTCTGCGTCTAGCCCTTGATAAATCTTACAGGTTCCACCCACAACAGCCGGTGCCGGCAAGTGGTTGATCGACGCATACCGCCACTTTGCCTTGGCGGCCCAATCGGCTGTGCTCCCGTCTTGGGCGAGGTCCGCACCTCCTCCGCCAGCGCGCTCCGTTCTGCTCTTGCCCTTCCATGCCTCAGACGAACCCGAAGAGCCCTTCATCGCCTCGGCGAGTTCTGGCCCGACGTCCTCGGTCCAGGCGATGGAGCGCTGCGCACATTGCTGCGGTTCTTCGTTGATGTCTAGACATCCCGACGCTTCTCGCGGTCCCGGCGTCTTCCCTGGCCAAGAGAACGCCAGCGCAACCACGTGACCGCCTTTGTTCCCGTCCCCGCCTGTTAGCCCGCGGTCAGCGGCAAAGCTGGCCCAACCGACCGCCTGGCTCATTTCGCACTGCGGCGTCAGCCGGAACCAATCGCGCCCAGCGTCCGGGGAAAAGAACGACCACCGGTCGTTCCCAGTATAGATGACGCTCTTGGCGCAGCTCTCTTGATTCGCAGGACCCCGGCATAGAGCCTGCAGGTTTGGATCGTCAAGCGCAGCAGGCGCGGGACCAGAAGCTACGTCGCGCCCAGAACTCGCGGTGGCGCCCTGAAAAGCGACCAGAGACGAAGGCGGCCCAGCCTCCGACCACTCTCGGTTGACCTGCGCGTCGTCGGCTCCGTCGGTGCAATTCATGCACCATCCTGTTTCTGCACCGGTGCAGTAGCGGCAATTAGGATCGCCGAGCACACTGCATTTGGTCTGCAACTTGCACACGTCGCCTGGTGCGGTGGCTACCTTGCACACTGCGCCCCAGTTGGCGCCATCGTCAACAGACTTATCAGGAGCAATCGATATGCATTCTGTACCATACGGAAAGGTCTTTTCACACACGATAGATGTGCCGGTGAGCGTCTTGCTGCCATACCAATCATCATCATAGCCACCGCAAACATTCTTAGAAGAAACCCTGCCAGATGCTGCAGTTTCAAATCGCTTACCGCCGTCGACCGATCGCGCCCAGCCGGGCCAATCGCCGCTGACCATGTAGACCCCTCCCCCTTTCACCGTCTGGCTGGGCAACCACCCTGGGTTTGGCGTCACCGGCACAATCCGTCCGGTGCGGATGGCCGCCCCAAAGTGGCGGTTCACATTGACCCACGGCGCTGTGTCGGGTACGTAGGCGTCAGCTGGCGAGGCCCATGCGGGCGCCGTTCCGGTTACGCGGATGTGTATCGCCTTAACTCCCTCGAGTATCGCAGCGTCTTGCCAACCTGCCTCAACTGCTTCAGGCCTGGATGGCAAGCTCCGGTCGGCCATCGCGCACTCGCAGCTTGCGTGCGCTGCCTCGCTATGTGGGGCGCAGGACGTCGGCCAAGCCCCGAATTCGACGCTTACGCTCCCGAAAAACAGACCAAGAGCCAGAACGGTCGGAAGAAGCAGGTTGAGCATCCCCGCGACGCCGGCCCAGAGACCGTTGCACTGTCGTGATGCTGATTTCATTTTGATCCTCCCTTGCCGCAAAGTGCCGAAAGTGGATAGCGGTAGCTGTCCTTGTGGTAGACGAA
Organism: uncultured Myxococcales bacterium; assembly: GCA_903919145.1. GTDB lineage: Bacteria > Myxococcota_A > UBA9042 > UBA9042 > UBA9042 > SXRM01. The sequence continues at coordinate 5,217 of CAIXGW010000380.1, forward strand.
GTTGCCTTCAGGCGGACCGTCGAAACCGCCGAGAGCGAAGAGTTCTTGGTCGGTTATGACAGTGTTGGGTCCTTTGCGCGAAGTTACCGCGTCGTTCGGGTAGCCCCATGGCGACAGCAGCTTCCATGAAAGGTCGTTCGCGAGCAGGATTGGCCGGTACTGCATTCCGCCGGTTTCGTTCCCGCCCCATGACGTGCCGTCGCCGAAGACGAGCCCACATGGGCTCAGAACCGGCTGCATTCCGCCCTCGTCGTAGGTCATCTTCGGCCCAACTTCCCACGTGAAGTTGTCCAGCCGGAACCGTGCGGCTTGAATCGCTCCTTTGGTGCGGACGATGCCGATGTGGTCCATCATCAGCGGCCCTGCGTGCCACTCCACGGGCACGAACCCGATATCGCTCCACTTCTGGTTATTGACTTCGTACTTCAAGATGTGGCCGGCTTTAGGCCAACCCGGCGTTCCATCTGGCCAAGGGCCCGCGGTTGTGATTGCGCCTACTAAATAGACAGCTTGATAGTCGGCTACCGTGTCTGCCGGATAGGAACTGGCCCAATTGTTCCCGGTAATCTCGACAGGTGGCAGCACCAGCGTCCATTTCCCTGATCCCGCGTCGTAAACCTGCAATCCGCCTTGCTCGCCCGGCAGTACGGACTTCCCCTTCGCCACGCAAACCAATGTACCGCCAGCCACCAGCAGCTTCCCACAAAAGGGCATCGTGATCTTGGTGAAGACGTTAGTATCCGGCTCATAGAGATAGACCGGCTGCGCGGGAGCATAGCCGCCCGGTGTCCATTTCGCGTTGTTCGCGAGCTCAGCGGCGAGCACAACTTGCTTTCCCCACATGAACGCCTTCGGGTAGCCCGCAAAAAGCCAAGGGGTGGGCAGGGGGACCATCTCAAACCCCTTCGCGGATCCAGGTTGCCACTTCTGAACGTGTAGCGTAGACGGGCCCGGTCCATTCACATCGTAGGACTCCCCCAAGCTCACCACCCACTTGCCCGTCCACACCGCCTGCCCGTCATGCTGCGGCTTGACCAGATCCGGCGCCCGCAGCCACCCGCATTCCCCATTGCAGTAGCAGGAATAGGGCGGTGCGCAGTTACAGCAGCCGGGCGTGCCTTCCTTCACCGACGTTGGCGGCCCCTTGCCGCAGCCCATGACCACCGGGTTGTAGATGTAGGCCGCAGCCTCGAACTCCACAGTCCCAGTCAGCGCTGCTGGGATCTCCGTCGCGGAGCACGGCACCGCAGTATCGACCGCGGGCGTGGCGTCGAAAATCGGGATGTCGGCCTGGACGACATCGATGTCCGGGAGGTCGCCAACTACCACATCCGTGATCGCG
>CAIXGW010000381.1 GCA_903919145.1 uncultured Myxococcales bacterium
CTCGGCGGCTGGATGCCCAAGAAGGGCGCAAGACCGGGTCATGCCAAGCTTTGGAAGGGCTGGGACCGGCTGTCAGAGCGTGTCGATGCTATCCAATTGGTGTTTGACCTGCCGCGGGGGGCGATGTGATAGAAAGTCAGGCTGGTGCCCGGTGGAAGCGGGGGGGCAACCCGACCGATCGACCGACGTAGTCCCAGCCAGGCTTGCGCCGCGAGTTCGGGGAGGCTCGGCACAGACGTTGCGCGTTCCCTGACGAAGTTTTTAGTCGTGGTCGCAACCTGTTGTGGCCGTCGGGTAGATTGGTGCCGTCGCGAGCATTTCGCCGCCATGTCCAAACCTGTGCTGGTCGTCCCTTGCTGCCGACCTGCGCAAGGCCGCCGAGCTGCCAGCTTGGTGAAGCCCAGGGAAGGGTTGGCTATCGCCGCCGTCCTGCTCGGAGACCACCCCTCCGCCTCACCGCCCCCCGAGCCTGCGGCCAGCAGCGGCAACCAAAAGCGGAAGCACTACGTTGACCACGACGAACTTCAGAATCACAACAGGCATCTTGACCTCCAATCCACAGGTTGAACTGAACACGTTGCTACTGCCCACCAAGACGCGCATCTGCCGCCCATCTGACACCCGCCCGAAAATCTACTGTCACGCGAGACGTGACAGTAGATTTTCGCCCGGTCCACGGCGGCTTTACCCAAACAGGTCGCGCACCTTCGCCCTGGCCATGGCCTTCTGCTCTGGACCGACATGGACCGCCACCGCCGCCAGCGCAGCGGCGAGCACAGCCGCATCGTCGGTGTAGCCAATCGGCACCAGCACGTCAGGAATCGCATCGATGGGAAAGATGAAGTAGCCCAGCGCGCCGAGGATGGTCGCCCGTGCCCACAGCGGGCAGTCTGGGCTCTGCATGGTGTAGTAGAGCAGCAGCGCCTTCTCGATGACCTGGTAGCCAGCGGCCTTGGCAAAGCTGCCAACCTTGGACCAGAAGCCGCGGTCGCTGTAGTGCTTGCTATGGGTACTGCTCGTCATGGGGGCCTCCGGTGGTTCGCTGGGCAAGGGGGCGCCGCACTCGGGTCGTTTGTCAGTCCCGAGCGCCGCACGTGATGTAAGACGCTGCTGGCGGGTGGCTTCTGACAGGTGCGGGTGCCAAGGTCTGCTCGAAGCGGGTGGCTGCCGTTCCCATCGACGGGTGCATGGCCCCTGCCTGCGGTTGCGACTTGAGGCGCCGCCTTGGGCGGTCAACTGACCTGGCGGGACAGGAACTCGCCCCTAGCTTCCTGCACCAAGGCGGTCGCCTTGTTGCCTGTCGCAAGGCCGGCTTGCGCCAAGTGCACCAGGGCGCGGCCCGACAGGCGCCAACACGCCAGATTCGCCGAGCCCGCGCTAGACGTCGGTTTGGTGGCTCCAGACAAGCGTAAAGATTGCGCCAAAGTGTTGGCGCGTGGGACTGAAGTCCCCCGCTTTGGTCAAGAAGTCCTACGGACTGGGCAGCGCTCCAGCAAGGACCTGGCAGAATGCCAAGGCAAAACATTCGGATCCACGTCCGCCACCGCTGGCCAACTGCAGGACGTCAGCAAGCACTGCCGCCAGACGTACAGGCTTGGCTGTGGGCGGTCTTGGCCGAACGTGCACCCGGTGCTGACGGGCACCTTCGTGGTAGTCGGTGCTAGCGCCTACCGTGTCCGTTTGTTGGCCCAGCTGCTAGTCATTGTATCTACTGCTGAAGTGGTCCAAGGCGTCAAGGTCGGGAGCGAGCAGTCGATTCCAGCACCAGCGTGGTTTTGCCAACTTAGCCTGGCATGCGGGCTTCGCCGTCATCTCGTTCAGCATTGAACAGTTACCTGCGTTCGAGCACTACATCCACCACCAAGCCCACCACCAAGCCAGCAGCCAAACCAACCAAGACAGCGAGCTCCCTCCGCAATCGCGCCCCCTAGTCCCGAAGGGACTTCTTGACCTGAGCGGGGGACTTCAGTCCCACGCGATCCCCCGCCGAGCCAGCAC
>CAIXGW010000382.1 GCA_903919145.1 uncultured Myxococcales bacterium
CTTCAAGCCGGCGACCAGCTGCTGCTTTTCGGCGTCCGTCAGGCGCGCCTCAGGGTGCAGCAGCAAGAAGATCGGCATGGGCATCTCGCCCTCCTGCACCGCCTCCGCAGCCTCGTCGGCCTCTTTCTGCGGCAGCTGCCACTCGGAAAAGTTGAGCTTGGCGCGCGCTTCCTGCACATCGCGCTGCACCAGCCAAGAGACCGGCGCCACCTGCGAGTACCACGGCCAGCGCGTCTCGTTGCTGTGGCAGTCAAAGCAGGCCCGCTGCGCCAGCGCCTTGACCTCAGGGCTTGACCAATTGGGCTCGCTGCGCCCCGGCGGATTGGTGTGGTCGCGGCCGTAGGGGGCCAGCTGCGCCCCAAGCAAGACGATGAAGGCAACGCCCGCGGCTCGCATCCAATTGGAATTGGCCATGAAACTCTCCTCGGTCGACAAAACACTGTTGCTGAGCCGGAGAGCCACCAAGGCACCCAAGCACTTCCGCATCAGGCCACGACCAAAGACAGATGTCCTAAACGGCACCTGTGAGTTTCAACAGAAGCACGCCGCGGCCTATGGCGCCAGTGTCCCGACGTTGTTCAGATCGGCAAAGGCCTGCTTGAGGCGTGCGCGGAAAGCATCTTCGCCTTTGCGCAGCCACGCCCGCGGGTCGTAGTACTTCTTGTTGGGCTTGTCTTCGCCTTCTGGATTGCCGATCTGGCCCTGCAAGTAGCCTTCATTCTTCTTGTAGTAGCCGCGAATGCCATCCCAGAAAGCCCACTGCAGATCGGTGTCAAGGTTCATCTTGATGACGCCGTAGTCAATCGCCGAGCGGATCTCTTCTAGCGTTGACCCCGAGCCGCCGTGGAACACGAAATCTACCGGATGATCGCCGGTGCCAAACTTGTTCTGCACGTACACCTGTGAGTTCTTGAGGATCACCGGCTGCAGCTTGACGTTGCCCGGCTTGTACACCCCGTGCACGTTGCCAAAGGAGGCCGCGATGGTGAAGCGGTTGCTGACCTGCGAGAGCTGCTGGTACGCGTAGGCCACATCTTCTGGCTGGGTGTAGAGCTTGGAGCTGTCGACACCGCTGTTGTCCACGCCATCTTCCTCGCCGCCGGTCACGCCCAGCTCGATCTCCAGCGTCATGCCTAGCTTGCTCATCCTCTCTAGATAGCGCTTGCAGATCTCAATGTTTTCGTGCAGCGGCTCTTCCGAGAGGTCGAGCATGTGCGAGCTGTACAGCGGCCGGCCGTGCGCCGCAAAGTACTTCTCGCCGGCGCTGAGCAGGCCGTCGATCCACGGCAGCAGCTTCTTGGCCGCATGGTCGGTGTGCAGCACAATGGTAGCGCCGTACATCTCTGCCAGAGCGTGGGTATGCATCGCCGCCGACACCGACCCCACCACGCAGGCGCGCTGGTTGTCATTGTTGAGGCCTTTGCCGGCATAGAACTGCGCGCCACCGTTAGAAAGTTGGATGATCGCCGGCGACTTGATCTCGGCCGCGGTCTCCATCACAGCGTTGATCGTGCTGGTATTGATGACGTTGACCGCCGGAAGCGCAAACTGGCGGGCCTTGGCGAACGCAAACAGCGCCTGCAGCTGATCACCGGTGACGATACCTGCCTTGATCTCAAAGGGATTTGCCTGGGAAGCGCTCATGGTGCCAATCCTGTTGCGGTGGTTGAGAGCCCGCTGGCCAGGAGCCTACGCCGCGGCCAGCGGGGCGTCAAACGGCAGCCTGCGCAGGGGTCTTTTGCCAGCGCGCCGAGATCAGCTGGCGCCTATGGCCCAGAAATGCTGAACATTCCCCAGAAGTCCTTGCCGTCAAAGGTCGGACGGCAGACGACTCTGTGGAGGGGTGCGAACCCGGCCAGAGCCGTCGCTCAGCGCACCCGGTGGTGGGCCCGCTCGCGCTCTAGCACTTCACGCGCCGGCCGCGGGCTCAGAAAGCGTCCGCACATCTCAACGCCGTGCAGGCGGGTGGGCACTTCTGGGGCAATCTCTGCCGGTACTTCGATCAAGCTGTAATTGTCGCGGATTTCGATGCGACCGATCGCCTTGCCCGGGATGTCCAGGCAGCGCGCCAGCACTGCCACCAGCATGGCGGTCGACACGCCATTGCGCGCGCCAATGCCTACCGAGATGGCAAAAAACTCAGGGTGGCGGCGGCGATCGGCAGCCGACATCGCCACGGGCCGCGGCGGCTGGCTTGGCGCGTGAGCCTGGTGCGGCGAACCCTGAGGGGCGGGCGGAGGCGGCGCCGCCTTGGCCGGCTTGGCTGGCTTGGCCGCTTTCGCCTCGGTCTTGGCGGCGTCAAACAGTTCTGTGGTGGCTGCCGCGAGCTTCCAGGCGGGGATGATGCCTGCCGCTTCATCGGCGGCCGCCTTCTCTGCCCGGCGGATCTGCCGCGGTGTCAGCTTCTTGGGGGCTGGGGCCTCGCCCTCTTCCGCCGCAACGGCTGCCTCGGCGATCACTGGAGCGGCCGGTGCCACCGCGGCTGCCGGGGCTGCCGCCACGGGCGCTGCGGGCAGAGGAGCGGGCTTGGCTGCAGCGACGGGCGCTGGCGGGGTCGGAGCCACGGCTTTGGCCGGAGGGGCTGCCTTGATCGGAGCGGCGGCCGCAGCCACTGCTGCCGGCGGAGCAACCGGCGCGACTGCGGGAGCCGCTGGGGCCGCTGGGGCCGGCCGGGCCGCCAGGACCTGGGCGCGCGAGGGCGGCGGCGCCACCGGCTCAGCAAAATCATCAGCAGAGAACTGGGCTAGCGCCTCTCTCAGCGCAGTGGGTGCGGCCAACCGGCATAGCGCGGCCGCCAATTCCAGCATCGATGGGCCGCCCTCTGCTGCCGCCTGCCGCTGCAGCCACACGCGATACGGCGCAGTCTCTGGCTCGGCCGCCAGCTTGCGCAGCAGCTCGCCGAAGCGCTGGCGCCGCGTCTCGGCCACTTCAGCCGGTGTGGGCACGGCCTGCCAGGTCAAGCGCTGGCCCAGGAATTTCTCAATGCCGATCAAGCGCCGTTCGTCGCGGGGCCCCAACACCAGAATCGACTTGCCGCTGCGCCCTGCCCGACCGGTGCGGCCAATGCGGTGCACGTAGGTCTCTGGCTGACCGGGCAATTCGACCGTCACCACCAGGTCCAAGCTGGGCACGTCCAGACCGCGGGCTGCCACATCGGTGGCCACCACCACGCGCAAGCGACCTTCGCGCAGGCGGCGGATCACGTTCTCTCTGGCTGGCTGGGCCAGGTCGCCGTGCAGCGCTTCGCAGGGCACGCCGCGCTGTTGCAGGGCCTCGGTCATCTCATCGCAGCCAGCCTTGGTGCGGGCAAA
>CAIXGW010000383.1 GCA_903919145.1 uncultured Myxococcales bacterium
AACTTTCCTCTGCTTTGCCTGGTGTTGGCGGTGTTCAGCTACGGTCTGGTGGACTTGGCGCTGATGCAGCACATGCTCAATGAGATGGCCGATGGGCGCTAGCAGGGCGAGTCAACAGCCAGGGGCAGACCGCCTCGCATCTGGGGGCTTGGGGCCTGCCAGCGGCGCTCGGCCAGCCACCGCAGTCTTGTTTGTGTGCCTGGGCAATATCTGCCGGTCGCCGCAAGCCGAGGGGATCTTTCGCCAGCAGGTGGCTGGGGCGGGGCTGCAGGAGCGATTCATCATTGATTCTGCGGGAACCAGCAGCTATCACCAGGGCGAGCTGGCCGATTGGCGCACCCGCCAGGCCAGCGCGGCCCGCGGCGTAGAGCTGCTGCACCGGTCGCGGCCCTTTGACCCGGCGGATTTTGAGCGCTTTGACCACATTTTGGTGATGGATCACAGCAATCTGAGAGACGTGCTGGCGCTGGCGGCGCAGCCGCACCACCGGGGCAAGGTCGAGCTGCTGCGCAGCTATGACAGCCAGGCCGCAGACAGCGCCGTGCCCGACCCCTACAGCGGCGGCGCCGACGGTTTTGATCGGGTGTTTGACATGTGCGAGCTGGCCTGCGCCGGCTTGCTGCGCCGGCTGACCGCACAACCCCAGCCCTGACACCTGCAGTTACCTTGGCAACACCGCAATTGGCCTGACCAATTGCAGCGGCTTGCCAATGGGCGCGCCCACCGGCTGATCCTCTGCCCACACCAGCTGACCGCGGACCAGGGTCATCACCGGCCACCCCTGCAGGGTCTGGCCCAGCCATGGCGACCAGCCGCAGCGGCTCTGCAGCAGGGCCGGCGTCAGCTCGCGGCGCAGGTTGAGATCGACCAGCGCGACGTCGCCGTCCAGGCCCGGCAGCAGCCCGCCCTTGCCTTGGATTTGAAAGGTCTGGGCCGGTCGCTGGGCGGTCCACTGCACCACCTCGTCCAGGCCGATGCGGCCCAGCGCCACCTGGTTCAGCAGCAGGGGCAGCAGCGTCTGCACGCCCGGCATGCCAGAGGGAATGCCAGGATAGGGCTTGGCTTTTTCGGCCAAGGTATGAGGCGCGTGGTCGGTGCCGATGAGCGTCAGCACGCCGTCGCGCAGGGCCTGCCATAGCGCGGCTTGATCAGCGGCCGTGCGGATCGGCGGGTTCATTACCGCCAGGTTGCCCAGGCGCTCATAGCACTGCGGCGCCGACAGCAGCAGGTGCTGGGGTGTCACCTCAGCCGACACCAGCCGCCGCGCCGGGTGGCGGCGCAGCAGCTCGCACTCTTCGGCCGAGCTGACGTGCAGGACGTGGACCGGACGCATGGTGTCCATGGCCAGATCCATCAGCCGCTGCACGGCGATGACGGCAGCGCGGGTATCGCGGCGGTATTGGTGGTCCGCCGGCTCGCTTCCCGGCACGGCGGCGGCAAACTGGCGCAGGGTGGGCTCGTCTTCGGCGTGGACGGCCACGCGCATCTTGCCGGCGCGCAGCACCTGGGCCAGGCCGGCGTCATCTTCTACCAACAGCGAGCCCGTAGAAGAGCCCATAAAGACCTTGATGCCGGCAAAGCCCGCCCGGCCTTCCAGGTGGCGCAGGCTCTCGGCGTTGTCGCGGGTGGCCCCGGCATAGAAGGCGTGATCGACCCTGCAGCGGCCGGCGGCGCGATCGATCTTGTCTTGCCACAGCTCGGCCGTTGTGGTCGAAGGACGGGTGTTGGGCATCTCAAAAAAAGCCGTCACGCCGCCCGCTGCCGCCGCGTTGGAGCCGCTGGCCAGGTCCTCTTTGTGGGTCATGCCCGGCTCGCGGAAGTGCACCTGGGTGTCAATGAGCCCGGGCAGCGCCACCAGCCCCTTGGCGCGGATGACCTGGCGGTAGCTGCCGGTCAACCCCTCGGCCAGCTCGACGATGACGCCGTCGACTATGCCAAGGTCCAGGCGCCGCAGCTCGCCCATCACCATCACCTGGGCGCCGACGATCGCGGTGCCGCCGGCTTGCGGGTTGTCGCGCTTGGCGTCTGGCAAATCCCTGTTCGCGCCATTGCTGTGTACGGCCATCTGCAACCTCTGGGCCCGGTCAGGCTCCTACAGCCGCCCAGGATGCCACGGCAAGGGCCAACGCTGCTATGCTGGCGCCAAAGGAATCCGATGAGCGAACTACACCTGGACCCCAGCACGCCGGCCCCCACCGCGCCCCCAAGCCCACATGCGCCCGCCGAGCCACTGGCGCCGGCGGCGGGCCACAAGCTGCCGTGGCGCTCCAGGCTGGCCAGAGAGCTGCGCAGCTGGCTATGGACTTTGGCGCTGGTGTGGCTGGTGTGGATGGCCGTGCAGTCGCTGCGCGGTGGCGTGCAGCTGCCGGCACAGGCCCCTGACTTTGCCGCCCAAACCCTGCAGGGTCAGCCGGTGCAGCTCAGCCAACTGCGCGGCAAGCCGGTGGTGCTGTACTTCTTTGCCAGCTGGTGCCCGGCGTGCAAGGTGACCTCGCCCACCATCGATCGATTTGCTGCCGGCCATCCCGAGGTCACCGTGCTGGGCATTGCCGCCGAAGACGCAGAGGAGGCGCGCGCATTCCTGGCCAGCCAGCCGCGGTCCTTTGCGGTCGTGGCCGAGACGCAGGCCATCGACGCCGCCTACAAAGTCCGGGCGCTGCCGACTACCATCGTCCTGGATGCCCAAGGCAAGGTCGCCTGGAGCCGCCAGGGCATTGTGCTGCCCTTTGAGCTGGGCTGGCATTTGCCCTAAAGGCTTGGTGAAGAAGTCCAGGTATTTGCGATAAGTTCCGCCAGGCCAACGTGTCAACGCGGGCCGCCGTCAGGCGCCTGGGAGGTTGGGTCGCGTTTGGCCGGTGTGCGGGGGCGCGCGCAGCAGGCAAGACCCTTTGAGGGTCAGGGCTTGGAGTCTGCCGCGACTTTGGCTGCCGACCCGCACTTGTCAGCGGCGTCTTGGGCCTGGCGGTACTGGTAGGCAATCGCCAGCGTGACCAGCAGCACCACGGCCAGACACACCAGCGCCGCCACGGCCACGCGCTGCCAGCCGCGGAGCTGACGGGCCAGGTCGAGCACATCGTTCTGCAAGCGCTTCTGCTCGTCGGCCCAGGCCACTGCGGCGTCGCGATCGCCCTCGTCGACCCGCCGGGTCATGCGGGCGCGCTGGCCGGTGTAGGTGTCGGTGGCCGGTGACCAGCGCTTGTTGTCGCGATCGCCGTCTTCGCGGTCCGTAGGCGTCACGACGTCCAGCGCGGCGGTGCGCGTCTCTGAATCGGGCCGGGCTGGGCGGCGGGCCGCTGGCTCAGCGCGAACGGCCGAGCGCGCTGGGCCGCCCTCGCTCCGTTGGCCAGATTCCTGAGACACCGGGCGGCTGGCCGCGGCAGCGGGCCGGCCCGGGCCCACCGGCTGCGACGGGCGCTGGGCTGGGCCGGCTGGTCGCCGGTCGGCGGCGGCTTCGGCTTCAGGAGCCAGGTTGTTGGCGCGGATGATCGGCATCGGGATGGCGCGCTGGTCCGTCTGAAAGCCCGAGCCGCGGTGCACCGAGGCCGATCCGGCTATGTGAGCCCCAGACACCACCGGAATGCTGGCGTATTCGACCACCGGATGGGCCGACAAGGTGTTGTCTGGCGGCTCCTCTGGCGGCGGCAGCGGCGGCGAGACCGCAAACGCATCGGCAAAATCCTGGGCCTCTCCTGCGCGCTGCCACTCCGCCAGGCCCTTTCGCCACAACCAAGTGTCGCGATTGACGCTGCCGTCGCGGATGGCCGCGCGCACGCCGTCGCTGTCCATGCGTTGCTGCTGGCCAGACGGCGAGCTGACAAACCACAGCACCCGCGAGCTGGGCGGAGCTGCGGCAGCCGCGGCGGGAGCTTGGCTGGCCTGGGCCATGGGCGCCGCTCTGGCAGCGGGATTCTCAGCAGGAACTTGGACTTGGATCCGATGATCGCAGTGCCGGCACTGGAATTGCAGACGCCGACCCGGAGCCACGCGGGCTTCGGGAAGGGTGTACGACGATCCGCAATGGTCGCACTGGACCCGCATCCCAACTCCCGCGGCGGCAAGGCAGCCGCCACAACCCGCGTAGCGTCCGCCAAGCGGCGCCCTCTGGTCAAGGTCTGCGTGCGGTCGCGGGCGAATCCCCGGCCAAAGTTGGGCCTGGAGACCCGCCTCAAGCCCTGCCGATGTCGCGGCGAAACCAGCCTCCGCTCAAGCGGATCTGCCGGGCGCGCTCATAGGCCAGGGCAGTGGCGGCTTCTGCACTGGCGGCGATGCCCACTGCGGTGGCGATCCTGCCGCCGCGGCTGAGGGTTTGGCCGTCTGGGCCCTGGATGGTGCCTCCTTGAAATACCAGCGTTTGCCCACCCGGGGCGACCAGCTCGGGCAGCGCCAGCCCTTCGACCACTTCGCCGCCGCCGCTGGCACCGGGGTAGCCGGCGGCCGCAACTACCACCGCTGTGCTGAATTGCGTTGGAATCGGCAGGACTTCGCTGCGGGTCAGCTCGCCACGGGCCGCCCTGGCCGCGAGCGGCGCGAATCCATCGCCAAGGAGCGGCAACAGGGCCTGGGCCTCCGGGTCGCCAAGCCGCACGTTGAACTCCAAGATCTTGGGGCCCTGGGCGGTGATCATCAGCCCGGCGTAGAGGACTCCGCGGTAGTCGAGCCCGTCGCGCTGCAACGCCGCTGCGGCAGGGGCGAAGATCGTATCGGCCACGGCCTGCCAGCGCCGGGCGATATCCCCTTGAACGCCAGGGGCAAGCGCCGGTGCCACCGCGCCCATGCCTCCGGTCTGTGGGCCGGTGTCGCCCTCTCCTGCGCGCTTGTGGTCGCGCACCGGCGGCAGCAGCACAAAATGGCCATCGCCGACCAAGGCCATGGCGCTGACTTCGCTGCCCTCCAGGCGCTCTTCCAAGACCACGCGCTCGCCCGCGACGCCCAGGCTGCGGTGGACCAGCAAATCCTCTAGCGCTGCCTGGCATTGGGCGAGGTCGGCGGGCACGCAAACGCCTTTGCCGCCCGCCAGCCCATCGGCCTTGACCACGGGTGGCCTGTCGCAGCCGCGCGCCCACGCCAGCGCTGCGTCAGGCTGGTCAAAAACTGCGAATTCTGCTGTGGGCAGCCGATGGCGGCGCATCCACAGCTTGGCAAAGACCTTGGACCCTTCCAGTTGGGCCGCCGCGGCCCCGGGCCCCAGCACCGTCAGGCCTGCGCGGCGCAATTCATCGCCTGCGCCTGCCACCAGCGGCGCCTCGGGGCCAAACACCACCAGCTGAGCCGCCACCGCCCGGCAAGCCTGCGCCAGAGACGCGGCAGTTGAGCCGGCATGGGGCAGCGCAGTCGCCACCAGCGCCATGCCCGGATTGGGCTGGACGGCCCACACTTGCCAGCCGGAGCGGCAAAAAGCCCAGGCCAGCGCCTGCTCTCTGGCTCCGTGGCCAATGACTACGACACGCATGGGGGCTGTGGGCGCCATGGCCATGGGGCGGCTGACCTCAGTGGCGGAAGCGCCGCACACCGGTCATCACCATTGCCAGCCCGGCGGCGTTGGCGGCGGCAATGACCTCATCATCGCGCTTGGAGCCCCCTGGCTGGATGATGACCTTGACGCCAGCGCGCACCAGCACTTCAAGGCCATCGGCAAAGGGAAAGAAGCCGTCGGAAGCGGCGACCAGCGGCTTGTAGCCCTTGCGGCACTTGCCGGCGGCGATCACCGCGGCGTCGACCCGGCTCATTTGGCCAGCGCCAATGCCCACGGTTCCAAAGTCATCAGCTAGGACAATCGCATTGGATTTTACGTGTTTGACCACGCTCCAGGCCATTGCCATGGCGGCCTGCAGGTCGGCGGCGGGGGCCACCGCGGTGACCACGCGCGTAGCCGCCAGCGTCTCTGCTTCATGGCTGGCCTGGCCGTCGTCAGGGCTCTGCACCAGCACGCCAAAGTGGCTGATCTTGACCTCGCGCAGGATCCGCGACTCGCTGCGCTTGCCCATCGACACCAAGCGCAAGTTGGGCTTGGCCCCAAGGAGCTCCAAGGCCTCATCTTCAAACGACGGGGCCAGGATGACTTCTAGAAACTTGTCTGCCAAGCCGCGGGCCGCCGCCAAGTCGACTGGCCGGTTGAGCGCCACAATGCCGCCATAGGCCGAGACTGGGTCACCATCGATGGCGCGAAATACCGCAGCGGCCATCGACATCTGCATGGCCGCGGCGCCACACGGGTTGGCGTGCTTGACTACCACCGCGCCAAACAGGTGGGGCGGCAGGTCCAGCGCGGCGCTCCAGGCCACGTCCGCATCGACCAGGTTGTTGAAAGACAGGGGCTTGCCGCTGAGCAGCTGATACGGCGCGGCCTGGACCCACTCGCCGCGCAGGTCGCGCCACAGGCTGGCAGTCTGGTGCGGGTTTTCGCCATAGCGCAGCGCCGTCTGGTCGCCCAGCGCCAGCTGCAGCTCGCCAGCGGCCTGGGGCGCAGCTGCGGGTTGGCTCGGCGCAGCGGCGGCAGGCTGCGGGGCCAGCTCGGTGGGCTTGGCAGCAGAGGCCGGGCCAGCGGAGCCGTCCAGCCAGTGGGCGATAGCCGTGTCGTAGTGCGCGGTGTGGCGAAAAGCTTTGATCGCCAGGTCTTTGCGCATCTCAGAGTGGCCGCCGGCCTCGGCCATCTTGCGCAGCAGCAGCGGATAGTCTTGCGGATCAACGGCCACCCACACGTCGCGGTGGGACTTGGCCGCCGCCCGCAGCAGCGCCACGCCCCCGACATCGATGTTCTCTATGCCGTCTTCAAAGGTGGTGCCGGGCTCAGCGACCACCTTGCCAAAGGGGTAGAGGTTGACCACCACCACGTCGACGGGGGCAACGCCAAAATCCTCAAGGGTCTTTAGGTCTTCTGGCCGATCGCGCCGAGCCAAAATGCCGCCATGCACGGCCGGGTGCAGGGTCTTGACGCGCCCGCCCAGGATCTCTGGCACGCCCGTCAGCTGCTCTACGGAGACCACGGGCAGGCCTGCAGCTGCCAGCTCGGCACCGCTTTTGCCTGTAGCCACAAGGGTATAGCCCAGCTGGCTCAGGCCGCGCGCCAGGGGCACGATCCCGGTCTTGTCCCACACTGATATCAGGGCAATCCGCACACTGGTCATGCCGGGGGCTCCTGCCCAAGCGCTGCTGGCGCGCGTCAGGCTTCTGAAAGAATCCAAAAACCCAGTCAGTTCCGCGGCAAGGGCCGGCGCTGCCAATTCTCAGCTGCCAAGGTCCGGCTGGCGAGTCTCAGCTGCCAAACACGTCTTCCAGGTCCACGGCGTATTCTTCAGCCTGCAGCTTCTCCAGGCCGGCCACTTCGACCTGGCGGATCCGCTCGCGGGTCAGGTTCATGATCGATCCGACTTCTTCCAGGGTCAGCCCACCGCGCTCGGCGATGTCAAGGGCACAGGTTTCGCTCATTTCCCACACTTCGATGTCGGGAAAGTTGATCTTGATAGAGCCCGTGGCCGGATTCACGTCCAGATACAAGTGGTGCTTGCAGGCCACAAACGGGCACGGGCGCACACCGCCGCGGCACTCTGAGCGCACCCGCGGCCGCCGGTAGTCCATGTAGTCCGAAAGGGCGATGCCTTCGTTGATCTCGGCGCGGGTTAGCCGGCGCGCCGGGATGGTGCGAGAGCGGCCCTTCTTGTCGTCATCGGCGCCTTGACTGGCCATGTCGCTCCTCAGGGCGGATTTGCCAAACGGACCCACGGCGCTGCCGCTGCCCCCAGGTGCATTAGAACCCTGACGCGCCACCATTGCCAAGGCCGAACGCGCCGTTTGTACTGGCGCCGTCTGTCCGGGCCCTGGGCGAGCACTGCCAGCGCCAGCGGCCATCAGTCGATTCTGCGGTTTTGCGCCTGAGCTTTGCACCACTCCCTCCCATGGCCCTTGCGAAGCACCGCTGTGGCCCTCCAACACCCCGATCCGAACTGCTACAGATGTTGGCTCCAAACGAAAAAGTTGACAAGCGTCTAGTGCTGACGTCTCCAGGGAAAAATTGCCAAATATACGTTGAATATTATAACTTTAAATGGGTTTCTGTAGGAGCTGGCTCAGACCAGGAAGAAGGTAGATTCTGCGATCGTCTAGCTCACGATCGTCAATTAGTCCGCTGTTGGCGCATGATCATGACCCGGGTTGCAGAGGTTGTCCTTCGGCCTGTTGATAGTAGCTGTATGATAAGTTTGTACAAATTTAAGAAGTAGCCGCGACCTGTGGATAACTTGTGGACTAATTTGCGACGCAGACGACTAGACGATCGGCAGGCAGTGGCCAGGTGGCTCGACCCGGTCGTTGCCGATCCGAAAGTTGATAAAAGTCTAGCTGTCGCGATAGGGCGCTGGCAGCATTGATGAATTTTGACTGAGGTGCTGTTCGGCCGGATCAGGGCTGCGGCTCGGCACCAGCGGGCTCCGGCTCGGCCGGCTCAGAGGCGATGGGCAGCACCGCTACCGCGGCATCTGGCAGCTCCTTGCGGGGAACTCTAAGCAATACCATGCCTTCTTGGCCGGCCGCTGGACCGTCGGTCAGCCGCACATGCGCCGCCACCGGCTGAGCCTGGCGATCGAATCCCAGGTGCAAGAGCTCGACCTTGGGCTCCGGGCCGCGCAAGGTCGCGATCTTGGCCGCGCGGCTGATCGCGGCCAGGTTGGCCAAGCCGTCTCGCGCCAGGGTGCCTTGGTACACACTGAGCTGACTCAGCTCGGCCGCCTGCAGGTCCAGCGTTGCAAACCGGCCTGGGCCATGGGGAATGACCAGGATCGCCGTGGGTGCGGCGGCTGCGGCTGCGGCGGCGGCGGCTTCGGTGGGCTTGGCCAGAGGGGCTGCCGCGGCTGGGCCAGGAACTGCCACAGCTGTGGCCGTGGGATCGGCGAACAGCGGCAGCGCCTGGCCTTGGGGCGGCTCAGGCTCTACCCCTGGTGCTTGGACCGCTGCAGCGGGCACCTCTGCGCGGGGATGGGTGAGCTGACCCACCAGCGCGCCCCCTCCGAGGCCGACGACTACGGCGACCAAGCTCCACAGGATTGTCTTCATTTCGCACTCCAGTTGGGACGCCGACAAGAATACCTTGCTGGCGTGCCTTGGCGATGGGCTTGGGCAGCTTGCAGCCTGGGGCTGCTATGGGAGGGCGGCGCCGCCCGCCCAGCCTGCAGGTGGGCCAGGGGACCTTGGGCGATCGGCGGGCCCGTCACGGCGCCATCGGCAATTTCGGCATGGCCCGCTCCAGCTCGCGGCGCAGTTCTTCGCCCGCTGGTCCAGGCAGCGCCGACAGAGGATCGCCGATAAGTCCGCTCATTTGCTGCACTACCGACCAGGCCACCCACAGCGCGACGGCAGCCATCGCGGCGGTGCGCAGGGCGGCGACCATCCAGCCAAGGTGGCGGGCGTAGGCAGCGTGGGCTTCCTGGCCGAGCTCTGAGCAGGCATCGGCCAGATGGCCGCTCCTCTCTGCGGCGCGCAGGGCCCCGCCAGCTCTCTCTGGTACTCCGTCACAGCTGGCAAGGGCCTGCGATAGCGTGCCATGGCTGAGTCTGGTCGCCACGCCGGCGCTGTTGCGCACGCCGGCCGGCTCTCCGGTGGCCGCGCCGGCGAGGCGCAGGCCTTCGGTCAGCGGCACTCCGGCTTGCGCCGTCAGCCCCAGCACCTCAAACCACAGGGCCCACCGCCGCGCATGGACGGCGCGCCGCAGCCCGGGAATCGCTTCGGCGAAAGCCGCCATGGCCCACGCCGACTCGCTGCGCTGCAAGCGCCGCCAAGCCCAGCGCGCCGCCGCGGCAGAGGCGACCAGCGCCCCCAGGTTGAAGGCCGCTGCCGCAAGAAAGGCGCCCACCCCTTGCGAAAACGCCAAGGGCAGCGGCGTCAACACCGCCGACGAAGCCAACACCAGCGCTGGATACACCAGGCCGCCGCGCAGGCGGGCGCTGAGCTCTGCCGCGTGCTGCTGCCGGCGCGCCAACCTGCCGCACATGGCGGGAAGGGTTCCCGCTTGCAGCGCAGTGGCCACCAAAGCCGTCTCTACGGGATCCATCAGGCCCGGATAGCGGCGCAGCTCGGCCAGCAGATCGCCGTGGGCCTGCAGAGCGCCGGCCAGCTGGCGCAGCGGCTTGGTCGCCGGCCGACCAACGGCTTGGCCGGCGAGTTCCATGGCCTCTGGCAGCGGCACCGAAGCGCTGAGCAGCCGGTCCAGGTTGACAAACAGCAAGCGTTTTTGTTCTGCGGTCAGCCACACCTGCCCGGGCGCTGCGGCAGCTGCCGCCGGCGGACCCGCTGGCGGCGCGGCGATCGGTGGCTCGGCCGGAGTCGTCTTGGCTGTGGTGGGCCGCGGCGGCGCGTCGGCGGCTGCCGGCGCTGGGGGCGTTTCGGCCGGGCGGAGAGCGCGGGCCAGGTACTTGGCGATCAGGATGCCGCAGTGGGCGCACTCGGGGGCCTGGGGCTGGTCGGCACCACACCGCGGGCAGATCAAGCGGTTCTCCCGCCGCGCCCGGGGGTCTGCCAGCTGCCGGGCCGGGCGTCGGCGCCATCGACCTCCAGCCAGTCGCACATGGCCGACAGTCGGCTGGCGATGCGGCCGCCCACCCGGGCTTCCAGCGGCTCCATGCGCGGGTCCTCGCGGCTCTCTGCCCAGCGGCGGGCGTCGGCGGGCTGGGTCGGGCGGTTTTCGCGGTAGGGGTGGTTGGTGGCAAAAAACGTCAGCGCGCCGCGGTTGTAGCGCCCGCTGATCAGGGCATCCAGCACGCCGAGCTCCCACTCCGAGGCGCGGCCCTTGCCCAATTCGTCAATGAACAGGGCTTCTACTTCGACCAGGGGGCGGATCAGCTGGGTCTCTGACGTGCCGGCGTCGTAGCCGGCCTTCAGCGACCACAGCAGCTGCGAAAAGTCAGCAAAATGAACGGGAACACCGTAGTCCAGCGTCAAGATGCGCGCCACGCCGACCAGCAGGTGGGTCTTGCCGACCCCCGGCGGACCCGACAGGCCAATGCCACGCAAGCGCGGCGGCAGCTCGCCGTTGGCGTCGATCTCGACCCGCGCCAGCTGGGCCAGAAAGCTGCCCAGGGCCAGCTTGGCGGCGCGCTGCAACTCGGTGCGCGGCTGGTAAGACGGATAGCTTGAGCTTGAAAATTGAGCCGGAATCTTGGCTAGTTTGAAAAGATTGGCCCGGCGGCGTAGGCCAATGAGCGCGCAAGGCGTCGCGATCTCATAGCCGGCGTCATTGCGGCTGCGGCGGTAGCCAGTGCCTCGGCAAGAGGCGCAATTGGCCAGATGCGTGCACACATCGGCCACGGCGTACTCGCTGTGGGCTGAGACCACGATGCCCTGGCCCTGGCACAAGGGGCAGGAATCTGCGGGCGTCTCGGCAGTGCAGGGTCGGCGGTCTTCAGGTCGCGCGTTCATGCGCTGGCTTGTATCACGAGGCGTCGCGCGGGTCGAGCCAGCCCCACGGGGTGGGGACCTGCAGGGCCAAGTGCTCGGCCAGCCACGCCTCCTCCAGGGCTGCAGTTCGCTCGGCGGCAGCCTTGCGGCTCAAGCGCAGCGTCAGCGCCGCCACCTGCGGGGTCAGCCACGCCTGGAGCGCGGCAGCCTCGCCATCGCTTAGGCCGGCCACCGTCAGCTTGCGCAGTTGGCTGCGAATCTTGGCCAGGACGGCCAGGGGGTCGGCTGGTTGCCCTTGGGGGGGCGGGTCGCGGTCCCACCCGGCGGCCGGCCGCTGGGCTTCATCCAGCGCGTCAAAGGCTTTGCGGTAGGCGTGCTGCAAGGCCAGGTGGTGGGTCTGAGCCAGCAGCTGAGGCAGCGGGTCCAACAGCTCGGCAAAATACGGCGGATCGGCGGGGGATGCCGCCGAGTCCGGCGCAGGCGAGCTGGGCGACGGCGCTGGGGTCCCCGGCATCGCCGAAGTCTGCCGCTGGCCAAGCCTAAGCGGTCCAAGCATTTTTGCGGCCTGCAGCACCGCCGGGCCGTAATAGGCCAGGGCCATCGGCAGGCGCGCCAGATCGCCGTGGCGGAATTTCCAGGCCCGCACCCGCGCTTGAATCACCCGCAGTGCCGTGCCCAAAGGCACCCCGGCGCGTTGCCAGGCCTCTGCCTCATCGCGGTCGGCGCGCGACCACTGCACGCCGCGGCCGCGGATGGCCAGGAAACACTCTTCCAGGGCCAGCAGATAGGTGGCGATACCGGCTGCCTCTTCGGCCGCTGACAGGGCGGGGGCGGCGGCCAAGGCTGGGGGCAGGTCGGGCTCGGTCATGGCACAGCTGGGCGCTCGTGGTGGCGCGCGGCCGCCAAGGGTATCATGCCACCGTCGGTCCCGCAGGGCGGCGCGGAGCACAGGATGAGGGGACGCCAAACCAGCAGCGCGCCAAGCAGCCAACCCGCGTGGTCCTGGGCCATGACCGGCAGCGGACCGCGGCGCTGGGCGGCGCTGGGCGGGCCCACGGGCGATCCGCCGCAGGCCCTTGCGGTTGCTGCGCAGCATGTGGCGGCGCAGCGCTGCTTCCATCTGCCAAGGGCAGGCAGTCAGGCTGCCGCGCTAGAGATTTTTGCCCAGCTGGACGCCGATTTGCGCCGCGGCTGGGCGGTGGCCGGGTTTTGGAGCTACGAGCTGGGCGCTGCGCTGGAGCTGCCGGGGTACAGCGTTGGCGCGGAGGGCGATGCGGAGTGGATCTGCTTTGATCCCAAGCACCTCCAAAGGGTGGTGCTGCCGGCACCGCCCCAGCCGTGGCAGCGCGCCTTCCCGCCTTTACCCGCGGACCTGGCCGGGCAGGGGCCGGCTTATCGGCGATCGGCCGCGGAAGTGCTGGAGAAGATCCGCGCTGGCGAGGTCTATCAGGTCAACCTGACGGCCCAGGCCGCGCTGCCCTTTGGCGGCTGGCCCGACGCGCTGGCTGCCCTTGCGGCGGTGCAGGCCGTGCAGTCAGTGCCCTACGCCGCCGTGTTTCAGGGCGCGCGCCACCAGCTGATCTGCGGGTCAATGGAGCGGTTCTTGAGTGTGCGCGGCCAGCAGGTGAGCAGCCGGCCGATCAAGGGCACCGCGCCGCGCCACGCCGATCCGGCCCAAGACGCGGCCCAGGCGCAAGCCTTGCGGCAAGCTCCCAAAGAACGGGCTGAAAACACCATGATTGTCGACATGGTCCGCAACGACTTGCAGCGTGCGGCGGTGCCCGGCTCTGTGCAAGTTATAGAAATGCTTGAGACTGTTGGCTATGCCACCCTCTGGCACTTAGAGAGCGAGGTCGCCGCCCAGCTGGCCGAGCCGGGGCAGCTTGGGTCGCTGCTGCGGGCGACCTTGCCGCCGGCATCGGTGACTGGCTGCCCAAAAATCCAGGCAATGCGCGTGATTGCCCAGCTCGAAGGGCGGCGCAGAGGTCCGTACTGCGGGGCCCTGGGCGTGGCCTTTCCCGATGGCAGCGCGGATCTGGCGGTGGCGATCCGCACCCTGTGGCTAGACGGTCAGACGGCGCGTTTTGGGGTGGGCGCGGGCTTGGTGGCCGACTCTGAGCCTGAGGCGGAGTGGGCCGAGACCTGCCTGAAGGCCCAGTCTCCCCTGGCAATTCTGCAGCTATTGCGGGGCGGGCAATGAGCGAGCTGCCGCGCGGCGCCCAGGTCGGAGAGGGAGTCTACACCACGCTGCTGTGGCAGGGCGGCCCTCCGGCCACCTGGCCGCTGCACCTGGCGCGCCTGCAGCGCGATGCAGCGCAAGTCGGGTTGCCGCCGCCGCCGCTAGAGACGCTGCGCCAGCAGATTGATCACTACTTGACCCAATGTCCTGACCCATCAGGCCAAGGCGAGCCTCTGTGGCGGCTGCGGATTCGCTGGTGGGCCGACGGCGGCAATAGCCTGGCCGAGCCGGCTGTTGGCGGTGTCCTGGAGCTGAGCGCCCGGGCCCTGGCGGCCGATGAGCGAGCGGCGGGGCCGGTGCGGCTGGTCACAGCGGGGCCGGCGCGCTGGCCGCGGCGCTGGGCTGGAGCCAAGATCACCAGCATTGGCGAAGACTTGGCCTGGCGCCACTGGGCGCTGGGTCAAGGGGCTGACGATGCCGTGCTCTGCGATGCCCAAGGCAACTGGAGCGAGACACCCACAGCCGCCCTGCTGTTGGGCTTGGAAGATGGCCGGCTGGCCACGCCAGGGCCCGACAGCTGGCCGGTGCGCTCGACCTCTCTGCAGGCCCTGGCTGAGCGGCTGCGCGCCCTAGGGCAGCCCGCGGTGGCCGCTGTGAGGCTGGGGCCAGCAGATCGGGCTCAGGTGCGCTGGATGCTGTTGCTCAATGCCGTCATCGGGGCAAGGCCGGTGGCCGAGCTGGACGGGGCCCGCCTGCAAGCGCCGCCACTGGCCCTGCAGCAGCTGGCGCTTGAGCTAACTCAACCTGTTGCCAGCAAGTAACTTTTTCGCTGGCGCTTGACCCTGCCGCCTGGATAATCGAAGGTGAGCTTTGCGCCGCGCGATGCCCGTCCGCCGCACCTGCCCCTGCCAAAGTGAGCCAGCATGTCCGTTTGTCTGAGGATCGCCTGGGCTTGTGCCCTTTTGTCTCTGGTCGCAGCCCCAGCCACGGCGGCGAGCGCGCCGGCGTCGCCCGCCCCGCCGCCAGCCCCGCCAGCCGCTGCGGCTCCTGCCCCTGCGGCCGCCAAGCCAGCTCCAGCGCCAGCCAAGGCGGTGATTTGGGGCAAGCTCACCGCGGCGGATGGCGGAAAGGTCTATGAATTGTCTGGGGACGAAGTCATTGTTGGGACCGACAAGGCCTGCCAGGTTCAGCTGGACGACAAGACGGTGGCGCCCCGCCATGCCAAGATCACCCACGCCAATGGCGTCATTGAGGTCCACGATCTCGGCGCCCGCGGCGGCACCCTGGTAGCGGGCACCGCGGTCAAGCCCTCTAAGCCGTTTCGCTTGCTTCAGCCGGTCGAGCTGACGTTTGCCGCGGCGACCCTGAACTTTGCCTTTGGCGAGCGGCCCAGCCTGATTCTGCCCACCCAAAAAGGCCGACCCGCTGGCAAGGCTGCACCGGGCAAGACAGCACCGGGCAAG
>CAIXGW010000384.1 GCA_903919145.1 uncultured Myxococcales bacterium
CTGGCTGAGGACTGCTCATGAGTAACCTCCCAACTTCGTGGAGGATTATCGCAGAATCCTGGTCGAATGTAAACACCCTCTTAGGCCACCGCTAAATTCAAAACCCCGCTATTGGCACTAAAAGTGCCAATAGCGGCGAAGTGCGACCTTCATCCGGCGGACTCCTGAACTCTGGCAAAGCCGCCGCGGCCAAGGCAGCTGTCGGTCAGGCCAAAGTCCCGTCCCCCACATCTCAAGCCTCTTCCTGCGCCGGTGCGCCGGCGAGTCCCAGGCGGGCTTGGACCGCGGCGACCAGCCCTGTGTCGACGGACACACCGGCCTGAGCGCCGGCGGCGAGGTAGGAGGAGAGCCATTTTGCCAGGACTGGCCTGAAGTCCTCCCGATTTGCGAGCGGATCGCCGATGGCGAGTCGCAAGGCCTCGCCCGCAGAGGCGAACGCTTGGTCGAACTGGCCTAGCTGGGTTTGGATGGCGCTTTGGCTCTTCAGTCCCACGGCTAGGATAGAGCCAAACGCGGCATCTCGGCCGCGCGCGAGTTCGCGCAATGCCTCGACGCCCTCGCGGGTCGGGACCAGAGCCTCTTCGAATCGGCCTGCCCGAAACAGGGCATCCCCGAGCTGCATCTGCGCGATACAGAGCAAGATATCCACTCCGCTGCGCTTGCTGGCTCCCAGCTCCCGATAAATCTCAACCGCCTCACGAGCCACCTCGGCGGCCTCGTCATACCGCCCCAGGGCCAGGAGCGCCGAGCCAACGACCCCGAGACCGCTGGCAATTTCGGCACCACGCCGACCAGAGCTAGCGCCTTGGACTTCGCGCCGCATCGCCACCGCGGCCTGCGAAAGGGCCAAGCCCTCGGTTGGCTCGTCTGTGCTCACCAACGCCGCGCCCAATCCGACCATCGCCACGGCTAGCAATGGCGAGAACTCCCCAGGACGCTCCTCCGCCAGGGCCCTCAAGAGCTCAACCGCTTCGCGCCTGTCGTCCAAGGCCTGGGCGCGCCGACCGTGGCTTTCCAGCAATTCTGCACGCCTGCGAAGACTCTCGGCCAACTCCGTTGCGAATCGACTCGGTCGCTGGGTGCGCAAGCCGCGCCACAACTCCACGCTCTCGGCCGCCAACCCCAACGCTTCGTCTTTGCGACCGGCCTCCAGCAACCGCCCGGCCGCCACGCCCTGCGCCGAAGCCAAAGCAATCACATGTACTTCAGCCTGGTCCTGCGCCAACCTCGTGCGGGCAAGTTCGACCTGGGCAAGCGCCGTGTCCAGCTCGTCGGCAGAAGCGGCCGGAAGCTCCACAAGGACCTGGGGCAGTTCGACCACGCCTGCAGGCGCCGCCAGGTCCGCCGGCAGGACCACGACGGCACTGCGCACCGACCAGAGGTCCGGCGCTTCCGCCGCGAGCAACTGGCTCAGGCGGTGGGGCAAAATCACGACCAGCGGCCTATTCAGCTGCTTGGCTACGGTATTGCGCCCCAAGTTCAGGGCGTGAAACACCGCGGCCCAGCCGTCGTCATCGCGGCCGCGCTCGCTGCCGATCGTGGGCCCGGGCGCCGCGGTAAGATCCAACCACAGCGGCCCCGGCGCGGCGGTGGTCCCGGTGCGGAGCATCTGCTCGACTGCTGCGGCGGGCCATTCGTCCGCTAGACCTGGGCCAGCACCGCTAATTCGATAGGGATTGAACACCTCGCCCGCAGCCACTCCGCCATCGATTGCGGCCTGCCGGACTGCCGTCAGATGCTTGGCGTAGGGTGTGACCACCAGGTACAGCGAGAAGCCCTCGGCCAGACTCAGCGCCCGAACCAGCCCGCGCACACCGCCCGAGGTCGCCCCCGCGGCTTTGTCTGCACTCATCGCCCGCCGGCCTGAAGCTTGGCAATTGCCCTGTCGACTCCCTCGATCGCCCGCACGGCGGGGTGCAGATCCCACCAATCGCCGCCATTGACATAGCGAAACACTGCGCCGTTGGCCAGAAGGCGATCGGCGATCTTGCGCTCCGCTTCGTTCGACGTGGTGATCTGCTTGGTCACGGCCACTTGCGCCAGCCAAGGGTAGGCCTCGGTGCGGATCAGGTCGCGGTAAACTGCAGTGACGCTGTCGCGCAAGCCGCGCAGGGCGTTGTCCGTCGGAGCGCTGTCAAACAGGACGATCTCGCGCAAGAACCGCACAATTTCACGGGGGAATCCGCCGCTCCACAGCAGCAGTTCGTCCAAGCGAGAGGCCCAGTTTTCGCCCAGCAGGTCGGCCAATTCAGCGTTCGCCATGCGCTTGTGCACCAAGGCCCTGGCCACCTGCAGACCTGGCTCATAGGGCTCGCCGTTCTGGTGGCGCACCTTGATCATGGGGAAGAACGCCGCACCGCGCAGCGCCGACTGAGCCTGAAGCGCCGGCGGCACGGTGTAGATGACATGCACCGGCAGACGCAAGTAGGCGGCACCTTGGGCGAACAAGCGCTCGCAACTCTCAAGCACTTCCACATAGCTCGACGATGTCCCGCGCAGCTTCTCCAACGAGTCGTACAGGACCAGCACGCCTCCGACGCGGCCGGCGCTGTGGGCCCGCGAGGTCAATTGCCGCAGTTCGTTGTGAACGCCTTCGACAAAGGTGCGCAGGTTTGAATTGATCGCCTTGCGAACCTGTGCGCGCAGGCTGGGGCGGGCCTTGAGCTCGAGCGTGAGCATGGTGGCGTCGCCCACGTTGAACTCGCCGGCCGTTAGCGTCGCATCGGTGGTCTTGAGCCAATGCCAAAGCCGTGGCAGGTAGCCCTCTTGTAGTGCCTTGCCGGGCCGGCCGCCCTCAAGCCGCAGCACCTCGGCCTCGACCGCTTCGACGACAGTCGCCAGAATATCGACGACATCGACGGTCCCGCTCAGGTCCAGGCGCGCTTCGGCGTCGATATACACTGCCAGCATGCCGCCTTGATGAGGATCCGCGACTTCATGAGCCAGGCGTCTGAACTCCGTTGACTTGCCGCACCCTTGCAGACCAGTGACCAGCTTGCACAGCGGTTCATCACTGAACAGCAGCTCTCTGCGGAACTGCGCCACCCAGTCTTGGCCGCGCACGTCGGTTGCGTGCGGGGTCGCGGCGATATCAAGGTAGCGCTGGTCGGTAGGTTCCAACGATTCGCTGGGGTTACACGCGTTGTACAGGCGCTTTCGGTCGTCAATATCCATGGTCATCTCTGCCTGTGTGGCGCTGGAGCCCCAGCGGCCCGTGGCGGCAAGGTACCCCGCAAGCATCGGAATGGCAACATGGATCAGCCCACCTGGCCCAAGGGTCCCGTGCAACGGGCTCGCAAGGTACGTCGGCCACCCGTTCAAGCGGCCCGCCAGCGGCAGGCGGCGGGTTGGGGCCGGTCATCGCAAAATCCAAAACCCCGCTATTGGCACCAAAAGTGCCAATAGCGGCGGCCGGGCCATTCTGCGCGCCGGCATTCGACCAACCCCAGCCCCAGTTCCGTTACCGCCGGTGCCGGGCGCAGGTGGCGTCGACCTGTCGCAAAACTGAGAAAATCCAATCCGTTGACCCCGCCAAGGGGCTGCCATAGACTCGATGCGGCCGGCCACCCAGGTCCGGTCGACGCGGCAAGGCGGTGGCCGGGCAGGGCCACGCTTGGGAGCCCGACTGCGGATGCTCCAAACCCCGGTGGCCATGGCGAACTCCCTGCAGATCGATGGCGAGATTGAGCAAATCCACCAACTGCTGGAAACAGTCCATGCGGAACAGCGAGTCTCAAGCGAACTGATGGAAAGACTGACGGTGCTTCGCGGCGCCTGGCGCGCAGACCGCAGTAGCTTTACCTCTGAGCATGTCGCGTTCCTTCAGCGGGCCCGGGACATCGAGCAGTGCGTCGCGCGCTTCATCGTGCTGCTCGATTTCTTGCCAGAGATTGAGGAGGCCGAAGAGGCATCGACAATTATCGAAGAGTTGAATGACCTTCGCCGAATTGTGAAAGGCTGCGCGGTCGAGAAGCGCATGGCCAAGGAGGTCCGGGGCCTGGGCGAAAGACTTCCAGGTCTGTCTGTCGCCAACGGCGAGTCCGTGCGGTTGGAGCGCCAACGCCGGCTTGAGCGGTCGGCACCGACGTGCTCGCGCGGCCACGCCATGGAAGTCAGGCAAAACCGGCAAAGTGGCGAACTATTTTGGGGATGCAGCCGCTTCCCCTTCTGCATGGCCCCGGCGCGTGAAATGAGCCCGCGGCACCAGGCGTTCCTGGACGGCGAAGCCGCAGACCTCGACGAATGAAGCCCGTGGCCTCCGCTAGACTCAAAACCCCGCTATTGGCACTAAAAGTGCCAATAGCGGCCCCGCACCCGGCCAAAGCCAGAAAACCCCAACATCCATCCACCCTTTGCTGTGGCCAACCGGTCGCGCCACAGGCCCGCCCCAACCCGGCCTGCTGGCGGGCGCCGCCCGCAACCCTCCCCCGCGCAACGGACACAGACCCGCAGGGCGGCGTCCGACGCCGGTTTGGGCGCCAAAACCCCGCAACTCCGCAGCCCCTCCGTCGCCCAAGCTCGTGGCCGGGTCGCCGCTTCGGCGATGCGCCCTTCCTCCACCAAAACAGCAATCGCTAAAGTAGACCACCAACGCCTGGAGCGCCGCCACCCAGCCCCGTTGACATAACCCGCAAAACCCGCAAAAAGCCAAGGCAAGCACCTCACCTTGCCGCACCGGAGCCTCCCCCATGCCCGCCGCCACCATCGCCGAGCTGCTGGCCCAGCTCCCCGAGCCCGCCGCAGACCAGACCGCGGTCGCCTACATCGCCCAGCTCGCCGACACTGGCCACCAGGCCCAAGTCCAGGCCAACGCCTACCGCATCAAGCTGGGTCTTGCCCTGCTGGCGTCCAAGCCCGCGGCTCGCAAAGGAGTCTCCCAGTGGGAAGCGGCAAGCGCTGAGCGCCTGGGCATCGAGGTCCGTCAGCTGCGCACCTACTGCGCTACCGCCAAGACCGTGAGCGCCACCGCGGCGACCATGCCGGTGGCGGTGCTGGACCGGGCGCTGAACAAGGTGGTGGTCGAGGCCAAGCGCCTGCAGGCCGGGCAGCCCAGCGACAAGCCGCCGCGCAAACAGCGCGACCCGCGCCAGGACGCCGTCAACGCCGTGGTGCGCTTGCTGATGCAGGTGGCGCCGGAGCAGCAGGTGGCGTGGCTGGGGCAGTTCACCGTCGACGTTGAGCTGGCGCAGGCGGCGGCGTATGGGCAGAACGCGCCGATGGATTAGCCCTGCAGTGGATGCACACCCCGGTTTGGGCACCAAGAGTGCCAATAGCAGAGGAGGCCGGCGCGACTAAGTTGGCCCTGTTCCGCCCCGCGCTGGCCAGCAGTGCTCGGGCGGCTAGTACCCAAGACCGTTAATTCGATCCGGGTTGCACCCGGTTCTTGTTCACAGGTCTTGGGTCCTACTGCTGGGTCTTCTTCCGTACCCCAAACCACGGCCGTTCCGGAACCCGGAATGAAATTAGGCTTTGGGGTACTAGGGTTGAGCAGAGCTGCCCTCAAAGCTGAGCGACGGCAGTCACCTTGACACCGCCTGCCCTGGGTCGCAGCATGACGAGAGCGCGAAGCACGGCGCTTTGCCCTGCTTCGCACCCCCTCGCTACTGGCGGCACCCCATGGACTGGCGATTGCGGATCACCTTTGAGCCCGAGAAGCGCAGCGGCAAACCTTGCGTGCGCGGCCTGCGCATCACCGTCGGCGATGTGCTCGGGTGGTTGGCGTCGGGCCAGTCCGTCCAGGCGATCTTAGAAGACAACCCTGAACTCGAGCCCGAAGATATTGCGGCGTGTCTTTCCTTCGCCGCCGACCGCGAGACCGGCACGGTGCGGGTGGCCGCTTGAAATTGCTGTTTGATCAGCAGTTGTCGCGGCGGCTTGTAGAGCGGTTGCGCGACTTGTACCCACAGAGTGCGCACACGTCCAATTTGGCCTTGGGCCGAGCTACAGATGCAGAAGTATACAGAAGTGCGCGCGACGGCGAGTATGTGCTGGTCACGATGGATGCCGATTTTCTTGCGTTGAGCGCCCGTTTCGGCCGGCCGCCGTTGGTCGTGCACCTGCGGGCGGGCAACTGTACGTTGGACGTGGCTGAGGCGCTGCTTCGCTCGGCGGCAGCGGAATTGGCTGAAGCGCTGTGTGACCCGCAGGTTCGGCTCGTTGAGATCGTGCGGGACTGAGTTGGCGGAGCCATGGCGCAGACGTGGCGCGGGCTGTGAGCGGCTTGGTTGTCTTCTTGCCTACCCCTGCTAATTCTAAAACCCCGCTATTGGCACTAAAAGTGCCAGTAGCGCGGCAGCTGGGCGATTCTGCCAGGCGCCACCCCTCTGTCGCCCGGCGTTCACCGCAGCTTCAGCCGGCCTCGCGCAGGGGATCGAGCACCTCGATGCCCGGAAAGCGGTGAAAGTCGGCATCGCGGGTCCAGATTCTGCGGATGCCGTGCTCGCGCATCAGCGCCACCGTGTGGGCGTCAAAGACCAGGTTGCCCCGCAGCTCTGGCACTTCAAGCGCCAGGGCAGCGGCGATTTGCGGATGGCGAGCCCCGTGCTGGAGGATGCGCAGGTTGGGTCCGCCGACGAGCTGCGCCACAAAAGACCAGGCCCGCTCTGGAGTCCACGGCGACCGAAAGACCCTGGGGTGAGTCACAACCCGGCAGAACTCATAAAGGATGCTCCAGGTCGTGTAGCACGGCGCTGGGCCTCGGCGCAGTCCATCTAGGAGCTGGCTGCAGCGGCCATGCTCGGGCGCATCGGCGTTGGCGGCATACACCAGGACGTTGGTGTCGATCATGTACATGGCCTAGTCCTCGTCCATCGCCGAATAGAGCGCCTCGCGATTGGAGACGTCGACCAGCGGGATGCCACCGTGAAACGTCGGCAGCGGCGGAATTGCGCTGGGCGCGACGGGCTTTGCCTCGAGCATGGCGCGCAGCGCTGTCTCCACCAGCTCCGAAATGGTCCGATGGGTGCGCGCCGCCTCTTCGCGCAAGCGCTGCATCACCGTGTCGTCGATGACCAGGGTCGTCTTCATATGGATCTCCGTACGGAATGAAAGGTATTCCGTCCAGCGCCATCATAGCCAAGGTCGCGCCGCCGTCAATTGCCCGGGCTGCCAGCGGGTGCTCGCGAGATTCCGTTGAGGATCCGCAAAGCCAGGCGAACCAACGATGGCCCTGCGCCAAATTCAAACCCCCGATTTTGGCACCAAAATTGCCAATAGCGGCCCTGCGCCCGGCCAAGGCCAGAAAATGCCAAGGTCCAACCACACTTTGCCGTACACAACCGGTCGGGCCAGAGACCCGCCCCAACCCGGCCTGCTGGCGGCGGCGCCCGCCAAGCCAGCCCCGCGAGCTGGTCTACACCGGCAATACCCGGGCGCAGTCGCGGCTCAGCTGGCTGGGCAGCGCAGAAGTCCTGGACCGGGCGTTGCAGACGCGGGTGCAGAGGGCCAGTGGGTTGGCGGAGTTGTTGAAGGGGTAGGGCTGAAAGGGGCGCTCGTGGTTGGCGAACCTGGGCGTTGCCGAAACATGAACGCCGCCAATGAATTGGCGGGCTATCATGTCCCCGTCCGCCTGCGCGGACGGGCATCGCCGCAATGCGGCGATGGTCTGGACGTCGGTGAGCCGAGC
>CAIXGW010000385.1 GCA_903919145.1 uncultured Myxococcales bacterium
CGTCCACAGCCAGTTTGCGCTTTTGGTAACGGGCTTCTTCTTTAGCGGTCACTCTCGTCTTCGATCTCATGAAAGACAGGCTAGTGAGTTAGCACACAGGCTGCAAATACTTAAGCAACGGTCTAGAGTCCTTGAAATTCAAAACATGTAGTAGGCAGGTCAAGTTTCACGCCGCCAATTGGAGTTGAAAGTACTCAGCGAGTTGCCGCTGGAAGGCATGATAGGCTTTGGCCAGAGCTGAGGACTCGGGTAGTTGCGGATCGTGGAGTTCCGAGAGACCTGGTCGCAGCACTCGCTGATACGTCCGCGAATAGAAGAGGGCGATCTTGAGCCCGGCCTCCGTCAGTTGGTAGCGGTGGGTGCCCAGGATCCGCTCAATGAGACCATGCAGGCGCAGGCGGCGCAGGTCATAGCTCATTCGGCCCGCGGTGATCTCGGTTTCCGTCAGTCCGAGATACTGGGCGATTAAAGGCCGCAGTTGGGCGTTGCGAAAGCCCCGGGGTTGCAGACTGAAGCTCACCAGCACGGCCAGCAGGGCTTGCACCCGCGCCTGGCCAAAGGGCAGCGCCGCGGCGTGCTGCCCCTCGACCTGGGCCGGCCGCTGTAGTTTCTGAAACGACTGCTCGCCAATCCGGCAGTCGTGACTGACCCGTTCCACCGCCAACACCCGCCGGTTGGCCGCGAACCCAAGGGTCCGCAACGCGGGCAGGTTTTTGAGCCGACGCCCCACGCCAAAGTCGTAGGTGTTATTGATGGTCGTCTCGGTGCGCAACGCCCGACCCTCTTTGTGATATTGTTTGAGGTGGGTGTGCTTGTAATAGACGTGCAAGGAAGGCGTGACGCCTTCGGTAATAATGCGCGTCCGGCAGCGGCCGCGGGCGACGGTGCGTCGCTGCAACTTGCGGCCAAATATTAACTGGACCTGTTCGGGACGGCCCAGATCCAAATTCTCCCGAATGACTTCCTCGAAAAAGCAACGGCCACTGGTACCCCGATCCCACACCTGTGTGAGGGCGAACTCGGCTTGCAACACCGAGAGTTCATAGCGATAGCCCGCGCGCCGGTCGGCGGCGGTGAAGGGATGCGGCAGTCGGACCAGCCACTTGCGAAAAAGCCGCTCGATCTTCTCGGCGGAGAGGCGTTCACAGATCTGCTGTGCCCGAGGGACATCGGCGCAGGAGAGCAGGCCGTTGTCCAAGGCCTCAAAGGCGACCCCCGTTTGGGCCAGTTGTCGCTTGAGATATTCGTGGCCGTTGAGACAGAGCTTGGCTGGATAGGGAAAGTAGGAGGCGAACTTAAGGAAGAACGGGCCGAAGTCCCGGTCCAGGCAGTAGCAGTAATAGACATTGATCATGGCCGTGGAATAGATGATCCACGGGATGGTGCCGCCCGAACTGAGGTGTTTGCGGATCGTGCGGGGCACGCGCACTTTTTCCTGCGCCACTCCCACGAAGACCACGCCCTCCGACGCGTTGAAGTGACGTAAACGTTCCTGCATCACGTCATCCTTGCGCTGGCCCTTCTGGAAGCGCACCAGTTCAATGTCCTCCCGCCGGAGAAAGTCCTGCATCTGGGCGACGAAGCGCTCGGTCATTTCGCCGGCATACTTGGTGGAAGCAAAGCGGTGGCCCAGATGGCCGCGCAGGAAACCCGCCACGCCGGCCGCGCTGGTGAGCTTGGGCACGTAGGCGTTGAGGTAGAGCCGGTCGATGCTTTCAAGTTCCAAGACCACATGGTCCTGCTGGAGCTGGGCGACGGAGCGTGGTAGCGTCATGGCGGTGTCGGTGGGGTCTTTGTTCCCTCCGCACAACGGAGCACCAGCCGCTGGTCGGCTCAAATCCAGCCCTCGGGCTGCCCGGCCCAACCGACACCCTCACCAATACTACATCTCGTCGGTCTGAGGCAACGCCTCGTTAGGAAACATGCATCTATCCTTTTTGAAACCAAACTCCGAAGTTGCTTTTCCGGCGGAGGGCGACCGTCCTCGGTCGCGGTAAGTTGGAAATTGGGACCGCGCATGGAAGTCCCCACGTCTCGGTTGGTCGATTGTATCTGCGGCCGGGATGTCCGCCCTCCGGTCGCAAAACC
>CAIXGW010000386.1 GCA_903919145.1 uncultured Myxococcales bacterium
CGTCGAAGCCGCTCGGGCCAGCTCGGCCGTTCACGCATCCCTCACCCAATCCATCCTATCCAAAGCCTTCCGAGGCGAACTCGTCCCCCAAGACCCCAACGACGAGCCGGCCTCGGCGTTGCTCGAGCGCATCCGCCGCGAGCGGGACGGGCAGGGCGCGCCGGCCGCGAAGCGGGGGCGCAAGCCCGCGTCACGGAGCTAACCGATGGACACCCCCGGCTCCGCACCGGCCGCAAAACCCAGCGCGAATCTGGACAAACTGCCGCCGGAGGCCAAAATACCGCAGGCGACCGCAAGGACCGACCGACATGAGCCCCAGCCCCCCCGCTAACCTGAACCAATTGCCCGGTGGCGCGCGGTTTTTTCGCTGCGCGCTGCAGGTCAATCCGCATCACTACGCCGCCACCTACAGTGGCCAACCGAGCGCCACGGACGAGCCAGCCTACGTGGCCGCGATGGTCACCAGAGCCCACGAACTCGGCATCGAGGTACTGGCCTTGACCGACCACAACCACGTCGGTGCGGTCGATGAGTTCCGTGCTGCCGCTGCACCCTTGGGCATCACCATCCTCCCGGGCTTTGAACTGTCGTCCAGCGAGGGGATCCACGTCCTGTGCATCTATCCTCCCGACACCGCAAGGGTCACGCTTGACCGTCACCTCGGCGCCTTTGGCATTGCCAACACGGCGCCCAACGCCCAGCTCGCCAACCTGACCTTTGGGCAGATCCTCGCCAAAGTGCGCGATCAGGCGGGCTTAGCCATTGCAGCGCATGTCACCAGCGCTAATGGCCTGCTCACTACCCTGGCGGGGCAGCCGCGCATACTTGCCTGGACGGATGCTAACTTACTGGCCGCTCAAATCCCCGGCAATCCGAACGAGGTGCCCATCGAGCATCGCCAGATTGTGTTGAACAAAGACCCCGCGCACCATCGAATTCTGCCCGCGTTTCGTCGCTCGGGTCTCGCGCTCGTGAATGCCGCCGATGTCAAAGCGCCCGATGATCTCGCCAAGCCTGGCGCATCGTGCTGGATCAAGATGTCGCACCCCTCGGTCGACGGTCTGCGCCAAGCGTTTCTTGACCCCGATGTCCGCATCCGCCTTGGCAAAAGCGAGGCCCCCAAGCACCCGCGACTGCTTTCGATCCGGTGGCAGGGCGGGTTCTTGGATGGCCAGGCCATGGTCTTCAATCCCGGCCTGAACGTCTTGATTGGCGGTCGCGGCACCGGCAAGTCGACGGTGATCGAGAGTATTCGCTACGCTTTTGGCCTGCTGCCCGATACTGAACAAGCTCAGCGCAGCCACCTTCTCTTCGTCAAGGAGGTGTTGGGGGCGGGCACTCGCATTGAGGTAGCGCTTGCTGTCGAGCACCCGACGGAGGCGAGGTACAGCGTCGAGCGAGTGGTGCCAAATCCTCCGGTGGTGCGCGATGAGGCCGGGGCGATCCTCGACATTGCGCCCGACCGGCTTCTGCCAGGACTGGCTGTCTTTGGTCAACATGAAATTTCAGCGCTGGCCCGCGACCCGGTGCGCAGAACGCGGTTGCTGCATCGCTTCTTGCCATCGGATGGAAGTTGGGCCACCGAGCGCCAGGTGATGATCGACAGGCTCGAGAAGTCGCGCGCCGACATCTTGCGCGTGGACAGGCAATTGTTGGCTATGGACGAAAAGCTTGCCGGCCTGCCCCTGCTCCAAAATACCCTTGCTCAGTACGAAGCGGCGGGTGTGCGAACACGGCTCCAAGAGCGGACCCAACTGTGGCGCGAGGAGCGCGTCTTCCAACTGGCCCGCGAGCGCATCGATCAGCTAGAACAAGCGCTTGTTTCACTTCGCGAAGCGCTGCCGATGGACGTTGCATTTGTCAGTGAAGCGGCGCTTGCTGAATTACCGCGCAAGGACATCTTGGCCGGGCTCGCGGGCGCAGTCGCAAAACTCGACCAGTCGGCTTTTGGGGCACTGCTTGACGCCCAAGCCGCTATCGCCGCGGCCCGCACCGCCGTCGGCGCCGTCGAAGCGCAGTGGCACCCCCACAAGGAGCAAGCCCAAGCGGTCTATGAGGGCGTACTGCGCGAACTACAGAAAGAGCGATTGGACGGCCAGGAGTTCGTGCGCATGCAGACCCAGGTGGAACTCCTGAAAGGGGAGCTGGACGCGCGGTTGAAGATCTCGCAAGTTCGAGACCTCTTGATCAAGCAACGCGCAGAGCTGGTCACAGAGTGGGAGGCTGCCAAGGCCGGTCAGCTGCGCGCACTGAGCGTCACGGCGAAGAAGGTCAATCGCGAACTTAAAGACGCTGCGCGTATGACGGTGCTGCCGGGAGACGGTCGCGCTGTCTGCGAGTTGCTGCGCAAGCGACTAACAGGGCGGCTGGACAAAGTCATCGACCGGATCGAGACTGATCCGGCGATTTCATTGCCGCAGCTGGCGACATGGATACGGGCCGGTGCGAGCACGTTGGCCAGGGAGCTATCGGTGCCCCTCGCCCAGGCGGATACCGTTTGTGCAGGCGGCCCGGAGCTGGCGATGCTGGTAGAGGAGCTAGAGCTCCCGGTGACCACCAACATTGAACTGAACGTCGCTGAACCTGAGGCACCGCCAGAGTTCAAGGAGATCGAGCGGCTTTCTACAGGGCAGACTGCCACGGCCATCTTGCTGGTGGTGCTGCTTGCCCCGCGGGCGCCGGTGGTGGTTGACCAGCCCGAAGACGACTTGGACAACCGCTTCATTGCCGAGGGGATCGTGCCAAAACTCCGAACAGGCAAGGGTAATTGCCAGTTCATCGTGTCGTCACACAACGCCAACATCCCAGTGCTCGGCGACGCGGATCTGGTCGTCAGCCTGCAAGCGGCTAGCGACTCTGGGCGGACGGTCGGCAAATTGGACCCAGCGGGCATGGGGGCCATAGACGATTCGCTGGTTCGGCAACGGATCGAGCAAATCCTTGAAGGTGGGCGAGCGGCATTTGAAACTCGGCGCGCCAAATACGGCTACTGAGGTGGACCATGACTAGAGCTGAACTACTAGAAATTCTTGCTAACGGGGAAAATTCTGGAGTCGAATTCAAGCGCGATGACGTCAGCAATGAAAAATTCGCCCGTGAAGTCGTCGCGCTGACGAATTCCTACGGCGGCATCATCGTGTTGGGTGCCGATGACGAGGGCAACCCGGTCGGCATTGCCAGAGACCGCCTTGAAGAATGGGTCATGACGGCGTGCCGCGACAAGATCCGTCCCGAGATCATTCCCTATTTTGAGGTGCTGCGCGATGTGCAGCCAGGTAAGCATGTGGCCGTGGTGCGCGTTGAGCGCGGTTGGTCGGTGCACCATCTCTGGCACAATCAGCACCGAACCTGGCTCATTCGGGTCGGGTCCGAGAGCCGCGAAGCAAGTCAGGAAGAGCTGGCGCGGCTGATGGCGCAACGGCAATCTTTCCGAGTGGATACCGCGCCCGTAAATGGTACAACTTGGGCTGATCTCGATCTGCGCAGATTGAAAGACTACTTCCGCCGCGTGCGCGGCCAGCCTACCCCCGAAGACGAAGATCACGGCGGCTGGCGGACCCTCTTGTCCAATACTGAGTTCCTCGCCGATCAAGCGCCTGAGTCTGCTTGCACTTTGGCAGGCTTGGTCTTGTTTGGTCGTGCTCCAGCCAGCCGGCTGCCCCAGTCGGGAATCGACGCGACAGCCTATCCAGGAGAGCTCAAGGACTACAGCACCATTGAGCGCGCACGCCTTCGCGGACCATTAGTCGGGCTATTTGCGGGTGTTGGGGCGCGCGGTGAACTGGTCGAGACCGGTCTGGTCGAGCAGGTCTTGGCCTTTGTCCATCGCACGGCCCAAAACCACGCTGTCCTGCGCGATGGTGCGCGTCGAGAAGACATTTCAGTCTATCCAGAAGGGGCGCTGCGCGAGGTGATCGTCAACGCGATTGCCCATCGGGACTACTTGCTTTCCGGCGCTACCGTAGAAGTGTCGCTCTACTCGGACCGCCTAGAGGTCATCTCGCCCGGCCGTTTGCCAAACGGCATCACCCCGGCCCGGATGCGCGCTGGTTGTCGCTACGCCCGCAATCCATTGATTCGCGACGTTCTCCAGGACTACGGCTACATGGAAGCGCAGGGTATGGGGGTGCCGCGGAAGATCGTTGCAGAAATGCTGGCTCACAACGGCACCAATCCCGACCTCGAAGTGCGCGACGAGGAGTTCCTGGTGCGGCTCAAACAGGGGTGAGCCTAGCGCGCGATTGATGCGGTCGCTGAAAACCCACCACAAGCGTCCTGCCCCGGTGCCAGCCTCTTGGCGCCTACCATGGGCTTCACCGCCGACCTCTTCGGCACCCCGATACCCGATCCGCCCCCAGCCCCAGCCCCAGCCCCAGCCCCAGCGCCCGCATCAAATCCCGCGGATTGACCGCGCCGGCAGTGCTC
Organism: uncultured Myxococcales bacterium; assembly: GCA_903919145.1. Classification (GTDB taxonomy): domain Bacteria; phylum Myxococcota_A; class UBA9042; order UBA9042; family UBA9042; genus SXRM01. The sequence continues at coordinate 4,426 of CAIXGW010000386.1, forward strand.
CCGACCGCCCCAGCCCCTCCGCTGGTCAAACTCACCCGGGTCCCCGCCAGTTCCACCCGCCAAGACCGTGCGAACCGCGAAAGCTGCGCTACAATGGCGGCCGACCGCCAGGCCGGCGGCCGCTGCTGCCAAGGACCCTCCGATGATTCACCGCCTAACCTTGCGCAACTTCAAGAGCGTCGGTGAGCAAACCTACGACTTCACCCAGTTTGACCTGCTGATCGGCCGCAACAATAGCGGCAAGAGCACGGTGCTGCAGGCCCTGGCCATCTGGCAGTTCTGCGTCGACGAATTCCACCGAGCCAAGCGCGGCGGTAGCACAGGCATCCAAGTCGTCTTGCCAAACTTCACGGCGCTGCCTGTCCCGGAGTTCAACCTGCTCTGGAAGGACAGGACCGATCGCCGCTACCCGCAGCAAGGCGGCAAGACGAAGCAAGAGTTCATCCTCATTAGCATCGAGTTGGAGTGGCGCGGGCCCGACGGTGTGGTCAACGCCTTTGGGGTCGAGCTGCGCTACCATTCGCCCCAGACGATCTACGCCATCCCCAAAGGAGGCTGGGCGCACTTCCGCGAGTGCGAGGGCAGGGGTGATCTGCCGCGGATCGCCTACGTGCCACCGTTTTCTGGATTGGAGCCGGCCGAGAAATGGCTCGACGTGGCGCCCAGGCGCCAGCAGGTGGGCAAAGGGCAGCCCGGCAGCGTTTTGCGCAATCTATTGCTGCAGGTATGCCCAAATCCGAGCACCGGCTCAGACGGCCGAGTACCGCGCGGCTACGACCCACCGGAGGACTGGAAAGAGCTGGCCAGGATGGTCCGCCAGTGGTTCTCTGTCGAGATCCTGCAACCGCGCTACGACTCGAACAAGGATGTCTTCATTCAGGTTGACTACCGCCAGAACGGCAAGGAGTACGACATCATCGCCGGCGGCAGCGGCTTTCATCAGACCTTGACGTTGCTGGCGTTTCTCTACGGGTATCAGCCGACGACCATTCTGCTCGACGAACCGGATGCCCACCTGCACGTCAACCTGCAGCGCGAGATTCTGGACTACTTCAAGCGCAAGTCGCTGGCGCGGCATACGCAGTTCCTCATCGCTACGCACGCAGAGGAGTTCGTCAAAGGCGTGGATGCCAGCCAAATTGTGTCATTGCTGAGCCAAGTTCCCAAGCGGATACCTGCTACGACAGCCGTCCTGCACGCGATGTCTGATGTGTCCAACGAGGAGATGGCGCAGCTGCGCGAGTCGCCGTTCTTGGTCTACGTCGAGGGCGACAGTGATGAGCGCCTGTTGCGCGCGTGGGCGGAAGCGACTGGTGCCAGCGAGGCGATGGCCAAGGTGCGGTTCAAGGCCATGGGCGGTGGCAGCAAACACGAGATGAAGTCCAGGGCCGAAGCCCATTTCACTGCGCTGAGGCAAATCGAGCCAAGCGCCTGCCGGCTGGTCTTGTTTGATTTCGATAGCAATGACAAAGCATTCCACCCGCCAGCCGACAACAAGAATCTGGTGGAGTGGGGGCGCAAGAACATCGAAAACTACTTGCTCGTGCCGGACGCCTGGAAGCGCGCGGCGCAGCAGGCTCTCGGAGCGCTGCTCGCAGTGCCGGCTTTGCGCGAAATTGACGCCTACTTTGCCGAGCAGAACCTAACGCTGCCGGCGGGCAAGACGTGGCGCGATGTCAACGCGAACATTTTTAAGGTCTTGGATGGCAAGCGGATCCTATTTGAAGACGAGGACTCGCTCTTTCGGCGGCTTCGCTCTGGCTCGCCGTCGATCGAGTTGATACGGGAGACGGTAGCCATGAACATGGCGACTGACGAATTGCACGAAGACGTGCACCAATTCATGAGCAAGCTCAAGGCTATGACCAACACGCGCTGATCAGAGCGGCGCTTTGGCCGCAAGGGGGCTGGGCGCCCGCTTCACTGTCCGCAGATGACCAACCGCCAGTTCGATGCGCGCCGCCGCCTAGCCCTTGCAGCCACCACCGCCACCGCAGCCCAAATCGCCGCCGTCCGAACCCTCAACCCAGCTCGAAAGCCAGCGCCACCGGAGTACCTCGGCCCCAACACCCTCAGCCCACCTCCAACAGGCAAAGCAATGCCAACCCCTTGCCCGCGTTGCGAATCCACCGATACCCAAGCCGTGCGGATGATCGTTGCTTTGGGAACAAGCAGGCATTCCGGCAGGGCCGAGCACGTTGTGAACACCCGCCGCGGCCCAGTGGCGATTGGCGAATCCGAGCACAGCGGCGTCGCAATGACCGAGCTCGCGCGCCGATTTCAAGCGCCGGTCGCCCACCAGCGCGATCTCAGAATCCCGCTGGCGGGAGTGGTACTTCTGTTTCCCGGAATCCTCATGATCTACAATGCGCTCGCGCAAAGCGCCGAGTTGGCACTCTGGGAAGTCTTGCGGCGCCTCGGATATGCCCTGATCCCGACCCTACTCGGCGGTGGTCTCTTGTACCTGTTCCAAGGCGGCGATGCTGTACATCAAGCAAAGCAAAGGGCTTGGCAGGAGCGGGTCGACTACCTCAAGTACGCCTGGCTTTGTTACAGGTGTGGGCACGACTGGCGGGGAGACAGCTAGGCATGGGGGGACGCAATGCCCATTGGTTAAGACGATCCTTTGCAGTACATGGACTTGCAATCATCATAGAGCTTGGGACACGGGTGTTTACTGGTAGTTGTGTGACCCGCCACTGAAGTGGCGGGCTCACGATGGAGACGCCCGCCTCCGCGGGCTCAGGGCAAGGCCTGTCGAAAGTGTGATGATTCAATGGTGTAAGAGGGGGCTTGGCCTCAGGCCGCGGAGGCGGCCGCCTTTACCGCGAGCCCGCCACTTCAGTGGCGGGTCGCTCATAGTGTTGGTACGCGGAAATTTGTCCGGTGATGTCAGTGGCATGTGGCCTAACCGATGGGCATTGGGGGGTGGCGCGTAGAAGCAGCGCCAAGATCAGCGCGTTCGCCAAGTTCCGGCAGGCCCAGCAGACTCGCCACGACCGACCTTCGCCAACCTTCTATGCACGGCGACCCCATCGCCCACCCGCAAGATCGCACGCTGCTGGCCTTGCCCGACCCCATCCTCTGCCTCGATCGCCCGACTCCCAGCGCCGCGCCAGCCGCAATTCGTGTGGCATGTGCCGACTTTCCCGAACCCGCGCCCCCCACCGCCCCCGCCGCGCCGCCAACGCCCCACCCACCCGCAAGCCCTGGCCGACCATTTGACCGACCTGAGCCGGAACTTCTTGCTCTACCCCATCGGTCAGATGTACACCGCTGCCGGCGCGCGCCGGACCCTGCGCCAGAAGCTGCGCGGCACCCAGCCGGCCCCAACCCTGCCCGGGCTGCCAGGCGCCCATCAGCCACCAAAGGATGCCATGCGTTTGGTAATCGCAGAGAAACCGTCCATGGCCAAAGCGATTGCCGAGGCCCTGGGCATCACCGGCCGCGGCCGCAGCTATCTGCAGGGCGAAGTCGATGGGCAGAAGGTGCTGGTCACGTGGTGCGTCGGCCACCTGGTAGAGACGGCGGAGCCAGAAGTCTACGGCGCCAAGCAGTGGAGCTTCTCTAACCTGCCAATTCTGCCAGATAAGTTTCAGTTCCGCGTGATAGCCCAGACCCAGGACCAGTACCAGGTGGTGTGCGGCCTGCTGCAGCGGCCCGACGTGCTTGAGGTGGTCAACGCGACGGACGCCGGGCGCGAGGGCCAGCTGATCTTTCACCTGACCTATGACCTGGCCGGCTGCGAGAAGCCGGTCAAGCGGCTGTGGACCAGCAGCCTGACCGAAGAGGCCATCCGCCAGGCCTGGAAAAACCTAAAGGATGAAGCGGATTTTCGTGGCCTGACCGAAGCGGCGCGCTGCCGGCAAGAGGCAGACTGGCTGGTGGGCATCAACTGTACGCGCGCCCAAACGCTGGTGGCGCAGGCGCTGGGCAAGCAGGGGGTCCACTCGATAGGCCGGGTGCAGACGCCGACCCTGGCGATGATCGTCAACCGCGAGCTGGAGCGTCGCCACTTTGTGCCCAAGGAGTTCTGGACGCTGATTGCCCAGTTTCGCACCGAGGATGGCCGCAGCTACCGCGGCAAGTGGTTCAAGCCCGGCCAGGAGCCCGCCGAGCCCCAGAAGTCCTTGAGCAAGGCGCCAGCGGACCCAGATGCCGCCAAGCCAGGCGCCAAGGGGGCGGCCAAGCAAGAGCCTGCCCAAGCAGGGCCCAAGGCTGAAGAACCCTACGAGCGCTTTGACACCCCCGCGGCGGCCGAGGCGATGCGCCAGCGGCTGATCGGTCAGCCGGCCAAGGTCACCAAGGTCGAGGCCAAGCAAGAGAGAAGAAAGCCCGAGCTGCTTTACGACCTCACAGCGCTGCAGCGCGAGTCCAACAAGCGATTTGGCTACACCGCCGAGCAAACGCTGGAGATCGCCCAGGCCCTGTATGAGGCCAAGCTGCTGTCTTACCCGCGTACCTCGTCGCGCCACCTGACGGACGACGATGCCGCCAAGGCCCCGGTGTGGCTGGGCGTGCTCGATCGCGGGCCCTACGCGGCGTTTGTCCAGCAGATCCGCGCCATGGGCAAGAGCGGCGAGCCGCCCAAGCTGTCGGGTCGCTTTGTCGATGCCAAGCAGGTCGAAGACCACCACGCGCTGGTCGTGACGGACAAAGTGCCCAAGTACCGCGACGGCGAGCTCGATCTGCCCCAGGATCAGGCGCGCATCTACGACCTGGTAGCGCGGCGGCTGCTGGCGGCGTGGTTTCCCGACCGCATTGAGCAGAAGACCACAGTCTTGACCGCTGTGACGCCCCAGGACGGCGGGGCGGCCGAGCTGTTTCGCACCACTGGCACCGTCTTGAAAGACCCAGGCTTTTCGGCGGTGGATGCCGCGCCGCGCCGGCCGCCCCGTGGCGAAGAAGAGGCCGACGCCGAGCTGCCGCCGCTCAAGCGTGCGGAGGCGGTCACCACCCAGGGCATTGACGTCAAGACCGGCAAGACCACGCCGCCCAAGGCCATGACAGAGGCCGACTTGCTGGCGGCGATGCAAGGGGCAGGGCGCGAACTCGATGACGATGCGCTCAAAGGGGCGCTGAAAGACCGCGGGCTGGGCACACCGGCTACCCGCGCCAACATCATAGAAACGCTGATCAAACGCGCCTACATCGGCCGCGAGCGCAACAACCTGGTGGCCACAGAGAAGGGCATTGAGCTCATCCAGACCATCCAAGTCGCCGAGCTCAAGTCGCCCGAGATGACCGGTCAGTGGGAAGCAGTGATGGAGCAGATCCGCCGTGGTCAGGCAGAGCGGCCGGTCTTTATGCAGCAGATCCGCGACTTTGTGCGGTCGCAGGTAGAGGCGCTGCGCGGTGCGGGGGTGCGATCGCGGGTGGCCAGCCAGACCGAGGCGCGCCAGACCGCCCAGCGCCAGACCGGGCCGGTGGGTCAGCCGCCGCTGCGCGTCCAAGACTGCCCTGCTTGCGGATCGCCGCTGGTCGAGCGGGTCTTTCAAGGGGTCACCTCTTGGCGCTGCAGTGGCTTGCAACGGCCAGATTGCCGCGCCGGCTGGAGCCTTGACGCCGCCGGCGAGCCCAGCGAAGGGCGCTGCCAGTGGTGCCACAGCCCGCGGCGCCGCGATCGCGCCGGCAAGCTTCAGTGCCTGCACTGCGGCCGCACGGAGCCCGCCGACGCTGATCTACCGCCGCTGCCGCCGCTGGTGGCTTGTTCGCGCTGCAGGCAGCTGGCGCGGCTCATCTGGTCGGTCAAGAAAAACGCGTGGTTGATGCGCTGCGACCGCTGCGACCTGTGGATGGACCCCGTGGATCCCAGCAAAATTCCGCCGGAGCCGCCGCCGCAGCCGTGCACCGCCTGTAGCAAGGGCACCGCCATGACCTGGAGCGTGCAGCAAAGGCGCTGGCTGTGGCGCTGCACCTCCTGCAGGCAGTGGGCATTTGTGGCCGAAGATCAGCCAGTTGCTGGGGGTGCCTTAAGAAAGAGCGAAGGCGAGTAGAAAAAGTTTGGGCGACGTAGATCGGCGGCGCGGCCTGAGGCGTCTGAGCTTCATCAGGGCACAACACCCCGAACCCACGAAGAAAGCCTGGGCACTGTGCCCAAGCCCGCCCGTTTCGAGCTTGACCCCTTCGACCCTTTCACCGTGGCAGCCTCGCCTGCCCGACCAGCCCACAGGAGTTTCTCATGCGCAACTTCATCGCCATCGCCGTCGCCGCCCAGCTTCTTGTTGCCTCTACCGTGTTTGCCGGCACCGTCGCCCCGCAGCGCACCAGCTCGACCGCGATTGCCGCCTCGCCCGCTACCGCTGGTCTGGCTGGCTTTGCCCAGGCCAAGGGCCCGCGCCCGGCGACCATGAGCGGTGCGGTGTCGGTCAAGCTGTTCAACGAGTTTGCCAAGCCCCAGGGCCAGGTCACCCAGATTGCCCCTGAGCCGGCCGCGTTCTCTGGCTTCCTGGCCGGCAAGAATGCGGCGCTGACGGGCCTGGTCGGCCAGGGCCAGAACAACGCGGTGCTGCTCAACGGTCTGGCCGCCAAGCCGACCGCCCGCAAGTAGGCCCCCTACCGCGGCGCAAGCGCGACACTTCTCTGGCGGCGATCGGAAGCCCAAGCTCCGGTCGCCGCTGGCATTTTTGGCCCACTGCTGCGGTGCGTGGCCGCCAGGCGGCAGTGTTGACATTGGCGCCGTTGGAGTATGATTGGGGCCCACACGGAGGGCACCCTTGGCATCCCCAGGCTTGGACATGGCGGCATTGCAGGCGCTTGGCAGCCTGGTCGACAGCGACCTGGAGGCCTGGCGCGAGCTGTTGGAGACGCACCTGGAGCACAGCGCCAAGCTGGTGGCCCAGGTCGATTTGGCGGTGCAGAACGGCGACTTGATGGCCCTGGAGCGCGCCGCCCACACCCTGAAATCCAGCAGCGCCCTGTTTGGCGCCATGGACCTGACGGCTGCCTGTGCTGGCGCCGAGCTCAATGCCCACGCCGGCAATCCCATCGCTCTGCAGTTCGGTCGCGACGTGCTGCGGCTGAGCGCCATCGCCCACCAGCAACTGTTGCCCTGGCGAGAGCGGGTGCCGTAAAACCCGTCAATCATGTTGGTGAATGTTCACCATCGAAGAGCTTGCCCCCATGAAGGTTCTTAGCCGCGGCCCCTGGCTGCCGCCGCAGCGCATTGACGCCCTGGTCCAACCCGAGCCCACGGTCATCTTGGTGGCTGCGGTGGTGGTGCTGTGGGTGGTCTACCTGGCGCTGTTGCGGCAGTCGTCAGAAGAGCGCCACCGGATTCTCAAGGCGGTGCTGGGCAATCTGGCGGTGCATTCTGCGGTGCTGGCGGGGGTGGCCGCGCTGTATTTCAGCTTGGAGGTCGACTGGTTGGAGAAGTCGACTCTGGCGCGCCTGCAGCCCTACGCCGGGTTGGCGGTGCTGGTTCAGGGCGGGGTGGTGTTTACCAAAGCCTTGAAAGTGCTGGCAATGGAGCTGCTGTTCCTGGGTCACATGCGCGAGTTTGTGCCGGCCCTGCTTATCAACACCTTTACCGGGGTGGTGGCCACCAGCGTGGTGGCCTGGATTGCCGCGACCGTCTTTGAGTTTCAGCTGGCGCCGCTGCTGGCGACCTCGGCGGTGGTGTCGCTGGTGCTTGGTCTGGCGGTCCAAGACACGCTGGGCAATCTGTTTGCCGGCATCGCCATGCAGTTTGACAAGCCCTATGAGATCGGCGACTGGGTCGAGATCAACCACGGCGGCAGCAAGTGGGTGGGGCAGGTCTACGAAGTGACCTGGCGCGCCACGGTGCTGGCGGGGGTCGCCGACGAGGCCATCTCTTTGCCCAACCGCCTGGTGGGCCAGAGCCTGGTGGTCAACTACACCCAGCGCGGCCTGCCGGTGGCGCGGGTGCTGGTGCTGCGCTTGCCGATCTCGGTGGATCTGGACGCCGCCCGCGCGGCGCTGCTGCCGGCAGTGGCCGCGGTGCCCGGGGTCCAGTCAGAGCCGGCGCCGCTGCTGTTCTTTACCGAGGTAGGCGAAGCGTGGCTGACCACCAAGGTGATCTACTGGATAGAGGACTTTGGCCGGCAGCTGAGCATGGCAGATGCGGTGCTGTCGGCGGCCGTGCTGGCCCTGCGCCACCACCACATTCCGATCGCGCTGCCGCAGCTGCAGGTCAAGGCCACTGCCGAGGCTGCTGAGGCCAAGACCTGACCGGAGCCCGCGCCGTCGCCATCCGCAGCGCTGACCGCAGCGACCGACCTGGCAGACCAAGGAATTCCGCCAAGCTGTTGGGGTAGCCGGCCTACGGCTGCTGGCTGCCGGCGTCGCGCAGCTTGATCAGCTGGTCGAGGGCCGCGGCTGGCAGGCGCCCGGTCAGCGCATCGGCCTTCCACAGAATTCGCGCTCCCTGCACCAGCCGCTGGCGGTAAAGGTGGCGCTCGGTCTCGGCGGCTTGCCCACACAGCTTGGCGCGCAGGGCCAGGGCCACCGGGCTTTCTTCCGTCGCCGTTGCGGTCTTGGGCAGGCCCACCGACTGGGGCTTGCGGGCTGCGACCACCGCCACGTGCAGGGCGTCGTCGCCATCAAAAGGCCCCAGCACTTCGCCCAAATTGGCGGCTTGGGCGGCCTGCTCAACGGCGGGATCGGCGCGGCGAAAGGGCGCCTTCTCAAAGCCAGCCACGTTCTGCTTCCAGAAGGAGTAGCGCAGCAGCTTGACGGGCTGACCGGCCGCCTGCAGGGCCGCGGCCCCTTCTTCAAACTGCGGCAAGTGGCGCTGCTTGAGCGGCGACTCGGCCAGCGCGACCTCGGTGGCGGTAGCCGCCAGACCCAGGGCGGGCAGGCGGCTGTAGGCTTTGCGCAGGTCGTCGGCAAACTTCAGCAGGTGCGGGCGGACCTGCTGGCGGCAGCGCTCTTGCTCCAGCACAGGGCAGTCCGAGCCCTCGGCGCAGCAGGCGCTCTGCAAGTCCCACACCGTCCAGCTGGGCGGGTGCTTGTAGCTGCTGAGATCCTGCATGTAGGCCAGGCGCAGCTCCGCCTCGGTCACCGCGCAGCCGCGCTTGCCGTCCCACACCTGGGCCAGAAAGCGGTCCGCGGCTTGCGCAGCCGTCTCGGTCGCGGCAGGAGCCTGGCCCACCACCGCCATCTCGCGGGCCACCAGCACGTCGCTGGCCGCCAGCAGCGCTGCTCTGACTTCGGCGTCGTGCTCGCCCTTGAGCTCAGCCAGGCGCTGCGCCACGTCTTTCCAGCGCAGCGGCGACAGATCGACCTGGGCCACCACCGGGTTGGCGGCTTCTGCAGCGGCCAGCTGGGCCGGGGTAGCCTGGGCATCAGTGGACACCGCGGCTTTGGGCGCCGGCCGCGAACAACTGGCCAAGACCAGCAGCGCCGCCGCCGCCGACCGGCTGGTCACCGCAAATTGTCTGGACTTCAAGCGCCTTTGCTCATCAAGGTCAGCATGATCGCCTTTTGGACGTGCAGGCGGTTCTCTGCCTGGTCAAAGATGATCGACTGCGGGCCGTCGCACACCCCGGCGCTGACTTCTTCGCCGCGGTGGGCGGGCAGGCAGTGCATGAACAGGCAGCCGGGGTTGGCGCGGGCCAGCATCGCCTCATCGACTTGAAAGCCGGCGAAGTCGCGCAGCCGCTTGGCGGCCTCTTCTTCCTGACCCATCGAGGCCCAGACGTCGGTGTAGATGCAGTCGGCGCCGCGCACGCCCTCGATGGGATCGGCAGTCAGGCCGACGATCGAGCCAGTCTTGGCCCCAAGTCGCTGGCCGCGCTCGACAATCGCCGGGTCGCACCAGTAGCCGTGCGGCGCGACAATGGTGATGTCCATGCCCAGGGCTGCGGCGGTGTCGATGAGCGAATGCGCCATGTTGTTGCCGTCTCCCACGTAGACCAGCTTTTTGCCGTGCAGGCAGGAGGGGTCAAACGTGCCGGCGGGGCTCCACTTTTCGGTCAAGGTCTGGGCATCGCACAGCGTCTGGCAGGGGTGCTCCAGGTCGCTTAGGCCGTTGATCACCGGGATCGAGGCGTGCTGGGCAAGCTCTTCGACGATTTCGTGGCCAAATACCCGCGCCATGATGCCGTTGCAGTAGCGGCTGATGGTGCGGGCGGTGTCGGCAATGGTCTCGCCGCGGCCGATCTGGATGTCGGCGGCACTGAGGAACAGCGCGTGGCCGCCCAACTGGTACATGCCGACCTCAAAAGAGACGCGGGTGCGCGTAGACTTCTTCTGGAAAATCATGGCCAACGTCTGACCATCCAGGGCTTTGCGGTAGTTGCCCGGGTTCAGCTTGACGTCATTGGCCAGGGTCAGCACATCGACCACCTGCTGCGGGGTCAGGTCGGCTACAGAGAGGAAATGCTTGAGCGCCACGGTGATCCTCGCGAAATGGCCCGGCTCGGGCAGGGTGGCCGGGGTTGTCGCTCAATCGCTCGGCGCGGTCAAGTCGTCGCTGCCGCGGGGCCCCGGCTCAGCTGGAAACCTTGGGATCCGCCGCGGGTTGCAGCAGCACCCCTACTCCGGCGTGACGCGCCAGGGCCAGCAGATGCAGCGCTTCGCCCACCGTCTTGGCGGTGCGTGCCGGCTTGAGCTGGGCCAGAGCCGCGCGCTGGGCCTCGCTGGGCCGCTGCAACCGCCACGGCGCGTCGGGCTGGGCCGACCTCAGGGCCTGCTGGCCGCGCTGCTCGATCTCCCAGTCCACGGCGGCGACCGCTTGATCCGCATGGGAAAACCGCGCCCGCTCTTTGCCCAGCAGCAGCACCGCCCAGCGCTTGCCGCGCGCCGCCACCGGCATGACCCGCACCTCATCCATCTGGTCGGGCTTGGGCGCCCAGTGCAGGGCCAGCCCGGCGCGCCCCAGAGACACCCACGCCAGCGGGCTGATAGCCTTGACCTCGCTGTCGACCTGCAGCGTCAACGGGTTGAAAGACTCGGCCCTCTGCTGCACCTCGGCCAAGGTAATACCGCCAGCCTCCCACTCAAACCCTGGATGATCAAACTGGATCTTGCGCCAGGCCTCGGCGGCTTCGTCGGCCCGCTCGCCCATCAGGTCGATGGCCCGCGGCATGCCAAACAGCGACGGCAAGCTGCACAGAGACAGACCAGACAGGTCGACAAAGTCCAGCACCAGGCAGTCTTTCTTGCCCTCGGCCAGCCGGGTGCCGCGGCCCACGCACTGGGTGTACAGGGTCTCTGAGCGGGTCGGCCGCGCCATGGCCACGCAGGAAACCTCTGGATCATCAAACCCTTCAGTCAGCACGGCCACATTGGTCAGCACCTGCAGCCGGTTGCTGCGAAAGGCCGCCAGCACCTTGGCGCGTTGGTCATAGGGCATCTCGCCGTGGACGTAGCCTGCAGAAATACCAAGCAAGTTAAGGGACTTTGCCAGGTGCTGGGCGTGGGCCACCGTCACGCAGAAGGCCAGCGTCCGGCGGTCGCGCGCCAGCTCTTGGATCGACCGCGCCACCAGCGCGTTGCGCTCTTCGATGTCGATGGCCTCGGCCAGGGGCTCCAAGCGAAATTCGCCCTCGGCATCGGTGGGCAGCTGGGTCAGGTCGGCGCGCGTCTCTACCCGCAGGCCGCGTAGGGGCACCAGATACCCTTCGGCAATCATCTGTTGCAGGCCGCGCTGGTAGACGATGCGCTCAAAGATGCCGTCCAGCCCTTTGCCGTCGCCGCGGGCGGTGGTGGCGGTGACTCCCAGTAAAGTACCTGTCCAGCCTGGAGAAAATGCGCCCAGCTGCTCCAGTACGCGGCGGTTGTCATCGGCGGCGGCGTGGTGGCACTCGTCATAGATGATCAGGCCAAACCGCCGCAGCTGCAGGACCTGCGCCAGCCGCTCGGGGTGCAAAGAGCGAATCGAGGCGACCACGACCTTGGCGCCGGCCTGGGCGCGCAGAGCGCCTTGTTCTATGGCTACTTGTTCGCCAGAGCTGTGCAGAGCGCGCGAGATCTTGTCTTTGGCCTGCTGCACCAGCTCATCGCGGTGGGCCAGCACCAGCACCGGCTGACGGGCCAGGGCGGCCAGGTGGGCAAAGATCACGGTCTTGCCGGCCCCGGTGGGCAGCACGGCCACCATCCGCCGCACACCCGCGCTGCGCGCCTGCACAATCGCCGCCACCGCCTCAGCCTGATAAGGGCGAAGCTGCGGCGCGCCGGTGGAGGGGGCTGCGGGGCTCATGGTCGGCTGCCTCGGACGGACTGGGCTTGGGGCAAGCAAAGAGGCCCAGCACTGACCCCCAAGAGCTGGGCCCCACACCCCGGTGCGACCCGGATCGCCTTGGCGCGGTTGGAGCCCCAGTGCAGAGGCAAGGACACGCCGGCTATTCCATTGACAGGTCTAGCTTGAAGGGGCCCTTGCCGTACTTGTAGCCGTCGACAAATAGCCAAAAAGGCGTGCCGGTCACCACCGGGATGCTGATGGTCTCTGGCCCGATGTCCTTGGCTTTGTTGGCGCAGGCCAGTTCCTGACCGGTGGCGCAGCTGCCAGAGCGGGCATAGATGACGGTGTCAAAGGCTTTGCTATTCAATGAGATCGTCATCACGCCGTCGCGGTGGGGCATCACCTGGTACACGGCATCGCGGCCACCGCCGCCGCCGCAGGTGGCCTTTTGGGCATTGGGGTGTTCGGTGGTGTTGGCGACCAGGCTCAGCGGCAGCTGCCACATGTGGACCAATTGGCCGGGGCACGTCTGGGCGGTCTTGGGCGCGCCGTCTGGGGTGCAGGTGTCGCTGCAGCCGTCGGCCTTGGCGGTGTTGCCGTCGTCGCAGGCTTCTTCTGGGTCGACCACGCCGTCTCCGCAGTAGCTGCCGGGGTCCAGGTGGAGCTTGAGCGCGTAGGTTCCCGCACTGCCGCTCTTGCCGTCGACGACAACGTAGTGCTTGTCTCCCGCCTCCGTAAAGAAAACCATTGACTCTGCCGCACCCTTGCCTACCGCGTCGGCGCACGCCGCTTGGCTGCCGTTGCCGCACACGCCGCTGCGCTCGTACAATACGGCGTCAAAGGCAGGGCCTGGGGTGACGGTGGCGGTGACCTTGCCGCGCTCGTCAGCGATGACTTCGTAGACAATGTCTTTGCTGATGTTGGCCACCGCACAAGCGCCCAGGCCAGAGAGGGTGGCCTTGGCTTTGGAGGTGTCGCCGCCCAGGCTGACGTCTTTGCTGGAAGTCAGGGCCACCGCAAAGGCACTGCACTTGACCGCACCGGCGTCGGCGTCTTGGCTAGCGTCGGCGGCGCTGCTGTCTGGTTCGCGGCCGCTGTCGGGCTCGCGGCGAGAGGTATCTTCTGGCTCAGTCAGGTCTTCTTCGCGGCGCCCCACGTCCTCCAGCGCGGCGCTGTCGCAGGGCAGGCACGCGCCAAAAGCCTGACCGCCCGCCAAGCACTCCATCAGGCCCGTCTCGACGCCGTCGGCGCAGCGGCAAAACACGTTGACGCCCGGAGTACACTTGGTCTTGGCACTGTCATCCTGGGCCTCTGCGCAGCCCAACAGGGCCGCTGCTGCCAGGGCGATGACCAGCCAGGCTGGGGAAATGCGCAGCCGTGGCACAGGGGAGGTGAGGCACGCCCGTGCTGTCATGGGTTCCTCCGCGTCCGGGCGCTGCGGCCCCGGCGCCCGCCCACAGCCGTAATCGCCGCCGCGCCGCCCGCCAGCAGCCACCACGGCCCGGGCTCGCTGCGCTGGCTGGTCTGGCACATGGCGCTGTCGCTGGCCTGGCTGCAGTCCGATAGCCCGCCCCTGGGCGTTGGATTGCAGACCGTCGGTCGGTCGGGCGGATAGATCTTGCACAGCGCCTCTTGATCGTCGCGGGTGAGCTTGCGGCCTTTCAAAGGCCCTTTGTACAGCGCAAACATCACAGAATCTACCCGATCTGAGTGAGATAGGCCCAGCATGTGGCCGACTTCGTGGGTAATGACGCTCTGCAAGTCCAAGTAGCGGTCGCCGGCCAGCTGCTGGCTGTTGGTGCTGAACAAGTTGACGGCGGTGTTGATCTCCAGGTCGGCATCGACGATTTCGCCGGTGGCGCTGTCGAAGTGGACCGAGGTCTTGGCTACATTATTGTCTTCTTTGAATTTCCAGTCGTCGTCTTGCAGGATGACCGCGTTGACGTTGGGGCCGTCGGCCACGTAGCCGCTGCTGTCGCAGGGGGTCTCGGGCAGCTCGGCAAAGGTGATCGACGCATAGCCGCCGCCGGGGCACTTGATCTGGCTCCAGGTCTGAAAGGACTTGCGCACGGCGGCGCGCAGCTCTTCCTTGTCGATCATGCGGCTGCCGGCGGCCTCTAGCGAATAGCCAATGCAGCCGCCGCTCCACCCCAGGCCCTTGCCGCTGCTGGGGCAGCCCTTGTCGTCGGTCTGGCAGGCGCTGCCCTTGCAGGTGGTGCTGCGGCACCACGCCAAGGCGGGCTGGGGCATCGCCAGCGCCGGCAGGATCAGCGCGGCCACGGCCAGCAGTCTGCCGAGCAGACCGGAGACCGAGGTGCGGATTGTGCTGCAGTGGCTAGTGAGCATGCCCTGGACTTTCTGGAGTTCGCGCCAGCTCTTTGAGGGTAGGCAACGGCGGCCGGTGCCGTCAATTGCCGCAGGGGGCCGTCAGCTGTGGTCAGGTGCCGGCCCGCGCCATGGCCTGCAGCTCGGCGACCCGCTCTTCTGGCAGCTGCAGCGCGGCAGGGGTAGACAGGAACCGGTGGATCTTGGCGATGTCGCCGACCTGCGCCAGGCAGTAGGCCTGCACCATCGCCATTTCCGGCGAGCGCGGCACCCGCTCGGCATAGCGCAGGGCCTCGTCATAGGCCTGGGTGCGCGCGGCCGCCAGGGCCAGCAGCTGCCAGATGTGCTCCAGCTCTACCTGCGACACATAGGGCTCTGCCCGGGCCAGGTGCGCCAGCCGGGCGGTGGCCGCGTAGTCCGCTTGGGCAAAGGCCTGGCGGGACTCTTCGACCAGCTCGCGGACGCGGGTGTGCTTGGCGGCGGCCTTGGCGCTTGGGCTGTGGGTGACGGCCTGAAGCATTTGCCAGTTCTGGAACACGAAGGACAGCAGGAAGACCCCTGCCAGACGGCTACCGTTCAGCAGCAGGTACAGCGCCGCCGCGCCGCCCAGGGCCATGCCGGTGCGGTGGGTCCACAGGGCCGCCGGCAGGGGCTTCAGCGTCGACTGCAGGATCACCCGCAGCAGCTGCCCGCCGTCCATGGGGATGATCGGCAGCAGATTGAAGGCGCCCCACCAGAAGTTGATCATCATGGCGACCTGCAGCGCCAGCGACGCCAAGCCCTCGCCCAGGTCGGGGGCCAGCCAGGCCGCACCGGCGATGAGGAAATTGACCGCTGGTCCGGCGGCGACGATCAGAAAATCGTCTCGTTTGGTGCGCGCCGGCTCGCGGTAGGTCATGCCGCCAAACATCACCAGCTCAATGCGCGGCTGCAGCCCAAAGTAGCGGCTGGTCAGGGCGTGACCCAGCTCATGGGCCAGGATGCTCAGGCTGCCAACGGCGACAAACACCAGCCCCAATAACATCCCAGATTTGCTGCTGAACCAGTTGCTGGCCAGCAGAAACAGGAACACAAAGTGCCAGATCGAGATAGAGACCGGGACACCAAGAATCGAAAACAAAGGACGTTGCACGCAAGCCTCCACCAGCCGGGCTCAAGGTAGCATGTCTGGCGTGGCGTGCATCGGCAAGGCGATGGGGCGGAGCCGCAGCGGCGCCAGAACGTCCGATCGCTGCTGCAGCAGGCCGCCGCGCAGCCGCGGTGAAGGCAGACCGTCTTCCAAATGACGCTGCAGCGGTACCAATTGCGGAACAGCATCGGGCTCTTGCCCATGCACCTCTCTGGCTGGCCACTGTAACAAGTGGCGGATCAGATTCTCGCGGCGCGCTGCCAGCTCATCGATCGGCGCCTCGGCTTGCCAAAACTGCCAGCCCATCCACGGCGCCCACAGCCCGAGCAGGGCGTCGGTCACTGCTTCATCGCTATTGGCGGGCGGCGGCAGCACGGGCGGCGGCGGCCACTTTTCCGGCCGCAGGTTTTGAAAGACTTGCCAGCGCCCGCGTCGGTAGAGGCGCGGCCAGGAGCGCAGCATGGCCTCGGCGCGAAGCTCTGGGGCAAAGGGGTCGCGGTACACGGCCATGAATTCGTAGAAGCGCCCGTGATCGGTCCAGTTGAACTGGTCGTGGGCATCCGCAGGCGGCGACGGCAGCAGCTGACCAGCGCGTGGCCGCACCGGCTGCAGCGCGGGATCGCGGAAGCTGAACGGCACGCCACCGCCGCCCAAAGCTCCCCACCACTGGCCGACGTCGTGAAAGATCGCCGGTTGCAGCCAGCGGCTCTGGTCATTGGAGCGAAGGACCAGCAGCGACTTGTCTGGCGGCACGGTGGCCATGGCCGCGCGCAGGTGGCTAAATTCCTGTTGGGTCAGCACGGTAGAGCGCAGGGCCGAAAGCGCCATCCACGCCGCAGCCACCAGCAGCGCCGCCGTGCCGGCCCAGGTCCGCCAGCGCGCCGTCAGCGGTGGCAGGTCCGGGTGAAGGGGCAGGGCCAGCGCGCCCAGCAGGGCCAGCACTGTGACCAGCCGCGGGGCCACGCCGTGAATCCACACCGGCTTGAGCAGATGCGTTGGCAGCAGCAGCAGCCCGGCCGCCGTCCACACAAAGGCCCAACTGAGGTAGGCCGAGCCCGACCAGGGCCGATCGCGGCCAAGGTGGCCGGCCGAAGAACCAGGCGCCGCATTGGCGGTTTGCAGCGGCACGCTGGCATAGGGGGCCGAACTGGGCCGCCCGTGGCCCAGCCCGCCCAAGCCCTCGCGCTGTTGGCGCACCGCGGCCAGGGTCCACAGGCCGATGCCCAGCAGCCACAGGGCGCTGATCGGGTCACCGGGGCGGTTAAAGAGCAGGTCGGCCAGGCTATCCAGGGCGGTGCCGCGCGGGCCGAAGACGTCAAACAGTCTCGAAAACAACAGTTTGAGCGTATCCATAGGCAGCGTCCACTCGCCAGCAAAGCCACCGCGGCCCACCAGCTCTGCGCGCAACCACGGCGTCAGCAGCGCCAGCGACGGCAGGGCCAGCCCCAGCTCGCGGACCATCAGCAGCGGTGCCCCCCACCAGCGCCGCCAGTGCCAGCCAACGGCGCCGCCAAGAACGATCAGCAATGCCGCGCCAGTAAACCACAAAAGCAGATCGGTGGTGGCCAGCATTGCCAGCAGCAGCCCCAGGATCATGGCCCGCCACGGCCCTGGGTCGCGGGCAAAGGCCAGGTGCACCGCCAGCAGGGTCAGCAGCATGGGCAGGCCCAGAATCTGGCCCAGGTGGCCGATCCACACGTCTTGGTGCCACATCCACGGCACCACCGCCAGCAGCAGCCAGGGCGATTGGCGGGCGGCGCGGAGGAGCCCATAGGCACTGAGCGGCACCGCCAGCAGCGCCAAGGTCAGCACCACCTTAAAGCCCAGGTGCACGCCCAACAGCGGCGCAAACAGCGTGATCAGGTAGGGGCCCAGCGCATTGGGGGTGGGGTAGGGCACCCGCTCAAAGGCCGCGCGAAAGCTGCTGCGCACGTTCCAGTCGTAGAGGATGCTGGCCTGGTGCTCAATTTGTGCGCCGTCTTGTAGCGGCAAGAAGTCGCCGACCCACACCGGCCACAGCGAAAGGCCAACTAAAAACAGCAGTGTGACGCCAAGGGCAAGGCGCCAGCGTTCCATTGGGCGGTGGGGCGAGTCTTTGGCGTGCATGGCAAATCAGTCAGTCGCGACCGGGGCGGCAGAATAGCGCGGGCGGGGTTGCGGGTCCAACACCCTGCCGGTGCGGCGGCCCTGACGGGCAATTGGCCTGTAGTCCATCACTCTTCACAGATGGCCACCAAAATACTCGTGGGACTGTGGCGAGGTGATGTTTGCTAGGGTATTGAATATAAAAGTGAATGGCAATGAATGCCCTGCGGCGGGTGCTCGCTCTACCGCGTTGCAAACCACGTGAGACAGCCTCTAGGCTGACGGAGCGGCCTTGTCCGGCCAACGCAGGAACTCTAGCCCCGATGTCCATCAGCGCCCCGCCAAGCCCCGCCACCCCGCACACCGGTCGCCTCTCCTGGTTGCCTTGGGTGCTCAGGGCTCTTGCGCCGTCGCGGTGGGCGCTGGCCGCCCTGGTGCTGTTTGTGGGGCTGCGGCTGGTGGGCTGGCACCTGACCCGAGTGGGCCACTACGACGCGCCGTCTGTGCGCGAGATGGCCAAAGGGATAGCCTGGGACGCGGCACTGCTGTCGGCTCCGCTGGCATGGTTGCGCTGGCTGTCCTTGGCCAGTTGGCGGCCACTGCGGCTGCCGATTGCCGCCGCGGTGGCAGCTGCGGTGGTGCTGCGCTGGGTCGATCTGGCCCACTGCCTGATGGTGGGCGCCCACTGGTCGCAAGACGCGTTTTTGTACTTCGACAAGGGCTTCTGGGGCAGCCTGCTGGACCCGCGCATCGCCTTGGCGCTGGCAGCAGCGCTGGCGACGGCGGCGGGTGCGGGGTGGCTGGTCCTGCGCGACTCTCGGATGGCACCAGAGCGCAGTCAGCCGCGCGCCGCGGTGCTGGGCTTTCACCTTGCGGCGCTGGCGGCGAGCCTGGCTGCGGGCTGGGCGGTGCGCGATGCGGTGGTCTACGCGCCGCACCTGCATCACCCGCGCCTGACCCCTGAGCTCAACTGGCTGGTGCAGGCCGAGCGTGCCTATGGCGATCCCAACGGCCAAGCGCAGCTTCCAGAGCCGCCGCCCTCTAGCTGGGCCGCGTGGCAGTCTCTTGGATTGGTGCATGCCGACGCCTCGGCCCAGGCGCCGTTTCCGCTGCTGCGCCAACATTTTGAAGCCCAGGCGCTGGGTTTTCCGCGGCGCGCCGGCGTGGCGGCGCGGCCCAACGTGGTGCTGACCCTGATGGAGTCGGTCAACAGCCTGTTCATCCACCAGCTGTCGGGCCGGTATCGCGGGCTGATGCCAGAAATTGGCAAGCTCTCTGAACAGATGTCGCGCGTCGACGGCCTGTTCAACACCTCGTCGCCCACCATTGCCGCCATGGTGTCGGTCCTCTGTTCGATTCACCCATCGACCCACCCAGCGGACCTGGGCCAAGGCAACACGGTGGCTGGCACCGCCGCCTACACCTGCATTTCTGACCTGCTTCGCGCAGAGGGTTACCGAGCGGTGTTTGTGCAGGGCGCGCTAGGCGAGATCACCGGCAAAGAAAAGTTCTTGCGGCAGCATGGTTTTGATGAAGTCCATGGCCTAGAGGAACTGGTCGCGCGCTTTCCCCAGGCCGGTGTCGGCCCTTGGGGACCGCACGACGACACACTGGTCTCCTACACCCAAGAGACCATAGAGCGCCTGGAGCGGCAGCGCGCCAAAGACGGCCGGCCGTTTCTGCTGGTGATGTTGACGCTGGACACCCACGATCCGGGGATGGCGGGTCCCGACTGCGACCTGCCGCGACTGCCAGACGGCACGCCAGCGGTGGGCGACATGCCGGCCTCGGCGCGGGCTCAGAAGCTGCTGGCTTCTTACCACTGCTCGGACCGGGCGATCGGCAAGCTGGGCCAATTCTTGTTGGGCCCACAGCGGCGCGACCAGACCCTGTGGATGCTCACCGCCGACCATGCAGCGTTTGTGGGCATCTCGCCTGCAGAAATCTACCCCACCGAGGCGGACCGCTTGGACTTTGCGCCCATCCCCTGGCTGATCCACGATCCGCTGCACCAACTGCCCAAGCACAGCGCCGTGCTGGCAGGCAGTCGCGATATCGTGCCTTCGCTGGTGCAGCTGCTGGGCCTGGCCGATCAGCCCAATAGCCTCACAGGGCGCAGCATTTTTGGCAGCCGACCGCAGTTTCCGTTCCTTGTTGGCCGCATTGGCGAGCGGTTGGCGTTTGTCCACGATGGACGTCGCTTTGTGCAACTACCTACCGGGTTGGTGCGCGACCGCTGCAGCGCGGGGCGGCCTCTGGATCGGCAGCTAGACGGACGCTTGTCGGCCTGCGACCTGGCTTATTGGTTGGACTGGCAAGATGCGCTGTGGGCGTCGCACCGCTTGTTTCCCCTGGGGCGCTTGGGCGAGCCAGAGCCTGCGGCGCTGGCCAGTGACCCGGACTCCGAGGCAGCGCGGCTGCCGAGCCCGGCCACCCGGCTCCGCTGACGGCTCCAAGAACACCACTTCAATGAGGTTGCAGCCGAGACTTCGCTGCGAGTCAGAGGGCGCCGGGGCGATCTAGCGGGGGGCGCAAGGCCAACCACCAGCTCCGACCGCCCGGTGCCCCGCGGCGGGGCGGCCAGCCAGGGCGCGCCGATGTAGGAAAGCGGTGGGATGCCGGTCCGGACAGTCGGGTAGGCAATGTCTGATCCATGAAATACTTGCGGAACTCTTGTGGGCGCGCGGCACCGGCCGATTTGCCCCAGACCACGCCTGGCAGTGACCGTGGAAGAAGCAAGTTGTTGGGCGCGTCGCCGGGGGCGACCGGGCTGCGACCGGCGAAGCGCCGGCAGCGTCGGACGCTGCCCTTCGGGTCTGCATCCCGCGCGCGGAGGCGTGCCAACCCTTTGTCCTCGCGTTGGAATTTAGGGGGGGCGGCCAAGGGTGCCCCGGCGAAATGGGGGCGTAGCCCACAGGGCCGAGGCGCGGGCAGGCAGCGCCTCCGCGACTTCCGGCCGCGCCGCAGCGCAAGTTACCGCCTATGGCGCCTACGGTTTTGTCGGCACGCCGCCGGCCAGGCCACTGCCGTCATAGGTCCTCAGGGTCCGCACCACCTGGCCCCACTGGGGTGTCCCCAGCAGCCGCAGCCGCCAGACGACTTGCAGCCAGATGCCGCAGCTGGCCTTGATTTTGGTGGCCGAGTCGCCAAACACCACAAAAGTCTTGGCGGTAGGGTCGGTGGTGTAGATGGGGTCGGGGCCCGGCGCCTGAACCAGCCAGGTCTTGGCCAACGGAGTCGACGCCACAACGGCACAACCAGACACCGCAAAGGCATCGACTTGAAACTGCAGCTTGACCTCAGTCTTGCCCGCGACCGTCACCAGCGGCACCAGCTCCAGGTGAAAGCCCCCCTGCATCATCGTGGCCAGCGGTACCCAGTCGCCATCGGCCAGGGGCTGCCAGCTGCCGCCGCCATCGCGAAAGCCTATCTGCACCGCCAGCGTTGGCGCGGGCGCGACCTGGCCGGCAAACCACTCTGGTGTCGCCAGCTGCGGGCAGGACCACTGCGGGTCGGGCATCGGCAGGGCACCCGTGTCGGTGGCGGCCCCAGGTGGCCCAGCAAAGCAGATTCCGGCAGTGGGTCCGGCCGCCTGGGCAGTTGCATCGCCTTGGGCCGTCTCGGCGTTGACGGTCGTGTCGGGCGGACCCTGCGAATCGGTTGCAGCAGTGGCATCTTCGGGGCTTGCAGCGGCGACCTCGACCGCTGCGGCGGTCTCTGGGGCCGTGTCAGCGGTGAC
The DNA here is from genome assembly GCA_903919145.1 of uncultured Myxococcales bacterium. GTDB lineage: Bacteria > Myxococcota_A > UBA9042 > UBA9042 > UBA9042 > SXRM01. Next base: position 25,849 of record CAIXGW010000386.1, read on the forward strand.
GTCGGCCTTGGCTGCGCCGCCTGCAGCCGGTGCCGCATCGGCGAGTCCACTGGTTCGGGCGGCGGAGTCTGTAGCGGGCAGGGCATCGGCGGCTTGGGTGGCGGGAGCTTTGACGCCCGGCTCTGGGGCAGCAGTGCACGCCGCCAGCAGCGCCAGCCCTACCGCGATGCCTTTGTGTCCAAACCAGTTCGCCACGCCATCCTCCTCGTCAGAGCATAGCGGTCGCCAGACCTGACGGCCAGCCTGGTTCAGCCCAAGCATGGCTGGGTCCCCCTGGAGCATAGAACAACAAATCTTAGTAGTTGACATCCAAGGGCGGGCGCGGGTACGGTGGAGGTCCAGCAACAGTAGGGACTGCTGCGCTCCACCACAAATTGCAGCAGCAGGGAGCGAGCCGAGTGACCTTTGCAGCCTCCACCTGGCCAGCCGCAGCGCTGAGCCGGCCATCGCGTTGGCAGCCTGTTGCTGGTGCAGCCGCGGCAATTGGGGCGTGGCTGGCTTGCGCGGTGGTGGCCCTGGGCTGCGCCTCGGTCGATGCGGGGGCCACCCGTGGAGACGCGCTGGCCGCGGCCGATGAGCAGGTGGCCGCCGACTCGGTGATTGCAGGCAATTCGACCGCGGACACCGCTGAGCCGGATCAAACCGCAGACCAGCCCGACCTTGGCGATCTTCAGGACTCTGACGACGCCCTAGCGCTGGGCGACCTGGCGGACTCAGGCGTAGCGCAAGATGCCGCGGCGCTGAGCGACGTCAGTTCGACAGGCGACGGCGACGCGGTCGGCAGCGCGGACTTGCAGCAGCCTCCCAGCGACTCTGGCCCCGCCGATTCAACCCTGGGCACGCTCCAGGACGCCACCGCCGACCCTGGCGCGGTCCCGGACCAAACTGCCCCGAAATTCGATGACGCGCAGCCCGCTGGCGACGGCGGCGCAGACGCTGAGGCACCGCCACCGGCAGACGCTGAACCGCCTGCCGATTTGGCCAATTCGCCCGGTGGCGACTCCGTTGTTGCGCCCGAGGTGGACACGGCCCAACCAGATGCCGCCGTCGACGCTGCAGCAGACGCAACGGCGGACAGCGGCAGCCCGGATGCGGCGGCTGATCAGCCCGGACCCAACGTCCTGATCCAGCTAACTTCAGCCATGGCGGCGGTCAGCGGCACGTTGACGATCTTGGCGGTGCCTCCGGACACTGTCCTGGGCGACATTGGCACCTCTGGGATGGGCGGGCAGATCGGCCTGACCCTGTGGTCCGCAGCGGTTCCTGCGCTGCCGGCTTCTCTGTGGGTCAAGCTGCCGGCCGGACAGTGGCTGGTGATGGCCATGGTGGTGCAGCCGGGCAAGAGCATGCCGGTGGCCGGCGGCATGGTCTGCGCCCAGGGGGCTCCGCTGGTCTTGCAGGGGGCCGCGGCGCCGCAGCCGGTGGCGATGGTCCTGCAAGATGCCCTTGTTCTGAGCGGCAGCACTTCGATCTGCAAGCCAAAACCCGTTGTCCAATACGTGCCGACGTTGACGCAGCAGTCCTTCATCCAGACGCCGCCGACCGCCCTGGGCGGGGCGCACTTTATGAACGCCCACGTTTATGCAGACCGGCTGTGGATCGCCGGTTCGCAAGACGGCTATGTCAGCTTTGATTTTCCCGGCGGGCTGCCCATCAGCTCCGGCTCGGCCAACTGGACGGTCCACGGTGGGCCAAACTGCATTCGGGTCGCGCGGGTAGGCAACGTCCTGTTCTGCTCGTCGCGGGCCGGCTATCTGCAAATCCTTGAGATGACAGCGCAACAGGGCACAGGCCAGCTTTTCAAGAAGCATCTGTCCCCCGGCGGGATGGTCACCGAGGGGATGGCGCTGCAGCAGGGGCTGCTGTACGTGGCGGCTCACAAGAGCGGGCTGGCGGCGCTGCAGCCTGCGGCGCCCTATGCCTCCCAGCCAGTGGTGTCGCCACCTGGCCTGACTGAGGCTTGGGATGTGGCGGCGATAGGCAAGGATTTTTTGGTGGTTGCCAACGGCGGGCTGGGGCTGACCGTGCTGGACGTCGGGGGCGGCAAGCAAGGTGCCCCGGCCGTTGTTGGCCAATTGCCCCTGCCGGGTGTGGCGGCCTACTTGGCAGCAGAGGGCTCGCTGGTGGCGGTCGGCGCGCTGGGCGGCGGGCTGCACCTGGTAGAAGTCAGTGGCGGTGGTCAGCCCCAGCTGCGGGCGACCTTGACCCTGCAGGCCAACGTCTACGGCGTCGCCCTGGTGGGGCCACAGGTTTTTGCCGCAGTCGGCGAGGCGGTGATCGTCGCTGACGTGCCAGCAGTCGGCGACCCCGGGCCGTGGCGCGCCCGGGCCAGCTTGGCGGCGCACCACTTTGCGCTGGACGTCGACTGGCACTTGGGGGGCCTGCTGACCGCTGAATTTCAGTCAGTTCGCCGGATTGGCCTGAACTTGCTGGCCCCTGCTGCAGGGCCGGCGCTGGTCGCGCCCACCCATGTGGCATCGGGCGTAGCACCTGTGGGAGGCAAGCTGACCGTCACCGTGCCTGTTCACAACGCCGGCAGCTTGCCGCTGCACATCTCGTCGATCGACTGGTTTGAGACCAAGGTTGCGGCGCTGCAGCCGTTTTCGCTCACTGGACCGTGGACTATCGCGCCCGGCGCAACCACCAACTTCGCGCTCACCCTGCCCAAGCAAGTCAAAGGAGTGCTGGAACACCAGCTGATCATTGACTCGGACGACCCCAACCAGCCCAAGCATTTCATTATGCAGGTAGAGTCGACTTGGCTTCAGCCGGGCGACCAGCTGCCGGTGATGCCTACCTACAAAGATGGCGCTGGCTTGAGCTACAACATCCCGGCCTACTTCAAAGGAAAGGTTGGCATTTTGCTCATCGGCGCCCAGTCCTGCCCGGTGGCCTTCCAGGCCTTGGCGTCGGCCAGTCGCGACTTGGCGCCGCTGCTTGGCTCTGGCAAGGTGGCTGCTTTGGCCATCAATCCTTGGGATGGACCCTCGACGCCGGAAGTGGCCGCCTTTGACGCGCCGTTTCCCGTGGTGTTTTCTGGTTTGACTACCAGCGACGGCCACTCCTGGTCGGCTGTGCTCGACGAAGACCTGGGGCAGGCGCCGCTGGTGGGCCCGCCGATGCCCATCGTGTACATCGTCGGCAAAGACGGCAAGCTGGTGATGGCCAAGTGGGGCTACACCTCAGCCGAAGTGCTGGCAGTTTTGCAGCAAGAGCTGGCCAAGCCCTGAGCGACCGTTGATTTTTTTGGCCTACTTTGTGGTTGCCTGTGCGCCAGCCCTGCCGGCGCTGTGCGGCTGCTGGGCTTTGCTGCCTTGGCGGCAGGGCCAGCCTCTGAGTTGACCGGGCAGTGGGGGCCAGCGTAGGCTGACTTGGGTGGGCGCGCGGCTGCTGCGCAGCGGCCTGGGGCCGGCCATGCACTTGCCGCGCAAAGGAGTTTCGTCTTGGCCATCCCGCCGCGCCATCGACCCGGCCGCATCGCCGCGGGGCCCGACGCAGCTTCTGGCGCCAGGCCCAGCCCGGCAGGAGGGTGGGCGCGGCTGGCGGTGGCGGCGTGGCTTGGGGTCCTGGGCGGCTGCTCGACTGCGGCCCCTGGTGCTGCGGGCGCAGGGCCTGACGCGGCGTCAGGCGACACGCTGCTGGTGGACGCCGCGCGCCAAGCCCCAGACGCCGCCCAACCCGAGGATGGCGCCAACCCTGACGCCGCTTCCCCTAGCGACGGTGCAGCCATTGACGCTGCCGACGGCGTTGACCCCGCCGACGGCGCCCCCTCTGACCTGACCCCAGATGGGGCCCCCAGCGACGGCGCAGCCGATGCCCCGGCCGATCTAGACACGGCGCCTGGCACCGACACCGCCGGGGCGGACCTGACCGTCCAGGACGTGCCGCCCATCGCCGATGCGGCGCCACCGGACGCGCTGCAGGACGCCGCGGTCAGCGACCTGGCAGACAGCGATCTGGCGGACAGCGGCGATGGCGGCGACGGGTCGCCTGGGCCAGAGTGGCTGGGCGTCTGCCCCCCCGACCCGGTGACGGCCCTGGGAGCCCCCTTGGCCGAGGCCGGCTTTCCAGTGCCCGGCGTGGCCTGTGCCAAAAAGGGCTGGCCTTCTGCGCCCAAGAGCCAACTGCCGCTGTGGACGGATCTCACCGCCGCGGTGGGCCTTGGCGCCATGGGCCCGGTGGATCCCTGCGCGGTGTGGCAGGATCTCAACGGCGATGGCCGCCCCGACCTGATCGTGGTAGAGAGACCCGTTTCTGCAGGCGGCAAGCGGACATTGCGTTACTTTGAGTGGACCAGCAGCGGGGGGTGGACGCTCAACAGCACGCCACTGGCGGGCACGGCGGCCATTGAAGACTGCAATCCGGTAGACTTTGACGGCGACGGCGACGTCGACCTGGCCCTGGCCACGGCCAACGGTCTGCGGATCATCCTCCAAGGCATTGGCAACATGACAGAGGCCCCCGCTGGCGCCATCCCGGCGGCGGCCCAGGGCGCGCCGGTGACCAGCAGCGCCACCGCCGATGTGGACCGCGACGGCGACCAGGACTTGTACCTGACCCGCGCGCCGCCCATTACCCCAGTGCCGGGGCAGTTCAGCTGCTATCCGGCCGACGGCCCATACCTGCAGTGCTGCTATGGTGCCAACCTGTACGACCAGACCTGTGCGACCTCCAAGCAGAGTGCGCCGATGGCCTCCTACCAGTGCTGCAACCAGTTTCTGCCAGAGACCGCCAACTTGTTGCTGCGGCGCGGCACTGCCGGCATGGCCAGCGCGCCGTTGGCCGGCGGTTGCAGCGACCCTTGGCCGACGACCACCACCGCCGCCCGTGACATCAACCGCGACGGCTGGCCGGATCTGTTTGCCGGCAACCACTTTGGCCCCCATGGCTGGTACCGCATTGGCGCAGACGGCACCTGCGCCTACCACGGCACCGCCGCCGGCCTGCGCCCCTATGGCCACTCGGCGGGGGTGGCTGCCGCAGACTTCAACAACGACGGCCTGGACGACTGGGCCCACGGCGAGCTGGCCGCGGTCACCGTTTATCAAGGGCTGCCAGGCGGCGGCTGGGTCAATGGCGGCGCCCAGCCGGGCACCTGGGATGGGCTGAAAGATGCGGCGGCCGGGGCGCAATTGGCTGCGGATTTTGACAATGATGGCTGGGTCGACCTGTGGAGTCTGAGCTCGCTGCAGGCCCAGCCCGGCAAGCTGGCCCAGGCGCTGCAGACCAAAGATCCGGCTGCAGCGCTGGCCCCGGGGTTCCACGCCTTTTTCCACAACCAGGGCGGCAAATTCGCGGCATCGCAGCAGCCCTGGCCGGCCGGCGCCGCGCCGACTCTGGCCAAGGTGGTCATTGCCGCGGCCGACATGGAAGGCGACGGCGACCTGGACGTGGTCTACACCAGCCCCACTGGCCAGCTGCGGGTGCTGCGCAATGACACGCCCGCGAGCTCGCATTGGCTGGCCGTGGACTTGCTGCCCGACGTCAGCGCCACGGGTGGCGTGGGCGCCCGCGTGCAGGTGTGGGCACAAGGCTATGTGCAGGAACGTGAAATTTCTTGGAGTCCCGGCACCGGCGCCCACGGAACGTTTACCGGTCACCTTGGCCTTGGCAGCGTAGACAAGGTCGACCAGGTGGTGGTCTGGTGGCCTTCAGGCCGCGTCTCGCTGCTGGGGCCGCAGGCGGTGGACCAATTGCTGCTGGTGAAGGAGTCGCAAGCGCTGGTCAAGTCCGGGTCGAGCGGGCCGGCTGCCGATGCGGGCTCCACTGGCGATGGCCAGGGCAGCGACGCCGTCCCCCTGGGCCCCTCTGGCATCCAGCCGATGAATCTGCAGGCGCAGCAAGCGGTTCCCTTTGTTGAGATCACTGCCTCGCTGGGCCTGGTGGCGGGGCCCACGCTGAAGCGGCGCGAGTGCGCGGTTGGCCAGGACCTGGACGGCGACGGCCGCGACGACATCTTGCTGGTCGAGTCCTTTCCTTCAGCCAGCGGCAAAACGGCCTACCAAATCAGGGTAGTTCTGAACAAGGTCAGCGGCTACACCACCAAGATCAGCAAGATCGACGCCACCATGGTCGTGCCGGCGATGGGCTGCAGCCCCATGGACATCACCGGCGATGGCCGCCTGGACCTGGTCATTGGCACGGTGGGCTCGGGGATGGCGCTCTACGTCAACGACGGCCAGGGAGGCTTCATCGACCAGTCGAGCTTTTTGCTGCCAGAGCCTATGGAATTTGACACCTGGGCCGCCGCCATGGGCGATCTGGACCTAGACGGCGTCCCCGAGCTGATCGCCGGCGCCGGCAACAATTCTGGCCTTTGCGCTGGCGTGGTGTGCGGTTACCTGCCCAACGATTTCTGGTGCAAATACGCCACACCGGTGGCTGAGCTGCCTGGCAACCAGGACCAGGTGCTGATGCGCAAGGCGCTGGGGCTGCCGTTTACCGCGGCTCCGGTTCAGTGGTCTCTGCCCAAAGGCGGCGAGGTGTCGATTCCGCTGGTGCTGGATCTGGATCGCGATGGCTGGCAAGACCTGTTGATCAGCAACGATTTTGGCGATCACTACCTGTTGCACAATCAAAAAGGCGTTCTGAAACGCTATGACTCCGCTATCGGCTTTGCCGGCTATGCCCACGGCATGGGCTGGGGCGTGGCCGACTTCGACCAAGACGGCTACGAAGAATTGGTGCTGGCCGATGCCGGGCCGCTGCTGTTCTACCAGGGCAAGAAGCCGCCGCCGGGCCAGCCAGTGGCCTATGAACAGGCCGCAGGGCCGTGGGGTGCAGCGGCCGCGACCCACGATGCGGTGATCTGGGACCCGCTGGTCTTTGACTTTGACCACGACGGTCGCGAGGATCTGTGGCTTGGCACTTCGGCGATCGCGCCGCTCAACGGCATCGCGGCCATTGGCATGTGCCAGACGCCGCCCAAGGTGGTGCCGCAACGCGACCTGATGCTGCGCAACAATGGCAGTGGCGGTTTTGAGACGCTGGTGGGGCCGCTGCCGCTGGACCAGGAGACCAACTTCGCCTCGACGGTGCAGTCCGCCTTGGACATTGATGCGGACGGCGATCTCGACGTTGTCCAGGTCCGGCGCGGCGGCTACGTGCATGTCTACCGCAACGACTGGGCGCCGCCAGCCTCGGCGGTCAGCGTGCAACTGCAGTCCAAGTCAGCCAATTCTGTACACATTGGGGCGTGGATGACGGCGTCGGTCGGCGGCAAGACCCAGCTGCGGCGCATTCTGGGCACCACCGGCTACGGCGGCACCGCCAGCTTTCGCGCCCACTTTGGCCTGGGCAGCGCCAAGCAGATCGACGAGCTGGTGGTCCACTGGCCCGACGGCAAGGTCAGCAAGCACGGCCCGCTGGCCGCTGGCGCCAAGGTGACGCTGGCACCGCCGTGACCGCTGTCTGGTCAACCGTCTGAATTTAAGTTGGATTAGTCTCCGGCTGCTGGGGAGGCGCCCATCGACGGCCAAGCCTGTTGGCGCTGCGCCCGACCGGCTCTCAGCCCGAAAGCCCCGCGGCGACGCGGTACAGCAGCGCCAGCACGGCCAGAAACCCGGCGATCACGGCCATCCGCAGGGCCGTAGTGGGCTGCGGCGCCGGCGGCAGCTGGCGCGACAGGGCTGCGCCCCCCAGCACGCCAATGACCAGCCCGCCCATGTGGGCCGCGTTGTCGACCATGCTCATGGACAGGCCAAAGGCGATGTTGATGCCGGTAAACCACAGGCCGCTGTTCAGAAGGGCGCGGTAGATCCGCCTGGGGACTGCGTCTTTGCGCGCCAGGGCAAAACCCAGGGTGGCCCCCATCACGCCAAACACGGCGCCCGAAGCGCCCACGCTGACGGCCAAGGGGTTGTGCACCGCGTGCCAGCCTAGCGAGGCGATCGACCCTCCCAGGGCGGCCAGCAAGTAGACCGCGGCATACGTAGCCGAGCCCAGCAGCCGCTCTGCCGTCTCGCCGATCTGGCGCAGCACCAGCAGATTCATACCCACGTGCAGCAGGTTGCCGTGCAAGAACGCCGCCGACAGCAGCCGCCACGGCTCGGCCATCGCTCCAGCCGTGCCCACCGTCAGCGGCGCCGTATTGGCCCCCCAAGCGGTCAGTTGCGGCAGAGAGAAGCCGCCAAGTAGGACCTCCAGCAAGCCTGAGTCGCCTTTGGCGTAGCTGCCGGCTACCGCGACCATCGCCATGAAGACCAACAAATTGATGGTAATCAGGGCTTTGGTCACCGGCACGCCGGGGGCGGCGCGGCGCAAACGCTCCAGAAACACCTGCGGCTCGCGCGGATCGCCCAGGCTGACCAAGTGGTCCAGAGGGTTGATGCGGCTCATGCGCTCGCGCTCGTCTTCGTCCAGCACCAAGCGCACTTGGTCGGCGGCGCGGCTGCCGTAAACCACCGGCGGATCGGCGCTGACCGCTACCAGCTCAAGCCCATGGCCCATGGCCAGCTGGCGCAGCAGCAGCGGCTCCAGATACGGATGGTCCATGGCCAGCACCGCGACGCGCGGCATCGCCCCAGCCAAGCGCAGGCGACCCAGCCAAGTCTCCAGGTGGGCCGGCGTAGGGGCGTCCCACGGCACGACCAGCCATTCTCCGTTCAGAATCTGCGGATTGTCTGGAACGGTCAGGGTGACGGGCACCACCTTCCAGTTCTCTTCGGTGGCGCGGCTGGAGTAGCGACCGCCGTGCGCCATCAGAAATTGTTGCACAAGGGCGGCGGCGTCAGCGGAATTGGTGGGCAGAGGTTGAGCCATCTGCCCAAGATAGCACCCCCCGCGCCCCTGGCCAGGGCTGCTTGATCCATTTGTGACACGGATGCAGGCGCAAGCTCTGGTCAAAACGCCAAAATCGCCTATCTTGCAGCACGCACCGCGCAGTCAGGTGCAAGGAGGTAGCCGTGGCGGTGTCGAAAATTCACAGCCGTTTGACCAGAGTCTTGGCGGCAGCGGTCCTGGGGGTGCCCCTGGCGGCGGCCTGCGGCGGTACAGGTGGTGGCTATGTGGTGCCGCCAGATCAGGCGCCAGCACCCGCCGCGGTGGCGGCACCGGTAGACAAGACGCCAGACGCCTGGCGCGAGTTTGGCGGAGAAAAGGTCAAGGTAGGCCAGAAATTCCGGCTGGCGGGCAAGCGCATTGGCGTAGAAGGTCCCAATATTGTGCTAGAACTGCAAAAGATCGACTGGTCAACCCTGACAGCCCCCAACGGCACCCAGATGAAAGAAGCCACGGCGCACATCCTGCTGTTCCGCGGCGAAGAGGAGCGCGAGGTGCTGCTGCCGACCAAGGATGAGAAGAGAGCCCTGGGCGTGTTGATCAAGGCGCTGGATGCAGGCGACGATTACAACCGTCAGCGCATGACCTACGAGCCGTGGGTCGAGCTGATCGTAGAGAACGGCGGCAGCCAATAGGCTGTCTCTCCTTGACTCCCTGACCCTGCAAAGGCAGAGAGAGCCTGCCGGATGCTGACCGGCCCCTGGCTGTAGATTGGCTGTAGATTGGCCGTAGAGGTGTGTGTGCTTGCTTCCCATCGTCCGCGCTCGCTGTCTGGCATCAAGCCCACCGGTCAACCGCACTGGGGCAACTACTTTGGGATGATTCGCCCGGCCGTTGAATTGGCCAGGGATCACGAAGCGTTCTACTTCATCGCCGACCTGCACGCGCTGACCAGCGTGCGCGATCGCGAGGCCCTGCGCCGCGACTCCCACGGCATTGCCGCCACCATGATCGCCTGTGGCCTGGACCCCACCGACGCCGTGCTGTGGCGGCAGAGCGACGTGCCTGAAGTGCTGGAGCTCTCCTGGTTGCTGGGCTGCGCCACCAGCCTGGGCCTGCTGGAGCGCGCCCACTCGGTCAAGGATGCGCGGGCCAAGAGCAAGGACTTGAATCTGGGGGTGTATTCCTATCCGGTGCTGATGGCGGCCGACATCTTGCTCTACGACACCGACGTCGTCCCCGTGGGCAAAGACCAGCTGCAGCACCTGGAAATGGCCCGCGACATGGCGACCTTTTTCAATGTGGCGTGGATGGGCCAGCAGGCCGGCGGCACCGTCGACGAGAGCGCCCCGTGGGATGGCCAGTCGCTCAAGCGGCCGCGCGCGCTCATCCGCGACGCCACGGCGGTGGTGCCAGGGCTCGACGGCCAGAAGATGTCCAAATCTTATGGCAACTACATCGCGGTGTTTGCGCCGGCCAAGGAGCTCAGAAAGCGCATCATGGCCATCACCACCGATGCCACGGCGCTAGAAGATCCCAAGAATCCAGAGACGTGCAACGTGTTTGCGATGTACAAGCTGTTTGCCAATGCCCAGCAGATCGCTGAAATGGCCCAGAAGTACCGCGCCGGCGGCTACGGCTATGGGCACGCCAAGCTCGACCTGCTGGCCCTGGCAGAGGCGCATTTTGCCCCGCAGCGCGACCGCTACGAGCAGCTGATGGCCCGCCCGGGAGAGCTGGAAGACATCCTGGTCGAGGGGGCGCGCCGGGCCCGCATCGTGGCCCATCCGGTCATCGAACGCGTGCGCGAAGCGGTGGGCATGCCGCGGCGGCCCGCTGGCTGACCGCCTTCGCTTACCGATCCCAGCCTGGAGCTCCTTGTGGCCAAAAGTTCGCCCGACATAGAGATTCTGCCGCCCGACCCGGACTGGGAGCCGCCCCACGCCGCGCCGCCCGTGGTCTATGAGGTGGTGCCGCCGCCGCCGGGGGTGGTGTCGGACGTGTCGGAGGCCCGTGCGCCGCAGCAGCCGTCGTTCTTTCAGCAGAATCCTGCCAAGCCAGGCGATCCTTTGGTGATTGCCAAGCTGCTCAAGCTAAGCGCACGGCTGGCGGTGCTGGTGTTGGGGGCGGCGTTTCTGGTGTGGGCCCTGGATCTGCTTGGCCCCCACAGCATGCAGCGGATCGCTGAGTGGCTGCGCGGCCAGCCGCTGCTGGGGCGGCTGCTGGTGGTGGTGGGCGTGGCCGGCAGCTCGCCGTTCTTTGTGCCGGTTGGGGTGCTGGCGCTGATTCCCGGCTACCTGTGGGGGACGCTGGAAGGCGTGGGGCTGACCCTGCTGGGGGCAACAATCGGCGGCGTCTTCAATTATGCCGTGTCCAAGCGGTATTTGGGGCCGCACGTCCACCAGTGGGCCCAGGGCAACCCGCTGGCCCGCTCGGTGCTGGCCACGGTCAACCGCCGCGGGCTGCGGGTGCTGTTTGCCCTGCGGATGACGCCGGTGATGCCCTACAGCCTGCTGACCTACCTGTCTGGCCTGACCAGCGTCTCGTGGTGGGGCCTGGCGGGAGCGATGGCGGTGGGCGGCATTCCGTGGACCACGGTGTACGCGGTGGTCGGGGCGGCGCTGGCCGAGTCAGGGCAAGAGGTCAACGCGGCGGCGGTGGCCAACGACCCGGCGGCGTCTGCCCTGCGCTGGATCGGCGTGGCGTTTACCGTAGCGCTGGCCATCTGGCTGGGGCGGATCGCCCGGCGCGAGCTGATCGATGTGAGGCAGTCGTCGAGGAATGCGTGAGGTAATCAATGTTGGGTCATGGGTTGGCTGTGGCAAGGGTCCTGGGATGGCTGGCGACCTTTGCCCTGATGGTCGCTTGCGGAAACGAGGCTACACCGGCGAGTCCCAGCGTCGATGGGGCCATTGCTGACGCCGATGTCGGCCTGAGCCAAGACGTTTCCGCGGCAGGTGACGCAACCGCCGACGGCCTTGCCCAGGCGCCGGTGGTGGTCCTGCCAGCCCAGGCCACGCTCGAGCTGGCCGGTCCCGTTGGCTTTCGGCTGGAGAGCGACGCCGACGCCAAGACCTTGCAGATCTGGCGGGCCGGCGAGGCCCAGCCGCGGGCGGTGTGGACGCTGGACCGCTGGCAGATCGGCAGCGTGCCCGCCTATGATCCGCAGATCAACTACAATCCTGGCAACTTGGGCACCAGTCCGCCCGACGGGCTGCGCTGGTGGAAGGTGAGCAAGGCCGAGCTGGTCCAGGGGCCCCAGGCGGCCGACGGCCAGCCCCGCGTCTACTGGCGCCTGCACACCCAGGAAACGGGCGCGGCGGCGACGCCAGGGCCGGCGTGGCTGCTCCAGGCCGAGCTGACCCCCAAGATCGGCTTTCGGCTGCACCTGCGCGCCTGGGACCAGGCTCTGGCGGCCCAGTGGGCCAAAGACGAGCCGGGGCAGGGCGCGGCGGCCAGCAGCGCCGGGCTGCCCATGTACCTGCGCTTGGAACACCGCGCCCCAGCGGAAGAAGGCTACTACGGCATTGGCGAGATGATGGACACCCCCCAACACCGCGGCAAGGTCCGGCAGCTGCAGCTGGAGGGCAACTTTGACCTGGACGGATCGAGCAACGAGGGGCACGTCCGCCTGCCGCTGCTGACCGGTACCCGCGGCTGGGGCTGGTTTGCCCAGACTTTTCAGGCCGGCGTGGCCGATGTGGCGGCCAGCGACCCCCAACAAGTAGCGCTGATCCTCAATGGCTCGGAGCTGGTGCTGCACCTGCTGGTGGCAGAGAAGCCGCTGGACGTCATTGGCGCTTACTGGCGCCTGACCGGCTCGCCGGCTCTACCTGCCGCCTGGTCCCTGGGCGGCCTGCTGTGGCGCAATGAGAACAAGGACCAGGCGGAAGTACTGCAGGATGCCGCCGACCTGCGCAAGCATGACCTGGCCATCTCTGGCCTGTGGATCGACCGACCCTTTGACACCGCCGTCAACGATTTTGGCTTTGACCCCAAGCTGTTTCCCGATGCCAAGGCCATGGTCGGCCAGCTGCACGACCAGGGGCTGCGGCTCGGCGTTTGGTCCACCCCCTACCTCGACCCGGGCTACGCCGGCAAGCCCAAGGCCAAGTACCATGACAAAGCCAAGGCGGCGGGCTGGTTTGTCCAGGGGCCGGGTGCGTCAAGCACCATCTTGAAGTGGGGGCCGCCGCTGGACTTTACCCATCCCGATGCCGCGGCCTTCTGGCGCACCCAAGTGCAGCAGTACGCCGACCTGGGCATTGAAGGCTACAAGCTGGACTACGGCGAAGACATCGTGCTCGGCATCCTGCATGTGCGGCTTCCGTGGCTGTTTCACGACGGTAGCAATGAGCGGACGATGCACCATGCGTTCCAACTGGGCTACCACGCGGCGTACGCAGAGAAGCTGCCCAAGCTGAAGGGCCTGGACGGTGGCGGCTGGATCCTGGCCCGCAGCTCTACCTGGGGCGATCAGGCCCAGACTTCGATGATTTGGCCGGGCGACCTGTGTGCCGGCTGGGTCAAGCACGCCGAGTGCACGCCGGACGGCGACTGCCACGCTGGCGGCCTGCCTTCTTCCGTGTCGGCGGCTATCTCTTTGCCCACGGCTGGTTTTCCGCTGTTTGGCGCGGATACCGGCGGCTATCGCCACGGTCGGGCGCCCAAGGAGCTGTTCCTGCGCTGGCTGCAGCACACTGCGCTGACGGCCGTCCTGCAGATCGGCGGCGGCAGCGACCACCACCCGTGGCTTACCCCGGCCGTCAACAACAAGCTCGCGCCGGGCAGTGCCTTTGACGCCGAGACCCTGGCCGTGTCGCGCGAGCTGATCCGCCTGCACGCCCGCCTGTTTCCCTTGCTGTGGAGCGAGCTTTTGCGGGCATCGCTGGAGTGGACGGGCACCGGGCCGCTGCGGCCCTTGGGCCTGGCCTTTCCGCAGCTGGCCGGCGATCCGGGCTTGCGCGCCCACGAAGCCGACCAGCACCTGCTGGGCGACCACCTGCTGGTGGCCCCCGTCATCACCCCGGGGGTAACCAGGGAAGTGTGGTTTCCGCCTGGTGTTTGGCGCGACTGGTTTGACGGCAGCGTCCACGACGGCGGTGTCAAGGGCAAGCTGGAGACGGTGGCAGCGCCGTTGACCAAGCTGCCGCTGTACGTGCGCTCGGGCGCGATCGTGCCGCTACTGCGGCCGACCATTGACACCCTGGCGCCCACCAAGGACCCGCAGGTCGACAGTTTTGCCAACCAGCGCGGGCTGTTGTGGCTGCAGTCGCGCGGTCCGCTGCAGCCGTCCGACGCCAAGCTGTGGGATGGCACCACCTATGGCGTCGCAGTCACGGCGGGGACCAAGATGATGCTGCAGAGCAGCGCCGGCAGCGAATTCAAGCAGGGGGCGCGCTGGGTTCTTGACGATCTGGGCACGCAGCCGACGAGCCTTGTCTTCCAAGGCAAGAGCGTGGCGATGGCCGCCAGCAGCGCCGGGCTCGACGCTTGCACCACCGCTTGCTGGTATGCGGATCCGGCGACCAAGCAAGTCCAGGTGCAGATGGCCTTTGGTGAAGCGGTGTTGGCATGGTAGGGGCGGCGGCATGACCGACCCAAGGCTGCTGCCGCGGACCATCGCCGTGCTGGGCTGCGGCGGCTTGGGCGTGCCTGCCGCATGGACCCTGGCGCTCGATGGTCGCTATCCACTGGTACTCATCGATGACGACTGCGTCGAATTGTCCAACCTGCACAGGCAGGTCCTCTACGCCACCGCCGAGGTCGGCCAGCCCAAGGCGCCAGCGCTGGCCCGTGCGCTGCTGGAGGTGGCGCCGCAGCTGCAGGTAGAGGTCCGTCAGGGCCGCCTTGGGCCCGCCAACGCCGCTGCGCTGCTGCAAGGCTGCGACGCCGTGCTGGAAGGCACCGACGATGCCGTCAGCAAGTTTGCCGTGAACGATTGGGCGGTGGGCGCGCCTGCCGGGGTGCAGAGGGTGGCCAGCATTGCCGCCGCCATTGGCCGCCGCGGTCAATGGATGGTGGTGCGGTCGGCCGGGCCGTGCTACCGCTGCCTGTTTGAAGAGCCGCCGCAGCCCGAGTCGCTGGCCACCTGCCAGATCGCCGGGGTGCTGGGCCCGGCCGTGGGCCAAGTAGGCGCCCTGGCCGCGCGGTCGCTGCTGCGGGTGCTGGCCGGAGAGGCGGATAGCGCCGATGGCGCGCTGGTAAGGCTGCAGGCCCGCGGCTTGCTGCGCACCCCCGTGGCTGCGGCGGCAGCGTGCCGGTGCCAAGCCAGGGGCGACGGCGCTGCAGACAGCGAGCCGTGGGGCCAGCATGTTTGAGAGGGATCCCAAGCAGTTGTTTGACCGCTACGGGCGTCAGCTGCTGGTGCAGGGCGTGCAGTTTGAGGGCCAGCAAGTCCTGCATCGCCTTGCGGTGGTGGTGGGCTGCGACGGCTCGCCGCTGGCGCAGGCGGCGGGTCAGGTCGCGGCGCGCTACCTGGTCGGCGCGGGCGTTGGCCGCGCGGTGGTGCCACAAGGAGGGGGGACCCTCCTGCAACAGCTGGATCCGCTGCTGCAATTGGCCGAGCTGCCCAGCGAAGCACAGCCTCCGGTGGTGCAGCTGTGGTTCGCGGCGCGGGCGTATGGGGCCAGCGCTGACGTGGTGTGGACGGACCTTTCGCCCCAGGGGCCGCGGCAAGTGCGCGCAGGCGCACTGCAGTGGTGGGTGGGCGGTCCGGCGCCGCTGACCGACGCCGTCGCGCTAGGTGCAGCTGTGGCGGACCTGGTGGTCGCCGATGCGCTGGGCGTCGAGCCCTTGCCGTCGCTGGCGGTTCTGGACTTCAGCGACCCGCTGGCGCCGCGCACGCGCAAGCACGCGGCCGCGGCCGGGCCGCCGCTGGCCCTGCCGGCTGACCCCGGCTCGCCCTTGCAGGAACTGGCGAGCAAGCTGAGCGAGACCCTGCAGATTCAGCAGATCGTCGCCGCGGAGAGCGCCCGCTGCTACCCGGCCGAGGCGTGTGGACTTGTCGTCGCGGACGCGGACGGCCAGCTGGTCGCGCTGGCGGTCGCCAACCTGCAGGACCACTGGCACAGCCAGGATCCTGAGGCGTTCTCCCGCTCTGCTCGGACTGCCTTTGCGCTGGACGAGCGGGCGATTGCAGCCCAACAGCGCCTGGGGCGGCGCCTGGTCGCCATCTGGCACTCGCACTGCGATGTGGGCGCCGACTTCTCGGCCGCCGACGTAAGCGGTGCCTACCCCAACGGTGAGGCCCTGTATCCCGGTGTGGCGCACTGGGTGGTCAGCGTCCGCCGGGGCTGCGTGGCGGAGCAGCGGGTGTTTGGCTTGGAGGGGGGGCAGTTGTGCTACGCGGATGTCGCGGTGAGTGGCGAGCTTGCAGGTCGTTCAGGTGTGGAGGGGCGTTGCTAAGGCCCCTTGCACGACCAGTCCGCACGGATGACGCCGCCGCGGGTCCTTGCTAGACTGACCCGGCAACTGTCGCAGCGGCAGGGGCGACTCGGAGAACACGCCATGTCCCCTGAGAATTTGCCCGGCGATCCGCAGCTCAGCAGCGCCGAGTCGGCTGCGGCGCTGGCCCGAACCGTGGTCCAGACGGCTGCGACCTTGTTGCCGATTGCAACCGCCTGGCTCTACGGCTCTGGCGCTCAAGGGCGGCTCAGAGGCGACAGCGACCTCGACATTGCCTTGCTCCTTTCTCAACCGGTTTCACCGCTGGACCTGGCCGCTGTCGCCGCCGACCTGGAGGGGCTCGCCAACCGCCCCGTTCAGCTGGTCGACTTGGCCACTGCGAGCCCTATCCTCGGTCACCAAGTGGTTGCGCACGGCGTTCTGCTGCTGGACCGCCAGCCCAGGCGCCGCCACGAATGGCTGATGCGCACCATGTCCGACTACTTCGACCTGAAGATGACGCGCAAGAGCGGCGAAGAAGCCCTGCGCCAGAGGCTGACCCATGCCCGTTGATGTCGACATCGCGGTAGGCCGTTGCCGCCAACCTAACGCGCCAAGCCATGTCGCTGCCTCAGATTAGCTATCGCATCACCAACTTCTACTGTATCGCCGCGCGCAACATCGTTGAGCCCGCTGGAAAGGGCCGCTGCCGCCTCGGCCTGCTCCAGGCGATTTTGAAGGCTCTGCCACGCTTTGGCATCGTGCACCACCAGCTCGGCGCGACCGTTGACAGTGAGCACCAGGGGCCGCCCAGTAGTATGCATGTGCTCGACGGCAGCGGCGGTTTGACGCTTGAAGTCGGTCAGCGGCAAGATGTCGTCCAGGTGCAGCATGGGTGGCTCTCGCGCATCGAATTCAATGCGTAGGAGCACGATAGCGGTGCAACGGGCGGTTGTCTAGCACGAAGCGTCTGAGCTCGGCTTTCGCGGCAAGCGCTGGGAGACGAGAGCCGCGGACCTCCGCATCCAGCCGACCACGTCATTGCGCCCCGCGGCCATGCCGCCAAACAGCCGGCCGAATTCCTTGTTGAAGAAGATCCCCATTTACAGGAAGTAGTTGTTGATGGGCTGGCTGGAGTCGACGCCGATGAAGGAAGCGCTGGGGTCGGTCAATGCGATGCTCGCGTTGATTTTGTTGTAGAAGGTGACGGCATTCTAGGGCGCGGTCTCCGACCACTGTTGAGCCGATTTGCCACAGTCGATCTGGCCTGTCACCGCAACTTTCGTGACCCAGAGATACGCCGTCTTGGCCGACACGTCTTTGTAGTCGGGGTCGGTTGGATCGCTCGGGTAGCCACTGCCGAGCAGCCAAAAGCCGCCGTCGGCGGCTTCAGCCATGGCGCTTGGTTCATTGCCACCCAACAACTTGACCGACAACTGTGCAGAGCCGGTGGCCAAATTGAGCTTGGCAAACCGCATCGGTTTCTGCTGAGTCGCTGAGCTGCTGACGGATCCTACCGCGACAACGCTGCCGTCGGCGGCGACGGCCATCGGGCCAATGCCGAAAGGCAACGCGTTGGTTGAAGAGGGTAGTATCCACGAGAACGCCGTCTTTTTTAATGGTTGTCCTTTCGGGTTGAGGTGCCAGATTTCCGTCTTGCCGCCGCTGCCCGAATTGCCAGTTCGCACGACGGCGAGCCAGCCGCCATCGGCTTGGGCGACGATGGTGCCGACATGGACCTGACCGACTCCGCCAATCAGAGCCGTGGCAAGCAGTTGATAGTCCGCCGAAAAAACGAGGAAGTAATGGCTGTCGTTGGTGTTCGGCTTCGGCTTGCTCTGCCTGGCGGCCATGAGGAGCGCGCCGGTTGTGCTGCGGGCCATCTGCACCGGCAGAGTCCAGTCTGCCATGCTGACGTCGGCTGCGAGTGCAACGGCACCCAGTTGATCAACTGCCCAAAAATGAAGGACAAACGGCCCGGAACCATATGGTTTGGCCACGGCAACAATAGCACCGGAAGGAGCCGGAGCGGCCGCCAAATAGGCATCGACCGTGGCCACATATGTTGCTGGGCTAGGTGTAAGCGTCTTGGTGTCGACAGTAGAAAAGCCGAGTTTGACGTTGTAGGCGTATTTGGTGGCGAAACCAGCGATGAGCCCGGTCCCGTTCGCAAGCTTGATAACGGCGCTGGGCCACAGCGGCAGGGGTTGGCCTGAACTCTGAGCAGTGCCGTACGGCCCAATGTGGTAGAGCGAGCCAGGTTCATCGCTGGCTACTACCGCGCGGCGAGCGACCCACACCCCGCCTTCCCCGTCGGCAGCGACCAATGGCGCCTCCACAGGTGCATTGGTCCAGCCAGCTGCCGTAAGCTGAAATGAGGTTTTCTGGCCGCACGTGCCGGCTAGACAGGTGGCTCCAATCGTGCATGCGTCGTTGTCGTCGCATGGGCCGCCGTCAGCCAAAGGCTTATAAACGCAGCCTATTTGGGGCAGACAGCTATCTGTCGTGCAGGGACTGCCGTCGTCACAGTTGGTGGCCGTGCCCGTACAACCGGCTGGCGAGCAGACCGTGTCGGTCGTGCACTGGTCGCTGTCGATGCAGGGTTGGCCCAGAGCCATTGGCGTTCCCACACACTTGCAGCTGATGGAGTTCACTTGGTCTACTGTGCATGGATTGCCGTCGCTGCATGCCGGGCCCATTCCCCCACAAAATCCCCAGCCGCTGGACGTTTCTGTTGGATTGCCATTGGAATCGCCATTCGCGTCGCTACTCGAGTCGCTATCCGTCGGCGCTTTGGAGTCGGGCAGGTCTGCAAGGTCAGGCGCAGCATCCGCGGCAGTGTCGCTGGCAACTGTGTCGCTGGCAATTGTGTCGCCAATTGTCGCGGTTGCGGGGTCGGTCTTGGCCGCAGAGGGCGCAGCGGTACAGGCCCATGGCAGCAGGGCCAGCAGAGTGACCACGCTGGAATGGCCTATCTTGCTGTGGTTTGGACGTACAATGGCGCGCATAGCGGCCCCTTGTCTGCTTGTACAGTGCGCACTCTACGCCGCCGGCGATGGCCTAGAACGACACGGAATGCCCTGAGCAACTGGCTGGCCACAGCCGAGTTAGCCGCGGCTTGCGCCATTGTACAACTTCCATCTGTCAGGGACACCTCTCAGGAGCCATACCGCACAGCCGGACAATCGCCCTTCACAGCGCCTGCCCGTGCATGCCGAGTCCACTTCGCCTCGCGCCTTGGCGACCCAAACTCCCACCGCGGTGGTCAGCACGGTGGAGCCCTTCGATGTCGGATGTCGGCGCATCAAGCTGCTAGTCAACGCCGCCGCGCAACAACCCGAACTCACAGCTAACGACAACTAGAATTCCCCAGCACCACTGGCCATTCACCCCCCGCTCTCGCCAAGAACCTTGCGAATCGCCGCCAGATCCGCCTCAAGCTGCGCCACCTGCACCTCCAGCTCACCCTTTTGCTCGAGCGAAAGATCGGCATACGCGGCGGCAAACTGCGGTACATCCATGCCGCGCTGCCAAGCCCGGGCCACCTGGCCCATCGCCTTGACCACAGCCGGCAATGGCGGCCGCCCCCCGCGCACCGGCTCAGCGGGTTCCAGCTTTTTCGCCTGTTCCTCAAGCTGTTGGACCGTCCAGCCCTGCTCTGCGGCCTCGCGAGCCAAGCGCCCCTTGTGGCGAAGGTCCCGCACCGCAAGCAACACGCGGTGGTGGGTCGGACTCAGGGCTTCCGCCACCGCCGCCGGCAGTAGCTGGGCCTGATGGCCAATCCGCACCAGACGGTAGAGCGTCGCCTCGGCCAGCGCCAGGTCGGGGCGGCGCAGCAGCGCGGCAAAGCTCTGCGGCTTGGTGCGGTCGTGGTCGGCAAAGGCCGCGTAATCGCCGCCAAAGAACGTGGTCAGGATGTACTCGCTGACCTCGATGGCCAGGCGTACGCCAGAGGCCTGCACAGCGCGGTTGAGCCATTGCACGGCAGCTTCGACGGCGGCTGCGGTCTGGGGATCGGCGATGGGCTGAGTAGAAGGGGTAGAAATCGCCAGGGGTGCGGGTTGGATGGGGGCGTCTGGCATTGGCGGACTCCGGTGCAGCATGGGCGGCGCTGCTGGTTGTGTGTGCCATAAATGCGGGGCTGTGGGCAAGGGCGATCAGTTGCCTTAAGGCAACTGATCGGCGGGCGCGGCAGGCGACGGCCTCTTGGCTGTCAAGCGCCGCGCGCTCTGCCTCTCTGGCCGGCCCCGCGCGATGGTTGACGAGTCCACTTGCCCCGGCGATAGTCCGGCCGAGTCCGCGCATTACGGCTGGATGCCGCACAGGAGCCCGCCCATGCAGCCGTCCCCACCCCGCTCTGGCTGGTGCTTGAACCGCAGCTACCCTGCGCCGGCCATGGTGGCCCTGGCGCTTGCTTCCGGCTCGTGGCTGGCCGCATGCGACCGCAAGGCTGAACCACCGGCGGCGCCCGCCCTGCCTGAACCGCCGCCGGCCGCCGTGGGTCCCGCCGCGGCGATGGCGCCCGAGGCACCCAGCGCTGTGGCTGCGGCGGCACCTGCCTCATCCGCAGTTCTGCCAGCGGAACCGCCAGCCGCACCCAGCCCCAGCGCGCCAGAGGTGGCGCCCGCGCCAGCGCTTGCCTTTGACCCCGCGACCTTGGCCGGCAAGCTTGAAGCTGCCAAAGCGACGCATGGTGGCCTACTCATCCTTGCGGATCGCAAGGGGATTCACGCGCTGGCGCCCGACCTGAGCCTGGTGGCAGACCTCTCCAGCTCCCGCGCCAACCACCTGCGGGTGGTCCAATCGGCCACCCAGCTCCTGCTTTACTTTGTGGTGCCGGCCAAGCGTCAAATCGTCCGGCTCGACCTCGTCAGCGGGACCCACAAAGTGTTGGCCACAGTGCCACTGCTGCAGAACCAGTGTTTCCGCGGTGCCATCGGCCCCGGGCCCGAGGCGCCAGGCCAGCCGGCAGCGGAGGCTGCTGCCCAGGACCCTACCGCAGCTGCAGCTCCAGCAGAGTCGGCTGAGGCTGACGCCGCAGCTGCAGCAGTCGCCAACAAGCCCTTCAATCCCCTGGAGTACATTCAGGGCGAGAGCGACTTTGGCATCGACCCGGCTGGCAAGTTTGCCTGCTTTCAGATTTCCGACCGCAACGCCAACATGGCCAACGTGATGATGAGCTTCCGGGTCGATCTGACCTCTGGCAAGACCTTGGATCGCGTGGTCTTTGGCGGAGAAGAATGCCAGACCTTGGTCAAAGGCGTGCCGGTCACCAAGCCGCTGTGCCCCGTTCCCCCCGTCCACGCCCAGCGGCCGGCACCGACCCAGCCGTGGCCGTTCAACGCCAAGGCGCAGCGCTTTGATGCCGAGGCGACGTCGGACTCCGGGCGCTTTGCCTTCTTGCGCGATGCTGAAGTCGTAGCAGAGCAGGGTGACTACATCTACTCGGCGCCCTTTGTCTTTGACGCCCAGACCGGCGCGGTGCTGGTGGTCACAAGCAAGACGCTGGTGCCGGCGAACCTAGCCAAGCTGCGAAAATCGCAGAAGCTGCCAAAGAACACCTTGGTCTTTCCAGGCGAAGCGGGCGCGTTTTGGCTGGCCGGGGCAGACGTGCTGGTGTTGGGAGACGGCGGCTCGGCTTCGGCGGACATGACGCTGCCGACGACCCAGTACCACGTGGTCACGCTACCAGATAAGGTCAAGACCATCAAAGCTTTTGCCGCGACGACCTATTGACCGGCGAGCTTCAGCCGCTGGAGCCAGTACCCAGCCCCCCTCACCCCACTCACCCCCCTCACCCCACTCACCCAACTCACCAAACCCAGCTAAACTCAGCCAACTCCACCCTCGCGCCCGCTGCGCCCACCAATCACCGCTTCAGCCGCGACCACCACCTTGTAGCGGTCCGCCGCGACTTCGACTATCGAGAGCGCAAACTCTGGATAGATCTTGAGCACGCGCACAAAGTCCTCGGCCTCTAGGCAGTACAGGTCGCAGTCCTGGCGCGCCACCACGCTGGCCGTGCGCGGACCGGCCAACAGCACGCTCAGCTCGCCAAAGAAGTCGCCGGTTCCCATAGACTTGAGCACGCTGCCGTCGGGCCCCACCACATCGACAGCGCCGCGCACCACAAAGTACATCTCGCGGCCGAGCTCGCCGCGCTGGACCACGTACTCGCCCGGCGCCTTGGCCACAGGCTTTAGGCACAGTGCCAGCCCGTGCAAGAACGCTGCGCTGGTGCCGGCAAACAGCGGCACTTTCTCCAGAATCGACTTATCGATGACCTCCAGCCACTTGCGGCCGTCCTGCTCAATGAACGCAAACGACGCGCGCGGCCCCCACGTGCCGGTGGTGTAGTTGGGAAAGTCAGGCGCCGGGCCGTGTTGCCACTCTTGCAGAATCGGCTCGGCAATGCGCCAGGCCGCTTCGACCAAGTCCGAGCGCGAGAACAGCGACGCGTCGCCCGCCATGCAGTTGTGGATCAGGATCTCGTAGCCGGTCGAGCGGCTGGCCTCGAAGTTGTACTGGTAGTCAAAGCGCATGTTCACGGGCTGCAGCATCATGCCTGGCCCGGGGCTTTTGGCCTGAAAGCGCAGCTCTACGCCCTGGTCGGGCTGGATATGAAACACCAGCTGGTTGGGCTCCAAGTTTTCGACTTCGGGCGTGTCGCGAAACAGCACCTCGGGCGCTTTCTTGAATTGCACCAAAATTTCAGTGCTGCGCGCCCACAAACTTTTGCCGCTGCGCAGGTAGATGGGCACGCCTTCCCAGCGCCAGTTGTCGATGTACAGCTTCATTGCGGCAAAGGTCTCGGTGCGCGAGTCGGCCGCCACGTCTTGCTCGGCGCGATACGGGATGACGGGCGTGCCATCGGGCTTGAAGCCGGCGCCGTACTGGCCGCGGATGGTGTGGGTGCGCACCTGCTCGGGTGTCATCACGCGCACGGCCTCCAGAACTTTGACCTTCTCGTTGCGCACGGCGTCGGCGCGAAACGACGTCGGCGGCTCCATGCACAGGTAAGATAGCAGCTGAAACATGTGGTTCTGGATCATGTCGCGCAGCACGCCAGACGTCTCGAAGTAGCGCCCACGGCCTTCTACGCTCACCGTTTCGGCCACGGTGATCTGGATGTGGTCGACGTGCTGCTTGTTCCACAGGGGCTCAAAAATGCCGTTCGAAAAGCGAAACGCCAGCAGGTTCTGCACCGTCTCTTTGCCGGTGTAGTGGTCGATGCGGTAAATCTGCTCTTCCTGCCAATAGGTGAGCAGCTGCTTGTTCAGCGCCAGCGCCGAGGCCATGTCGGTGCCAAAGGGCTTCTCGACCACGACGCGCCGCCACGATGCCCCGCCGGGGTCGGTCTCTGGCACCTTGGTCATGGCGGCCAGGGCCAGCTGCTGCGACACCAAGCCAAACAGCGACGGCGGAATCGCAAAGTAGAACAGGCGATTGTTGCCACTGCCAGTTGAGGCGGCCACCTGATCGCACAGCTCATTGAGGCGGACAAAGGCCGTCGGATCGTCAAAACTGCCCGGCGTATAGTGGATGCGCGCCACCAGGTTTTGCCACGCCGCCTCATCAAAGGCCTTGCGAGTCATAAACCTGCGGATATCGGCCGACAGGCGGTCGCGGTAGGCCGCGGTGGTCAGCTCGTCCATCGCCAGGCCCACAATCGCCACCCGCTCGGACAGCAGGCCATCGCAGTGCAGGTTGTACAGCGCCGGCATCAGCAAGCGCTTGGTCAAGTCACCCGAAGCGCCAAAAATGACCAGCACACACGGGTCGCCGAGTCGCTCGTGGGCGGGCGCGCGTGGCCGATTGACTGCAGTGGTCATACAGGTCTCCACAGGCACGCAGCGGACTGCCCCGCCAGCGCCATGCCGCCCCGACCAAGACCATCCAAGCCGTAAGGCCCGAGCCTACGCTTGGCCAGCACTACCGTCAACCGTGAAATCTCCTGCCAGTTCAGGCCAATCCACCCGGGCGGGGTGGTTGCCTGCTGTTGATCCTGGCCGTGGTTGGTTGGGCGCGGGGCCGGGTGGGTTGGGGCGCCTCGCCTGCGGCGACCGGGCTGCGACCGGCGAGGCGCCGGCGGCGTCGGACGCCGTCGCTCCGCGATTCGCATCCCTGGCGCGGGGTTGCCTTGGTCAGCGGCTGCGGCGCTTGGCGGTGGCGAACCGAGCGGCCACCCGCGGGCCGCCCTGCGCTGCGACCGGGGCCAGGTCAGCGCAGCTTGCCCATCGAAGACCTTCTGCTGGTTTAAGAATCGTCCTGAACTGCAGGCGCCAATGCACCACCTCTGCGACGGAGACGCTTTTTGCCGGGCTATCGCGGCAAGTCATTGGTATTCGTCATGTTATATCAAGATGTGCGCGTGACGCGTTTGGCCCATAGGCGGCCTCCCAGATGGTTCGACCTCAACATGCCTATGAACATGTTGTCAGGCAACGGCGGAATTGGCCGCAGAGCCACTTGCCGCCAGATTCGCGGGCCGGCCGCGCAGGGGCTGGGCCCGGACGGCCGCTGCAGCGCGCCGCCAGTCAGCGAGCGACGGGCGCGGGCGCTGGCGAGCCTGGCTCAAACCGCAGAAAGAACGCGTACTGCAACGCCCAGAGCTTCAGCCGCTCAAAGCGCCCGGACTTGCCACCGTGCCCCGCTGCCATTTCCGTCTTGAACAATAGGAGGTTGCTGTCGGTCTTTAGCTTGCGCAGGCGGGCCACCCACTTGGCCGGCTCCCAATACTGTACCTGCGAGTCATGCAAACCGGTGGTCACCATCAGGTTGGGGTAGGCTTTGGCAGCCACGTTGTCGTATGGCGAATAGGCCTTGATGTAGTCGTACGCTGCTTTCTGGTTGGGGTTGCCCCACTCATCGTACTCCGCCGTGGTCAGCGGAATAGAGGCATCCAGCATCGTGGTGACCACGTCGACAAACGGCACCTGCGCGACGATGCCGCGGTAGAGATCGGGCCGCAGGTTCATCACCGCGCCCATCAGCAGCCCGCCCGCGCTGCCTCCCATCGCGTAGGTGTGGGCTGGCGAGCTGAAGCCCTGCGCGTGCAGCGACTCGGTAGCGGCAACAAAATCCGTGAAGCTGTTCATCTTCTTCATCTGCCGGCCGTCCTCATACCACCCGCGCCCCATCTCGGACCCACCGCGCACGTGCAGGATCGCGTAGCAAAAGCCGCGGTCAAGCAGGCTGAGGATGGTGCCATTGAACCGCGGGTCCATGCTGTACCCATACGCCCCATAGCCATAGACCAGCAGCGGCGCTGCGGCTGCGGGCTTCCAACCCTTGCGGTACACCAGCGACATCGGCACCTGGGTTCCATCCTTGGCTCGAGCAAACAAGCGTTTGGACTCGTAGTTTTCGGCCTTGAAGCCGCCCAGCACTTCCTTCTGCTTGCGCAGCAGCGTCTCGCCGGTCTTTAGGTTGTGGTCATACACCGACACGGGGGTCGTCATCGATTCGTAGTCGTAGCGCAGCCAGTCGCTGTCAAACGTCAGGTTCTCTCCGATGGCCGCGACGTAGACGGGGTCGGCAAAGGCCAGGTGCCGGCCTTTGCCGGTGGCGCGGTCCACGACCTGCAGCTGGCTCAGCCCCTGGCTGCGTTCCTGAAGCACTAGGTGCCCTTGAAACACCTTCAGATCCTCGACCAGCGTATCTGCGCGATGGGGCACCACGTCTTGCCACGCCGCCTTGACGGTTTTGGCTAGGGGAGCTTGCATGACCCGAAAATTCTTGGCATCCAAGTTGGTCAACACCAAGAACCGGTCGCCGCCGTCGTGCACCGTGTACTCGTGGCCGCGCGACCGGGGCTCAAAAACCTGCCACGGGTCCAACGGCCGGTCTGCTGAAATGAAGCGGACTTCGCTCGACAGCGTGCTTGTTGACTGGATGAACAGGTGCTTGTCGGCCTCACCGCGGAAGACGTGCACATCAAAGGTTTCGTCCTTCTCTGCGTAGACCAGCGCGTCGTCCGGCTTGCCCAGCTCGCGGCGGAACACCCTTTCGGACCGCAGGGTTTCTGGGTGCTGCTTGGTGTAGAAAACCGTGCGGTTGTCGTTGGCCCACACAAAGTTGCCGGTCATTGCGGGCACGCTGTCATCCAGCAGCTTGCCCGTTGCCAGGTCTTTGAAATGCAACGTATAGATCCGCCGGCCCACCGTGTCGGTCGCAAACGCCAGCAGCTTGTGGTCTGGGCTGACCTGCGCGCCGCCGATATGGAAATACGCGTGACCTTTGGCCAATTCGTTGGCGTCCAGCATCACCTGCAGGTGTGCCCCCGGGGTCGTCGCTTGCCGGCAGAAGATCGGGTACTCCTTGCCGGTCTCGTTGCGGCTGAAATAGGCGTAGGGACCGCGCGGCGCCGGATAGGAGCTGTCGTCCGCCTTGATCCGCCCTTTCATCTCGGCAAACAGGGTCGCCTGCAGCGCCTCTGACGGCTTCATTACCGCGTCCGCATAGGCGTTTTCTGCCCGCAGGTAGTCCTGGACCTTCGGGTCCTGGCGGTGCTTGAGCCAGAAGTACGGGTCGGGGCGAACGTCGCCGTGTTCGGTGTGGGCGTAGGGCAGCTCGGCGGCCACCGGCGGCTGCGGCGCCGTGGGCCCCTTGGCCAGGGCGAGCTGGCCCTGGGCGAGACCTGCAGTAGCCACGAGCAGCAGGGCGATCAACGGCCGGCTTTGGGCGATGGGGGCGTGGGGCATGGTGAATTCGCTTCCTGGTCGGGTGGGGCCAAAAACGGCTGGCGGATGCTGCACGTCAAGACAGAACCGGTCAACCGCTCCGGTGCGCTGGGGCCCTCCGCCAGCCGGTCCTGCAGCGGATTTCGCCGTGCGGGAAGGGCTGCCCACGGCAATGGCTCTGCAATCTGGCAAGAGTCCAGGAGGTGAAGGTTGCAGCCCCGCGCGGGCGCCACCCGCGGAGATCAGTTGCCTTGAGGCAAGAGATCGCCCGGCGCCGCTTCCGCCGGCTCCCGCCGCACCAGCAGCAAGCCGTACAGCCCTGGCTCGATCTCGGCGCTGTGAACCACATACGGCGCCCGGCCTTCCTTGACCTCGCGCAGCAGCTTCCACTCGGCCCAGAAGCCGGCGCGGGCCTGCTGCAGGTTCAGCCACGGCTGGGCGGCAAAGCGCGTTAGCGCAATCACCTCTGGCTTTTGGGCCAGGACCCACGCCGTGTGCTCGCGCTCATGGCCGACCCACACCCGCACCAGCTTCTCAGCCGGCACGGTCGCGCCGCCGCGCGCCACCTCGCGCTGGGTCAGGCCCACCAAGTCGATGACGCGCAGGCCAGAGGCATAGGCCATGGCGCCGATCGGCACGGTGGCAACGCTGGCGCCCGGAAAGGCGCGCTTGAGGTAGGTGCCCAGCTGCGACCAGCGGCGCACGTTGTCAAAGCCGTGGTTGGGCTGTAGGCGGTGCTCAGAGACGCCCCAAGCCGCGACCAGGGCCGCCGCGGTCAGGGGCCCCAGATCGGCGCGCAGCCAGCGGCTCGGCCCGCCCAGGCGCTGCAGCCAGCGCGCCAGCGCGGCCAAGCCCAAGGCGGTGGCGGCAGGGACCAGCGGAACCAGCAGGCGGCCATAGGCAAAGTGGTCGCCGCCCGCCCAGACCACCAGCGCGGTCCACAGGGCGGCTCCGGCCAGCCACACCGCCAAAGCCTTGCGCTCGCTCTGCAATTCGGGAGGCGGATCGCGCCACGGCGTCGCCGCCAGCCCGGCCAGCGGCGCCAGCGCCACCAGCGGAAACACCTGCAGCGTCTCTGCCAAATACGCCAGACCCAGGCGCAGGTGGGCCGCCGTGCCGCCGGCCTTGGCCCGCGCGGTGTTGGGCAGCCAGTCGCCAAACACGCCCAGCCGCAGCAGCACTACGGCGGCCACGGCCAGTCCCAGCGGCGCCAGCCAGCGGGCAGAGCGGTAGTGCTGGTGGACCAGCAGCGCCACGCCAAACACCGCCGCCTCTGGCCGGGCCAGCCACGCCAGAAAAATCGCAGCTCTGACAAACTGTTGCCGGTGAAGCGCCAGGGCCACCGCCACCACAGCCAGGGCTGCCAGCGGCGTCTCCAGCCCGGTCACGGCGTTGAGCAGCCACAGGTGGTCGCTTAGGGCCAGCGCCGTTGCGACGGCCGCCAGCCGGGCTGGCCAAGGACCAGCGGGCCTTGCCAGCCGATGGGCCAGCCAAGCCGCCGTCGCCACCGCCGCCCATGCCGCTGCAGCGCCCAGCGCCCCGGCCCAGGCGGGCAGCGGCACCCCCAAGGCGCCACCCAGGGTCAGTAGGGCCAGGTACAGCGGCGAGGTAAAGCCCTCTACCGGGGCATCGGCGCAGTTAAAGCGCAGGCCGCAGCCCTGCAGCACGTTGTCTGCATAGCGAAAGTAGATGTAGGCATCGTCATACAGGGCGCCGCTGTGGTCGGCCACAAACCAACCCAGCCAACCGGCGTAGGCCAGCAGCGCCACCCCCACAACGGCGGTGGACCAGCCCCGCTGGCGCGGGCCGGGGTCAGCTGCGCCAGCTTCAGCGCTGGCCGCGGGGGCAGGGGCTGCAGCTGCGGTCATGGGCTCTGCCTGCCAGCTCCACAACGGCCGGTCGCGGCGTAAGCTAACGCCGCGGCCCGACTCAGGCAAGCGCGGCTCGCCCTTGTTCGCGGCGGCGGTCGCCCTCTATGCTGCAGCCTCTGCAACATGGCCAAAGGGAGTCTGCTTATGTCCAAAATCAAGCAAGCGGCCGCCATAGCTCAACAATTGCCGGCCCTGCTGAGCGGCGCCCTGCCGAGCCTGGCCCAGCTGAGTCAGGTGACCCTGGCCCAGTCGTGGGCCGCGCTGCAGGGGCGACCCTTGGGCAAGCAGCTGTTTTCACAGCTGGTCAAGCTCAAGATCCCCTACACCGGGGCGCTGGGGGCGCAGGTCGAGGAGCTGGGCGACGGCCACGCCGTGGTGACGCTGCGCGACCGCCGCGCCGTGCGCAACCACCTCAACTCGATCCACGCCATTGCCCTGGTCAATCTTGGCGAATTTACCACCGGGCTGGCAGTGTTTCATCGCCTGGACGGGCGGGCGCGCGGCATCGTCACCGACCTGCGCATCCAGTACGTCAAGAAGGCCCGGGGCACCATGACGGCGCGCTGCGACATTGCCATTCCCGAATGGGCGGGGAAAATTCAGCTGGAAGTGCCGGGGGTCATCAGCGACGCCAGCGGCGAAGTGGTCGCCAAGGTGTGGGCCACCTGGCAGATCCAGCCTATGTAGCGCTGCCAAGAGCAGTCCTGTCGTTCGCGCGGCAGCGGCGATCCGCGATTCAGCCGCCGCGGTGGGTCGGCAGCGACCGACCCAGCTGCGCCTCCAGAAACGCAAACTGGTCCTGCCAGTACTGGCGCGCCTGCGGCAAGAACACCATGGCCTGGAAGGCATGGACTTGCTTGGGATAGTAGCGGGCCTCGCTGACCACCCCGCGCTTGGTCAGGGCGGTGTGCAGCCGACGGGTGTCGTCCAGCAGCAAGTCGGCGGTGCCCACCCCGGCAAAACAAGGGGGCAGCGGCCGCAGCGGCTGGGCAGCACCTTCCAGGACCACCAGCGGATCGGCAAGCCCGCGGTGGCTCTCTGGCAGATCGCTCAGGCGGTGCAAGTAAGAGTGGCTGACCTCGTCGAGGCGATCTTGAAGAAAAGGCCCGATCTTGTGGGGCTTGCGGCGGCGGAACCTCTCGGCGTCGCTGACCTGGAGCATCCCGCACGCCGGCAGCATCACCTTGGGCACCACCCCCGTGGCAAAAACGGCTTGAGCCCAGGGCTCTGGCCGCTCAAAGCACGCCGCCAGGGTGGTGGCTGTCGCCAGATTGGCCCCTGCCGACTCGCCGGCAATGACCAGCTCGCTCAGGTCGGCGCCATACTCGCCCGCGTGCTGGACCACCCACTGGTAAGCGGCTGCCGCGTCTTGCAGGGCTGCCGGAAAGGGGAACTGCGGCGCCAGGCGGTAGTTGATCGAAAACACCGTAAAGCCGCGGCGGGCAAAACCCAGCCCCATGACCCAGTGGGTTTCTTTAGACAGGATGCGAAACCCGCCGCCGTGGATGTACAGCAGGGCCGGGCTGGGGCCGGTGGGCGCGCGCGGTCGCCAGATGTCTAGGCGGTGCTGGGCCAAGCCGGTGTCCAGGTAGGCGATGTCGGGCAGGACTTCGACGCCGTGGCGGGCTGGACTGGCGTTGGGGTGCCAGCGGCCCACGCCAGAGAGGCCGCGAAAGAACCCGTCGATGGCCGCAGCGCCAGCGGCTTTGCGCAGCCGCGTCAAGTTCAAGGAAGGGTGCTGTGGCATCAGTCCTCGTCATCCCGGTCAAGTTCGTCCAGCAGCCGGGCCCGCGCGGCGGCGGTGGCCGCTGTGGCCGCGGCCAATTCTGTAGCAGAGCCGGCAGGGCTGGCGGCGGCCAGAGCGGCCTGGGCGGCCGTGGCGTCGTCTTCTACTTTGCCGCGCTTGCCGGCCCAGCGGCGCACCGCAAAGGCCAGCGTGGCCACGGCGCCCAGCAGCACCACCAGCGGCACCATCCAGGCGCGATCGCGCTCTTTGCGCGGCAGCAGCCAGGCGCGATCCTTCTTCAGGCGCGGCGGCTTGTCGGCGTTGTACTCGGCCAGGTAGTAGTCCAGCATCTCATCGCGGCTAAAGCCCATGGCAAAAAAGATCCGCGAGCGCAGCTTGTACAAAATCGCCGGAGAGCAGGAGAGCTGGCACTTGCTGAAGAAGACCGTGGGCTTGCAGCCGTCGCAAACGCAGCGGACATTGTCCATCCACCAGTTGAAGTCCTCTACCGGGTAGCGGAAGACCCGTTCGTACTCGGCGGCTTTGGGCACAAAGGTGCTCTCCAGCTGCTCGGCAACGATTTGCTTGTTGGCGAGCAGATCCGCAGACAGGGTCGAAAGCGAATCCACCAGGTCTGCGCGTACCTGTGCCGCGTACGGGCAGCCGCAGGACGCCTCAGACAGGCCCTTGCTGGCGTCAATCACCAGGTCGCCGTTGATCAGGCACACGCAAGCGATCCGCTCTTGCACGGCTCGCAGCGCGCCGCCGCGATCGCCTGTCGGGGGCAGGGCTGCTTTGTCGCCGTGGACCTTGCGGGCGCCAATCCCCGAAGCCCCGTGGCTTTCTGCAGGCGCCGCCTCAGCTTGTGCGGCAGGAGCGCCAGCAGCGGCTGGGGCGGCGGGCGGTTGTTGCGCCCAGGCCGAGGCGATGGCCGCAGCGGACAGCAGGCTCAGCAGGGCAACCATCTTGGCGAATCGATGTCCAAAAAAACCAGTGCCAGTAGTCACTTGCCTCTCCTTGGCTAGGTGCTGTCTTTCCCCGACAGGGCGCGCTGGCCGCGGGGATGCGCTGGCCAAGCTGCGGACAGCCCGAGTCCACGCCTCCACTGTGCGCGACAAGGGCCAGGGCGTGCAAGTCCGGTCGCGCGGCGCCGGCCAATCTGCAGCGCGTGGTCCGCCCCTTCGGGCGGCCGTGGGCCGGGCGTCGTCGCGGCAGTCTGCAGCGGCGATCCGCGGATTTCCGTTGAAATCGGCCGGCGGAAACGGGTACCCTAGGGGGCGTTCTTTGGGGTCCCGCTGCGCGACCTGGGCAGGGTGTGCGGCGCCAAAGGACGACAAGAACGCACCAATTCAGGGCAAGAACACCATGAAATCAGTAGTCGCTCTCTCTTTGGTGCTGGCGTCTGCGCTGGCAATGACCGGTTGCGTGGTGGGCGGAGCGGGCGGCGGCGGCGGCGCAGCCCAGACCGGTGGCCTGGCTGGCGCGACCTGCAACCCGGCCGTGCAGGGCCAGGGCTGCCTTGGCACCAAGCGCATGCAGTGCGACGAGCCGACCCAGAAGTGGGTCGAGATCGACGCCTGTGGCGCTGGCACCTACTGCGCCGAGAGCGCCGCCGACGCCCAAGGCAAGCGCACCGCGACCTGCAAGGCGTCGCCCACTGCCCAAATCGACACGACCGGCGGCGACTCAACCGCTGGCGGCGACGCAGTGACCACTGGCGACGTCACCGCTGCCGACATCAATGTCGGAGTCCTGATGGCTTGCATGCAGAGCAAGTGCGCCAGCCAGTGGGCCGCCTGCCAGCTAGACAGCGGCTGCAAGAAGTTTGTCGATTGCTTTGTGGCCAAGCCCGGCGATGAAGAGGCGTGCCTGCAGGGTGTCGGCGCCTCGTCGCTGGGTCTTGTGCAGGCCCTGGGCGAGTGTGGCGAAGTGGCCGAGTGCCTGCCCAGCACCAAGCCGGCCTGCGGCAACGGCACCTGCGACGCCGGCGAGACCCCCAACAGCTGTGCCCAGGACTGCAAGCAGACCGGCCCGGTGTGCGGCAACACCGTGTGCGAATCCGGCGAAACCACCAGCTCTTGCCCCCAAGACTGCAAGCAAAGCGGCCCGGTGTGCGGCAACGGCGTGTGCGAAAGTGGCGAGACCAAGACCAGCTGCGCCAAAGACTGCGGCACGGTGTCGGCCGCCGGCGACTGCAGCGGCAGCATCGACTACAACACCTTGAAATCCACCGGCTACAGCCTGCTTTTCTCCAATGTGGCCCAGAAATGCGTCATCTCCGCCGGCTGCATGAGCCAGAGCGGCGCCGCCCAGACCCAGTGCCTGAAAACCTGCATTGCGACTGGTGGCTTTGGCCTGAGCGAGAGCTGCTCGACCTGCATCGCCAACTTTGCCCAGTGCACGGTAGGCGCATGCATGGACAAGTGCGCGGCCAATCCCGCCGATCAGCTGTGCCAGAATTGCGCTCAGAGCGCGTGCGGCTCGACACTGACGGCCTGCGGCGCTCCACCTGCCACCAGCACCGGCCCGGTGTGCGGCAACGGCAAGTGCGAGTCGGGCGAGACCAAGACCAACTGCGCCAAAGACTGCGGCGCCACCGGGCCCGTCTGCGGCAATGGCGCCTGCGAGAGCACAGAGAGCAACTCCAGCTGCCCCAGCGACTGCAAGGCCGTGTGCGGCAACGGCAAGTGCGAAAGCGGCGAGAGTCAGTCGAGCTGCAGCAAGGACTGCGGCACCACCGGCCCGGTGTGCGGCGACTTCCAGTGCTCCAGCGGAGAAAACATCAGCAATTGCGAGGTGGACTGCGATCCGGGCAACCAATGCCTGTTTGCGGCCTGCGGCGGCGAGCTGAACACCTGCATGATGGACTCGGCGTGCGCCGGCATCTTCACCTGCATCGACGGCTGCGGGTCCAGCACCACCTGCCAGCAGTCTTGCCTGACCAGCACCAGCTCGACGACCCAGTCGCTGTTCATGGCGTTTGCCAACTGTGCCAACGCTTCTGGCTGCAGCGGCGGCGGGACCTGCGGCGACGGCACCTGCGATGCCGGCGAGAGTTCCTCTAACTGCCCCGCGGACTGCAAAAGCGGCGGCGGCAGCGGCGGCGCAGGCTGCACGCCCAAGTCCACCCCCAAGTGCAACGGCTGCAGCTGCGAGGCGTGCGTCTGCAAGCTCGACCCCTACTGCTGCAGCACGGGGTGGGACAGCACCTGCGTCGGCGAGTGTTCCAAGGACTGTGGAGCCACCTGCCCGTAGAGGCCACAGTCCGCGAAGGCCAGTGTCTGCGAAGGGCAGTGTCCGCGAAGGCCAGTTTCACCGACGGTAGTGGTTGGCAGCGGCCTACATTCCCAAGGTGAACCAGGAGCCCGGCCCAAAGCCCGGCGCCCAGCCGGCGCCCAGCTGCAGCACCCCGCCAAGGCCGTAGCCAATCTCAAAATCCAGGGTCAACTCAGCGCCAATCGAGGCCAAGCCTCCCGGATCCAGGCGATCGGCCTCCCAGCCGGCCCAGGCGGCGTCGGCAAACAAGCTGCCGCGCAGTCGGCCCGCGTACAGCGGCAACGTGTCCAGCGTGCGGCCGATGTCGGCCAGGGGCAGGTGCCAGGCCAGCGTGGTCCAGCCCAGGGCATGACCGCCGATGCCCGTCTCCAGCGGCGCGCCGCGCACCACCCCCGAGGTCGGTCCAGACAGGCCAAGGATGGGCGCCGTGACCGGCATCATCCCCTGGATGCGGTAGAGCGCGTCTTTTTGGCCCGGCACCAGCCCCACTACCCCATTGGCCGACCAGCTGATCACCTGCCGGCGCCCGAGCGGCCACGCATGGTCCGTCTGCGCGGACAGAATCCACCGCCGCACCCCGGTAGACGGCTTGGCGCCCGCGGTGGTCCTAATCGTCAGGCTGTGCTGGCGCTCGCGGCGGATCGAGTCGGGGTAGCTCTCTGCCTGCGCCCAGCCGCCACTGACGTCGCCCAGCCACTCTGGCCCCACGGCGGGGTTCACCGGAACCGGTCCGCCGGGATCCTGAGGCACCAGCTGGTCATAGCGCTGCTCCCGCAGCTGGGACTGCACGACCCGCAGCCCGGCCTGCCAGGTCCAAGCCGCGCGCAGATGGGGCACCTGCCACTCGCCGCCCAGGCGCAGGCCCAGCCGCGAAGTCGGCGTCGCGTACCACCAAAATCCGCGGCGAAAGTAGGCAAAGGCATGGTCGTAGGCAGCCGAAACCGTCCAGCGCGGCTCCCAGCGCAGCACGCTGAGGTCCAGTTGCAGCAGCGGGTCCTGCCCATCGCTGCGGATGCGCGCTAGAGCGCTGAAGGCCGCGTACTCGGCGGCATCTCTGCCAAGCACCTGCACGCCCAGCCAGGATCCGCCGTAGCGCCAGTCTTGGCCGTCGCCGGTGGTCAGAAACAGCGGGTACCACGCCTGCGGCCGCAGCGTCGACCAGGGCTGATAGCCGCTCAACTCATAGCCCAAGGCTTTGTCAAGTGCCGGTGGCGCATAGGAAAGAGGCTCTTCGGCCGCCGGTAGGAGCCCGGCCGGCTGCAGCCGCCGCGGTGGGTCAGGCGGGCCCAGCCACACGTCCAGGCCGCGACCGTGGTGGCGCACCGTCACCGCGCGGTCAGCCAGGTGGGCGGCAGACAGCAGCCCGGTCAAGGTGCGGCTGCGCAAGTGCCAGCCCTGGTCCGGGTGCTGGGGATCCAGCCACGCGGCATCGCGGCGGCCGGCGACATCGACCAGGGCGCCCAGCCGCGGTCCAGAAGGCCCTTCAAACCACTGCAGATCGCCGACCCAGTCCACCTGGATGGCGGCGGTGGTGTGGGCTGGGGCCAGGGGATCGCCGGCGGCAATGGCGGCGCCGGCAACCGCGGTGGCGGCGCCCACGGCCAGCGTCTGGCTGTCCACCGGGGCGCGGCGCAGCACCCGGGCACCGCCGCGGCCCTCGGTCCACCACAGCCAACCTCCGCCCATCACTGGTGAATCCAGCACGGTGCCCAGAGGTGCCGCCGCCACCAGCTCTTTGACCTGATCACCGGCCAGCGGCGTTCCCGCCAGCCCCGCGGCCAGAGCGCGCTGCAAGGGCAGGGCCACCAGTCCGGTCGCCGCCTGGCGAATCACCACGCCCACCAGCCACTGGCCGCTGTCATCTAGCGAGAAGCTGCGCCCGCGCAGACCGCTGGTCAGCGGCACGGCGGCCTGCCCTTGGCGACCCAGGCGCACGGCCACCAGCTCGCGGTGCAGGTATAGGCGCTCCAGGTTGCGCGACTCTGTGAAAATCAGCCACTGGCCGTCGGGCGTCTGCAGGGGCTCGTCGCAGTCCAGGGCACACAGGTGCAGCAGGGCAGGGGGCCCGTCAGGCTTGCCACTGGCCTGAAAAAGCTCAATGCGGGCCAAACCATCGCGCGGTCCGTGGGCCACCAACGCGCCCAGCCCATCGCGGCTGGGGCGAATCCGGCCCCGCCACTCGCCGTCTTTGCTCAGGCGCACGCCATCGCCGTGGGCCTGCCAGCGCGCCAGTACCTCGCCCCGCGCTGCGGCAGCCGCCGGCAAGCTTTCGCCGGTCAGCGCCTGCCACTGCTGCTCAATGGCCCGCTGCTCTTGGCGCAGGGCGTCGCGCCACAGCCGCTGTAGCGAGGCCCCCCACACCTGCCGCGCCAGCGACTGTACGCCATAGGGCACCAATTGCCGGCCGTACAGGCCCATGAACTGGCGGAGCCGCTCTTCGCCAAAGCGCTGCACCAGGTGGTCGACCAGCATGCTTCCATAGAGGTACCAAGAGTTTCCGCGAGGCCAGCTCAGGGGCCGGCCGGTCAGCTCAGCCAGGCTCTGCGGCCACGTGCCGTCCAGGGTCGCCGCCCGCAGCAGGGCACCAAACTGCGCCGAGCCAATCCGCCCACCGCGCCCGGCCACGGCCACCTCTGCGCCGGTGTGGCGCGTCTCGACCCAGGTGGCGATGCCCTCTAGCAGCAGCCGCGGCATGACGCCGTTGGGCAGAAACTGGCGTCCCAGCAGCAGATTGCCAAGGCGCGGCAGGCCAGAGACGTCGCCCATGTGCAAGATGTGCGCGTATTCGTGAAAGGTCAGGGCCCGCACCCAGTCGCCGTGGTCGGCCAGATCGCTTAGGACCTCAGGCGGATAGGCTTGCAGGTGCAGCTTGTCATAGGGCAGAGGGGTGGCGTAGCCGTTGGCGCCGTCCACGTAATCGTCAATGGTCAGCTGCAGCCGCGGCCGCGGGCGGGCGTTGAACAGCGGCGCCAGGGTTTGCTGTGCATCCAGCCAAGTGGCGGCCACCCGCTGGGCCAGCGCCTGATGCTGCGCCGGAAAGTGCAGGTCGGCCTCCGGCAAGCGCAGCGTCAGCCAGCGGATGTTGCCATCGCCGGCCCGCGCCGGAGCAGCCATGACCAAGGTCAGCACGCCCAGCAGGACCAGCGCCAGCGGGCCCAGCGCACTCAGCAAGCGCCACGCGGCCAGCAAGCGCAGTGGGATCCGCAGCCTCGGCGGTGCCTCGCGGTGCCGGCAGCGCTGCGGCGCCCAGCGGCGGCGCGTTGCCACAGACTAACCCATGGCGGCAGCTTGGAGTTTTTCCAGCTCTGCCTGCTGCGCCTGAAGATGGGCCGGCAGCTGCGCGTAGACATCCTCAAACAGCGTCTGCAGCGCCACCGGGGCAATTTGCTCCACTTCAGCAAGGGTGGTGCGCACTTCCTCGTCATAGCCCTGCCGCAGCTCCTCCAGGCCGGCGGCGGTCAAGGCGCCGCGTCCGCGCAGATAGGCCGACAGGCGGTCGATGGGATCCAGCGCCACCCACTGCCGGGTCACCGCCTCGTCGCGGTAGCGGCTGGGATCATCTGAAGTTGAGTGCGCCCCGACCCGATACGTCAGCGCCTCTACCAACACCGGCGTGCCGCCGCGGCGCACGTGGTCGGCCGCCGCGCGCATGACCCGGCACACCGCCAGCGCGTCATTGCCGTCGACCCGCACCCCCACCAAGCCATAGCCATGGGCCTTGAGCGCCAAAGTCGGCGCCGCGGTTTGCTTTTCTACCGGAGTCGAGATCGCCCACTGGTTGTTCTGCACGTACAGCAACAGCGGCAGCCCCAGGCCGCGCGGCCGCATCACCCCGGCAAAAGTCAGCGCCACGTGAAAATCGCCTTCGCTGGTCGCGCCGTCGCCGATCGCCCCCAGGCACAGCGGTCGATCGGGCGCCTCGTGCTTGAGCGCCATGGCGTACGCCGTGCCCACCGCCTGCGGCATCTGCGTGGCCATCACGCTAGAAAGGGTCACAAAGTTCAGTTCTTTGGACCCATAGTGGCAGGGCATCTGCCGGCCTTTGGTCGAGGTGTCCTCGCGATTACCAAAGATTTGAGACAGATAGGTGCGCAGCGGATAGCCGCGGTGCAGCGCTATTCCGCCTTCGCGCAGCGCCGGGTGGACCCAGTCGCGCAGCTGCAGAGCGTGACCTGCGGCAATCGTCCCGGCTTCCTGGCCGGTCGCAGCGCCGTAAAAGCCAATCCGACCTTGGCGTTGCAGGGCCAGCATCCGCTCATCCAGCACCCGCTGGCGCACCATCGACCGCAGCATCGCCAGCGCATCGGCATCGCTGACGCCGGTGCCGTTCTCAAGCCCGGGATCGGGGGCAATCACCTCGCCCTGCGGATTCAGCACCCTAAAGCAGCGGGTCATGGCCTCTTGATTGCCCACAACAAAGCTGGGAAAGCCTGGCGACGTCAGTTGTTGCAGCTCGTCAGCGGCAGAGGGTGGGGCGGCGGAAGAAGGCGGCTGTGGGGCGGGGGCGGGCTGGGTCATCGGCGGCTCCAAGGCAGGCAGCCAGCAGTTTCGCAGGGCCCGCCGATGCAGGCAACCTCGCCCACCGCGGCGTTGGCCCCTTGACCTCAGCCGCCAAACGCCGCACCTTTGGCAACGGAGGTGCATGGGTCCTGGTGGGCCCCCCAGTCTTCAAAACTGGTGTCGGGCGTGACGAGCGTCCCAGGGGAGTTCGATTCTCCTGCACTTCCGCCAGAGGTTCACGGGGACCAGAGGAATCGAACTCCCCAAAATTACAGGGCGGACAGGGCGGAGTTCGATTCTCCTGCACTTCCGCCAGAGGTTCACGGGGACCAGAGGAATCGAAC
>CAIXGW010000387.1 GCA_903919145.1 uncultured Myxococcales bacterium
GCCGGGCGATCGCTGGGCCGGCGTGGCGCAGAAGACGCCGCCGGGGTGAGGGTGTCGCGCTGAACCGGGGCTCGTGCCAGCGGCGCCAATGGGGCGGCGTGGCGGAGCTATGGCGCGGTGGCCACAAACACCCCGGCGTGGATGTAGCTTGGCCGTGGCGGGTCGGCAGGCCATACATCCAGCTGTGCGCCGGGCCGTCTCTATGGCGGAATTGGCAGGCCCAACCTTGGAGGCAGGCTGACTCGGCGGTGCTGGGTCCGCTGCCGCATCTTGGCGCCCGAGGCGCCGTTGAAGCGAATCGGCGGTGGCCGCGCACTGACAACGACACATATTCGGTCGCCCGAACCACGCCTTTCTTCGCCAGCGGAGGCTTTCTTCGCAATTGGCCAAGCGGCACAACGGCCGGGTGCCCCCCGGAGCCAAACGCGTCTGGTTGCATAGATTGGGTCGGCACGTCGGTCAGTGGCGCAGGGGCGGCGGCTACAGTACGCCCAGAACCCTTCGCAAGACGTCGCGGTTCTTTGTCGCCGGCGCGCATGTCGGGCAGCGCAGCGCGGACTGCTCAAACGCCTGCAGGGCCGCCTGGGGGTCGGCCAACACCAGCTGCGCCAGCCCCAGATTGAACCACACCGCCCAGCCGCCGCCGCGCGCAGCCAAACCCGCCAGCAAATCGCGGGCCTGTGACGCCTGCCCTGAAGACAAGCTCGCAGTGGCCCACACCTGGGCGGCCACCGGGTCGTCAGGATCGCGGCGCGCGGCATCGGCTGCCAGCGCCAGACCGCCTGCGCCATCGCCGCTGCGCACCAGGCTCCAGGCCTTGAGTGCATCTAGGCGCGGGGTGCGGTCTGCCTCTGGCACCTGCTCCAGCGCGGTGCGTACCGCCGCCCAATCGCCGCGGTCAGCCGCCAGCCATGCCCGCAATTCTGCTGCTTCGGCGCCTGCTTGCTCGGGTAGCAGCTTGCCAGCCAGCGCCACGTCGCCGCCGTTGTAGGTCGCTGTCGCCGCCGCCAGCCGTACCGCGGTGGCCTCTTGGGGCAGCCCGGCCAGCAGCTTGGTATCGCTGGCCTCGCGCCAGTGGCCCTGCACAGCTGCCACAGCCACCTTGGCCATCCGCAGGCCGCCGCGCACATCCTGGCGATCGCCGTCGTTGAGCGCCCGCGCCGCCGCCAGTCGCTGCTGGGCCAGCTTGGCATCGCCATCTTTGAGGGCCGCCAGCGCACCAATGGCCGCCACTTCGGGCCACGCCGACTTGGTCTTCAGCAAAGGCTCCAGTGCTTCTTTGGTTTCTTGCTGGCGATCGGGATGCCGCGCCATCAGGCGCACGCGGTTGCAGGCGGCGCCGGCTTGGCCCTTGTCTGCCGCAGCAGCTTCGCCGTAGCGCTTCTCCGCCAGGGCCAGGTCCCCCGCCGCCTCAGCCTGCCAGCCGTCGTGCCAAGCGATCACCGCTCGCGACGTGGTGCAAGCCGCGGTGCTGCCAACAGGCAACAGCACCAGAGCCAGTTTCACGGCAAGATTCTGGAGGAGAGCGGGCGATTTCTGGCAGGCGGGCAAGGCAAACATGCCCGGATGCTACGGCTTGCTCGCCAGCACACGCAAGCGGGTCTCAGCCAGGTCGACATCATGGCGCTTGACCAGCCAGCCTAGGCTAGACACGGCTTCGCGCGACCCCTGCAGGGCCACCGTGGCGGCTTCGTGGTCGGCCTTGGCTTTGGCCGCGTCGATCTCGTGCCAGTTCTCGCACAGCTCAGTGACGATCGACACGTGATCGCCCGACACCACATGCACATAGCCGCCGTCTACCACCAAATGCAGTGGCTCTTGGCCAGGAATTCCCACGGTCGCCAGGCCGGTGCGCAGCGCCGCCATCAGCGGTCGGTGGCCCGGCAGGATGCCGACGTCGCCCATCACCGACGGGGCGGTAATGCTTGCCGCGTCGCCTGCAAACTTGACGCCAACGGGCGTGACGATGGTGACCTGCATGGTGCTGCTCCAAAACTTGTGGGCGCTAAGTCATTGAAAGAGTTGGCAGACTGGGCCGGCGTGGGCCTAAAGGGTCTTGGCCTTCTCTACCACTTCTTCGATCGCGCCGCACATCAAGAACGCCTGCTCTGGAATGTGGTCGAGCTCGCCCTCGCAGATCATCTTGAAGCCCTTGATCGTGTCGCTCAGCTTGACGTACTTGCCCGGCGAACCGGTAAAGATTTCCGCCACAAAGAACGGCTGCGATAGGTAGCGCTGGATGCGCCGGGCGCGGCCCACGGTCAGCTTCTGCTCTTCGCTGAGCTCTTCCATGCCCAGAATCGCAATGATGTCCTGCAGATCCTTGTACTCCTGCAGAATCGACTGCACGCGGCGAGCGATCGCGTAGTGCTCGTCGCCCACGACCTGGGGGTCAAGGATGCGGCTGGTCGAGTCAAGCGGGTCCACGGCCGGGTAGATGCCAAGCTCCGAGATCGCGCGCGAAAGCACAGTGGTGCCGTCCAAGTGCGAGAAGGCGGTGGCGGGGGCCGGGTCGGTCAAGTCGTCTGCGGGGACGTAGATGGCCTGGACCGAGGTCACAGAGCCAGCCTTGGTCGAGGTGATCCGCTCTTGCAGCGCGCCCATTTCCGTCGACAGCGTTGGCTGATAGCCCACCGCCGAGGGGATACGGCCAAGCAATGCCGACACTTCCGAGCCCGCCTGGGTAAAGCGGAAGATGTTGTCGACAAAGAGCAGCACGTCCTTGTTGCGGACATCACGGAAGTACTCGCAGATCGTCAGCGCGGTCAGAGCGACGCGGGCGCGGGCCCCTGGCGGCTCGTTCATCTGACCGTAGATCAGCGACACCTGCGACTTGCCCGGGATCAGCACCGGCACGCCGTTCTCGTTGAGCTTGGGGTGGTCGTGCTCGTCTTTCTCGACGGCGATAACGCCCGACTCGATCATTTCGTTGTAGAGGTCACGGCCTTCGCGGGTGCGCTCGCCAACGCCGGCCAACACCGAGAAGCCGCCCTTCTCTACCGCCATGTTGCGGATCAGCTCTTGCAGAAGCACGGTCTTGCCCACGCCCGCGCCGCCAAACAAGCCGATCTTGCCGCCCTTGGTGTAGGGGGCCAGCAGGTCGATGACCTTGATGCCGGTCTCAAACATCTCGGCCGAGGTGGTCAGCTGGTCAAACGCCGGTGCTTCGCGGTGGATGCCCCAGTGCTCGGTGGCGTTGATGGGGCCGTTGTCGTCCACCGGGTCGCCGACCACGTTGAGGATGCGGCCGAGCACTTCGTCGCCCACGGGGGCTTGGATCTGCTTGCCGGTGTCCATGACTTCCAAGCCACGGCGCAGACCGTCGGTCGTGTCCATGGCGATGGTGCGGCAGGACGACTCGCCCAAGTGCAGCGCCACTTCCAGCACCAGGTTCCACGGCTTGTCGCTGATCGTGGCATTGCTGACGCGCAAAGCGGTGAGGATGGCCGGCACGTTGCCGTCGGGAAATTCGACGTCGACCACGGGGCCGATGACCTGGCTGATGCGTCCGTACGACATGGTGGATGCTCCAATGAAGAAAAGGGGTCAGGTAGCGGGCAGCGCGGGCTCGGCGCGGATCTCAGCCCTTGAGCGATTCAGCGCCCGAGGTGATCTCCATCAACTCTGTAGTGATGATCGACTGACGGGCGCGGTTGTACTGCAGGGTGATGCGCGCGAGCAATTCACTGGCGTTTTTGGTCGCGGCGTCCATGGCGGTCATCCGCGCGCCCATTTCAGAGGCAACGGACTCAAGCAGGCAGCGGTAGATGTGCACGTTGATCGCCAGCGGCAGAATCGCATCGAGCACGGCCTGCTTGGACGGCTCAAAGATCGTGTCTACCGTGGTCGCCGCGGGCTTTTGGTGCTCTTGCAGGGCTTCGGCATCGCTGGTGTGGGGCACCAGGGGCAGCAGCCGCTCAACGTGGGTGTTCTGCAGCATCGCCGAGCGGAACTCGTTGTACGCCACATACACTTCGTCATAGCCACCATCGACATAGGCAGCCACCAGCTCGCGGCCAATGCCGGCGGCCCGCTCCAGCGTCAGGTTGTT
Organism: uncultured Myxococcales bacterium; assembly: GCA_903919145.1. Classification (GTDB taxonomy): domain Bacteria; phylum Myxococcota_A; class UBA9042; order UBA9042; family UBA9042; genus SXRM01. The sequence goes on from CAIXGW010000387.1 coordinate 4,052, forward strand.
GAGCACGTCCATGTAGACATGCCCGACGTTGGCGGCGCGGTTCTTGAAGAAATCGCGGCCCTTCTTGCCCACGATCCGCAGCTCGATGTGCTCGCGGGTGTCGCGGTGGCGCTGAATCCAGCTCCACGCAGCCTTGTTGACGTTGGCGTTGAACGCGCCGGCCAGACCGCGGTCAGAGGTCAGCACCAGCACCAGGGTGCGCTTGGGTGGCCGCGTCGCCAGCAGCGGATTGAGGTCCATGTCGGTCTCGGCGGCCAGCTGGCGGATCATGTCGGTCAGGCGCACCGCATAGGGCCGGGTCTGCAGCAAGCGCTCCTGAGCCCTGCGCAGCCTGGCGGTCGCCACAAGCTTCATCGCGCGGGTGATCTTTCCCGTGGACTTGACCGAGGTGATGCGGCGGCGGATGGCTTTCAAGCTGGGCATGGTTCAGGGCTCCTTGGGGACGGTGGTCGCGGATTTGGGGATACGGCCAAGGGAATTGGCCGGCCCCGCTAAGACCCAAACCCAGTTCAGACCTGGAACATCGCCTTGAACTCGTTCAGAGCCGCCACCAGCGCTTGGCGCACCGGGTCATCTTTCTTCTTGAGGTCGGTCTTGTGAACCGCCACCGCCAGATCGGCAACCAGCTGGGCTTTCTGCGAGCGCAAGAACGCGAACATTTCCTTCTCGTAGCGGCGAAGGGCAGAGACCGGCAGCGCGTCGATAAAGGCTTCGGGAGCGGTCGCGGCAAACAGCAAGATGACCTGCTCGTGGACTTCCAGAGGCGAGTACTGGCCTTGCTTGAGCAGCTCGGTCAGGCGGGCGCCCTGGGCCAGAGCGCGCTGGGTCGCCGGGTCCAGATCGGAAGCAAACTGCGAGAACGCCGCCAGCTCGCGGTACTGGGCCAGCGACAGACGCAGCGGACCCGCCACCGCCTTCATCGCCTTGATCTGCGCCGCACCGCCGACGCGAGATACCGACAGACCGACGTTGATGGCCGGGCGGATGCCCTTGTAGAACAGGTCGCTCTCCAAGAAGATCTGGCCGTCGGTGATCGAGATCACGTTGGTGGGTACGTAAGCAGAGATGTCGCCGGCCTGCGTCTCGATGATCGGCAGAGCGGTCAGCGAGCCGCCGCCTTCCTCATCACGCAGCTTGGCGGCGCGCTCCAGCAGACGGCTGTGCAGGTAGAACACGTCGCCCGGGTAGGCCTCGCGGCCCGGCGGGCGGCGCAGCAGCAGCGACATCTGGCGGTAAGCCACGGCTTGCTTAGACAAGTCGTCGTACACGATGAGGCCGTGCATGCCGTTGTCGCGGAAGTACTCGCCCATCGCCGCGCCGGTGTACGGGGCAATGAACTGCAGCGGCGCGAGCTCAGAGGCGCCGGCGGTGACCACGATGGTGTAGTCGATAGCGCCGTTGTCGGTCAGCTTCTTGACCACCTGGGCCACGGTCGACTGCTTCTGACCCACTGCGACGTAGATGCAAAACACCGGCTTGGCGGTCTTGTCTCCGGCCTTGGCGCGGGCGTGCTCGGCCTTCTGGTTGATGATTGCGTCGATCGCCACCGCGGTCTTGCCGGTCTGGCGGTCGCCAATGATCAGCTCGCGCTGGCCGCGGCCGATCGGCACCATCGCGTCGATGGGCTTGAGGCCCGTCTGCAGGGGCTCGTGCACCGGCTTGCGGCTGATGATGCCCTTGGCCTTGACCTCGACGCGGCCGTACAGCACCGCGCTGCCGTCGGCATTGACCAGCGGGCCCTTGCCGTCGATCGGCTCGCCAAGCGCGTTGACCACGCGGCCCAGCAGGCACTTGCCAATCGGCACTTCGACGATGCGGCCCGTGCGCTTGACCTGGTCGCCTTCGCGAATCAGCGCCGCGTTGCCCAGCAGCGCCACGCCGACGTTGTCTTCTTCAAGGTTGAGCACCATGCCCTTGACATCACCAGGAAACTCAAGCAACTCGCCGGCGAGCGCCCCTTCCAGACCATGGACGCGAGCGATACCGTCGCCCACAGCCAGCACGCGGCCGGTTTCCTGCACGTCGACTTTGGCGCCGTACTGGGCGACTTGATCGCGGATGACGCGGCTTACTTCTTCCACGCGGATTTCCATGTCGTCCTCTCCTGGCTGCGCTGCCCCGGCCACATCTGGCTTGTGTGGGCCTGCGAGGGCTGTTGCTGGGTTCCGTTTACTCTGCGATCAACTGTTGACGCAGGCGATTCAAGTGGTTGGCCACCGAGCCGTCCCACACCGTATTGCCGATCCTCACGACTACACCGCCGATGAGCGCCGGATCGACGCGCGCCATCAGCACCACTTCTTTGCCCAGCATGCGGCCGAGCAGCACCTGTACCCGCTCGCGCACCGCCGCCGAAAGCTCTACAGCTGAGCTGACCTCGGCTTCGACCCGGCCGGTGCGCAGGTCAAGCAGGGTTGCGAATTCGGAGCGGACCCTGAGGATTTCGGCGATGCGGCCCTTGTCTAGCAGCAGCAGCACCAGGTTGCGCGCCGTGTTTTGGACGGCGGTAGCGTCAAGCAGCTGGACCAGCAGGCCGCGGCGCTCCTCAAACGGCATGGTGGGATTGCTCAAGAACTGAAGCGCTTGCGGCACCTGGACCAGCACCGCCGCCAGGGCGTCGAGCGCCGTGCGCACCACTTCGCCGTCGCCGCGCTCGTCGCACAGCGACATCACAGCCTTGGCGTAGCGGCGGGCGATCTTGGTGGATGCGGACATGGGCGGTTCCTCGCGTTCGGGATTCGTTCAAGATCTGGACATCAGAGACTGGGCTGTGTCGCAGCAGCCGTGCGCTAGGGCAGCCCTTGGCGGGCTCAGGTCACGGCGTCAGCCGCTGCTTCAGCTGGCGCGGGCCGCCGGGCCGCTGGCGGCGAGCTGCTCTAGCTCACCCACGGTCTTGTCAATGAGTTTAGCTTGGTTGGCGGGGTTCATGCGCTCGCGCAGGATGGCTTCTGCCAGCTGCAGGGCCTTGCCGGCGGCTTCGCGCTGCAGCTGATCGCGCAGGCGCTTGGATTCCTGCTCCAGACGCAGGGCTTCGTCGGCGGTCAGGCGGGTCACCTGGTGGCGGGCCTCGGCCAGAATCTGGTCCATCTCGGCCTGGGTGCCGACGCGCATCTCTGCCAACATGCGCTGGTTTTCTTCTTCCAGCCGGGCCATCTTGGCCTGATAGCTGGCAAGGCGCTGTTCAGCCTGCGACTTGGCCTCTTTGGCCGCTTCCATCTCTTTGGCGACGTCCTGGTAGCGCTTCTCTAGGCTGGCGGCCAGCGGCTTCTTGCCGAAGTAGACGAGAATGCCAACAAAGACAATGAAGTTGATGATGTAGTAGCCGTGGATCTGAAATTCAAAGCAGCCGTCGTGGGCCGAGCAGGTGCCAGCCGCATGCCCTTCAGCAAAGGCATTAGCCGCCATCAGCATCGTCGCCAACATGCTTACCAAGGTGGGGGTCATCCGGCGCATCATCATCTCCTGGCCCGCTTGCTGGGTTGACTGGATTCCGCTTGGGCAATTCTACTCAGCAGGGTCAACTCAGCAGGGTCAACTCAGCAGGGGTGGCTCCCTGGGCAGGGGCGGTTCAACCTCGGACCAACTTGTCGGCGATCTCGCCGGCCAGCGGTGCAGCCACGGCGTCCAGCTGCGCCTGCGCCTGCTTCATGACCTGGCGCTGCTGCGCAAGGCCGGCATCGATCCGGGCCTGGGTCTCCGCACGGGCCTGGGCCACCAGCGCATCGGCCTGGCGCTGGGTGGCGGCCCGGGTCTCGGCGCGCTCGGCCATGGCCTTCTTGCGCTGTTCCTGGGTGGCGTGCTCGTAGCTGGCGACTTGCTCGTCGGCCTGCTTGCGCAGGGTTTTGGCCTCGTTGCGGGCGCCTTCAGTCCTGGCCTCGCGCTGATCAAAGCGCGCCACCAGCGGCTTGAGCACGAGGCTCGGCAGCACCGCCAGCAGCGTAAAGAACAGCACAGCCTGGATGATTACGGTGAAGTCTAGGTCGACCAAGCCGGCGCGCTGCACAGCCTCGGCCGCGCTGCCCCAAGGTTGCCCCTGCAGCACAGGCAAAGCTAAGCCCGCAAGAGGTTTGGCAAAGAAGCTGGCGGTCGTGAGCATGGGGCGACCTGGGGTAAAGGTGGGCAGGGCAAGATCGCGACAACACAAGGGAGCAGCAATCACAGTTTCGACTCTAACCCGCTGGCGACTCAGCCTATTGAGGCCAACCTTACCCAGCAGAACTCGCCGGCCAAGCAGCGGCACCTGCAGTGCTCGCCCTGGCGGCGCGGCCTTGTACCAAGGTTGGGGCGTTTGGTCAATTCTCAGCGGCGACCTGGGCAAGCCGCCCGTAGCCCAGCGGGGAGGGGAACGACAGCCTTGGCGGCGCGGTGGGCGGAGTGACCCCACGCAGAGGGCGCAGTGGCCGCGGCGGTTTGACCTTGGCCCAAGCGTCGGCCAGACTGAGGTCGACCAGGGCACGCGGATCCAGACAACGGCAGCCCTCAAGGGAGACGAGCATGAACAGGTGGACTTGGGTACTTGCGAGCGCGGTACTCGCACTGGGATCTGCAGGCTGCGCTGAAGACGCCACCGGCGGAGCCGATGTCAGCTCCACGGCTGGAGCCAATGACGTGGGCTCGCTGGGCGACGGCGGCAACGGCGGCTGCCCGGCGGGCACCAAGCCCAAGTACGACCCCAACACCGGTCAGCTAGACAGCTGCGTCAAAGACACCACTGCCGACGCCGGCGGCCTGGACGTCAAGTACGACGCCTCTGGCGGCGACACCGGCACCAGCTCAGATATTGGCTCGCCCACCGACGACATGGAAGTGGCGCCGGCCTGCAAGCCGACCATGACCAGCGAAGAGAAGTGGTTCAACTGCCTGCCGACCCCGGTCAACACCGGCGCCAAGCTCCACGGCGAGTCCTGCGCGGTCGATGCCGACTGCCTCTACGGCGTGTGCATGTTTGGCCTGCCGCTGGCCGGCTATGACAAGAACATCGGCATCTGCAGCAAGAACTGCGGCTACAGCCTGGGATCCAGCAAGAACATCGCCTGCGATGCCGAGGACCCTTCTGGCAACAAGTACAAGTGCGTGATGGAGAAGACCCAGAAGATCGGCAACACCCTGCGCGACCTGACCAAGCAAGACCTGTTCAAGTCCTGTGCCCGCACCTGCGTCAATGACAACGACTGCAAGGCCTACAATCCCGACCTGCCGACCTGCACCAAAGTCTCGACCGGCCAGCTCTCGACCCCCGCGGTCGGCGTCTGCGTCAAGATTCCCCAGGGCTAGAGCAGTTCTGCTGGCGGTGATGGGCGCGGCCGGCGCTAACAGACCAGCCCTGACAGACCGGCCTCAACGGGCGCGGCCGCCGCTAGCCGTCGATCCCCAGCAAGCGGTCGATCGTCATCTGGTCGGCGGGCGGGAAGCGGTAGTCGCCAAGCTCGGACGGCTTTACCCAGCGAAAATCCCAGACCCCGACGCGGTCCAGCTGCCCTGAGCGGATGCGCGCCTCAAAGCTGTGAAAGTCGATCATGTAGGTGTCGTACTCGCGCACCGTCGAGAGGGTGTGCAGGCCTACGTCAATGTCGACGTCCAGCTCCTCGCGGATCTCGCGGGCAAGAGCATCTTCATCGGTTTCGCCCAATTCGACCTTGCCACCGGGAAACTCCCACAGCAGCGGCATGGCGGCGTGGGGCAGCCGCTGGGCGATCAGGTAGTGGCCCTGGTCGTCGATGATCTCTGCTGCGACGACCCGAATCACGCGCTTTCCGGTGGCGACACTCACCTTGGACCTCGGCTGTGCCTGCCCGCAGGGGCCAGGCAATACTGGCGGAAGTGCAGGAGAATCGAACTCCGCGCCGTCTGCCCTGTAATTCCGGGGAGTTCGATTCCTCTGGTCCCCGTGAACCTCTGGCGGAAGTGCAGGAGAATCGAACTCCGCCCTGTCCGCCCTGTAATTTTGGGGAGTTCGATTCCTCTGGTCCCCGTGAACCTCTGGCGGAAGTGCAGGAGAATCGA
>CAIXGW010000388.1 GCA_903919145.1 uncultured Myxococcales bacterium
GAGGATGGGAGAACCTTATGCGTTGCTTTGGTGTTTCGCTTGTCGCCCTTGCGGCGGCGGCAGGGTGTGAGGGCGCTTCTGTGCAAGCGGTGCAGAGCTTTCCGTGGCATTCCGTGCCGAGGCAAAGCGACCCGGCGCCCGGTGGTGGCTACCCGAGCGAGATTGAATACAAGATTCTGGCGGTGGCCCGCGGTGAAGCCTGCATGACCGCGGGCCACGGCACAATGGATCAATTGCTCAAAGAAGCTGAGTATAAAGCCATTGAGTCGGTCCCGGATGCAGACGATGTCATGCTGCCCCGCACCCGTTGGACTTCGGACGGCGGGAAGATTTGCGTGCAATTGAGCGGACGTGCTTACCGCATCGTGCGGCTCCACGCCAGGCAGGGCTCCTCAAAGCCGAGCGGCGACGGCAACTAGAACATCAATCAAAGACTGTGTTTTTTGCCCGGCTGGCGCTCAGTTCGGTGGGGCGTCCGACGCCGTCGGGCGCCGCCGGTCCAGGCTTGGTCGCCACTTCGGCGACGCACCCTACCTCCCAATCACCAAGCTCACATCCCACAAGTTCTTGCCAACGCAGCAGAATCAACCTGGCGGGCACGGAGACCCGCCCCTACTCGCCTGCTGGGGAGTCCCGCCATGGCCATCGCGCCCCGGCATGGACCCCGCCGCAACACCTAGCACCACCACGCGAGCCCAATCGGCGCATCTGACCGGGAGTTGGGGCGTTGGGTCATCCCCCCGCCCCAAGCCGCCCCAGCCATTGACGCTCCCACCGCTGCGGCATAGGCTCGCCGACCCTACGCCTAGCGGGCGGCAGCCCCGCCGCGGCGCAGCGCTCCCTCAACCGCCGCCGCGGCGCAGCGCTGCCAGCACCTCCAACTCCATCGCACCAGGGAGTCCCCAGTCCATGCTCAAACCCTTTGCCATCGGCGCCGTAACCGTTGTGCTTGGACTGCCCGGCGCCCTGCACGCCAAGCCGGCCGGCGCCAAGCGCACGGTCAGCTCCGGCGGCTGGACCATCACCGCGACCGCCAAGCAGGGCAGCGCCCGCAAAGACGGCGGCAAGCCAGTGGTGCTGTGGAGCCCGCCCAAGCCCGAGCCCGGCTGCACGGAAGAGCGCAGCGGCAAGCTGCTGTCCGCGGTCGGCGCGCTGGTGTCGTTTCAGAAGGACGGCAACGGCTACTGCGAAGGCGCGGCGCATCCCTGGGCGGCCAGCAGCTTTGTCACCGTGGACCTGCGCAGCGGCAAGCCGGTGTCGCTGTATGACTTGTTTGGCAAGGCCGAGGTGGATGCCGCCGTCGCCGCCGACCCGTTCCTCAAGAAAGCCAAAGACGACCCGGAAGCCGACTGCAAATTCACCCTGGCTGACTTGGACAAGTCGTTTGCCTTTGTCGACCTCAAGGGCGACCGCGTGGGCGTGCGCATTGGCCTGACCCACGGCTGCGAAGCGGCGCGCGGCAACCTGACGCAGATCGGCGTGATGCTCAAGCCCAATGCGGCGTTGCTGGCGGATCTGCAAGCGGCCGACAGCGGCAAGACGCTGTACAAGCACCTGGGCAAGAAGTAGGCGCTCCCAGGGCCGCACCCGCGCAACGCCGCGACTTTGCGCGAGAGATGCGAACCCGAAGGGCGGCGTCCGACGCCGCCGGCGCCGCGCCGGTCGCAGCTCGGTCGCCGCCGCGGCGACGCGCCCTGCCCCTTCGGCCTTGGCAGCTGGTCGCGCAGTTCCACCAGACCTCCTCGGCCACGGTCTGCCACGCGGGTGTCACAGGGCTGCGGCCAGCGGAGCCCAGGGCCACCGACCAGCCCCCGCCAGCTGCCTAGAACAACGCAGCTATTGCCGCAAGGCCCTGCCGCCCAGAGATTACCCCAACGCCGCGCCAAGCGTTGACAGCCGGCCTCTCTGCCCGCCATTCTCCGGCCACGCCAGGAAATGTGGCGAGGAGATCGACATGGCCAAGGTTGCAGTATTTGTGTGGATGGCGGCCCTTGCCCTGGTCAGCGCATGCACGGACACCGTCTGCGCCGGGACTTCGTGCGACTGCCCAGCCAGCGAGACCTGTGCTTTTGACGCCTGCACCGCCTCGACCAGCGGCTGCAACCTCAACTGCGGCTCCACTGCCACGTGCAGCGGCAGCTGCGGGGCCAACTGCAACGTCAACTGCAGCGGCAAGACCTGCACCCACACGGTCGGCGCCGGCAGCTCGGTCGTCTGTGGCGCCGGCACCTGCAACATCACCTGCTCGGGCCAGTGCAATGTGACCTCGATGGGCACCTTGAACCTGACCTGCGGCGGCGGCACCACCCAGGGCGCCAGCGGCTGCGACTAGCGGATCCGGCCAGAGTGGTTCTAGCTACCCGGTCACCCTTGCCGACCCTGCGCCGGCTGGCGCCCTGCTCTACCCGTGGCCCCCTCTGGCGGACCTGGGCGGGCGGCGCTACCATCGGCGCATGAAGAATCCGCTTGGCTCATCGGTGCTCCTCTGGACTCTCTGCCTTGCGGCCCTGGCGTGCAGCAGCCCTGCTCCAGAGGGCGGCAGCCAAGGCGCCGACGCGATGTTCAGCGGCTTTGACCTGGGCAGTCCAGACACTGGCAGCTCTGGCGGCGACGCAAGCCCGTTGGACCTGGCGGGCATGGATGCCGCACCGCTGTGCCCCGGCGCAGAGGGCTGCCCCTGCTCAGAAAACACCGAGTGCGACAACGAATTGTGCCTTGAGACCCGCAAAGGCAAGTTCTGCGCGCGGTTTTGCGTGACCAACTGCCCCGCCGGCTTGTCCTGCGCCGTCGTGACCCTCAAGGCCGGCGACAACACCACCCTCTGCCTGGACAAGGCCGCGCGCCTGTGCGACCCGTGCGGCAGCGACGCCGACTGCCAGACCTTGGGCCTGGCGGCGGGTCAGGCGGCGTGCATTGACCAGGGCGCGGCCGGGCATTTCTGCGGCATCCCGTGCAGCCAGTCCGCGGAGTGCCCCAGCGGCTATGGCTGCGCCGATGTCACTGGGACCTCTGGAAAAACCGCAAAGCAGTGCCAGCGCCTGCCTGACGCGGCCGGCGGCGGACCGGGCGCTTGCCCCTGTTCAGC
>CAIXGW010000389.1 GCA_903919145.1 uncultured Myxococcales bacterium
CCAGGCGCGAACCAGCCGGCGCGCGGCGTTCCAGGCTTGGCGCGCTTCGGCGGCACGGCCCAGCGCCAACAGCGTTTGGACCTTGCGCGCATGGACGAGCTCGCTATCTGGCGCGATGCCCAACAGCTCTTCGAAAAACGGCAGCAGCTCAGCGCCCAGGCCCACTTCACTCATCTCTGCCATGACTAGCAGCAGGGCCTGGTGCACCTCTGAGCGTCGCTCTGTGGCCGACGGCAGGGCCTTGGCCGCGCGCAGGGTGTCGCGGGTGCGGCCGTCGAGCAGGATGTTGGCGCGAACCTCGGCCCAGAGCTGGCGGGCCAGGTCGTGCTTGCCGGCGTCCCAGGCAAAGCGCGCCCGCAGGCAGCCAAAACTCAAGGTCCGGTCGGTCTTCCAGGCGTGGCCGGCCGCCTCTGCCTGCTGCACCAACCCTTGGCGCGAAAGGGCTACGGCAGCCAGCGCCCATGCCCGGTCAGCGTCAAGGGCGCGCGCGACAAAAAGCCTAGCAACAGCAAGCGCTTCTTCGGCAGAGGTCGGGTCGTGACGCAAGCGCAGCGCGGCCTCCAGCAGCGCAATTCGGTCGTCGTCGTCGCTGGGCTCGGCAGAGGCAAGGCCGTCTTCCGCGGCCTCTCTGGCCTCAGCCAGGGCGCCCACTCTCTCTAGCCACTCGACCAGCTTGGAGGACACCTGGGCGCCTTTGGCCCGCAGCCGCCGCACACCAGCCACAACAATCGCGCGATCGCCCAGTTCTGCGGCCATCTGCACCCGAAAGCGCTCTAAGTCGCGGTCGGCGTCGGCCACGTCTTTGACGGCATCCAGCAGGGCCCTCAGGGCCCCGGCGCGCTGGCCCATCTCCATCACGATGCGGTAGTCCTCTTCCGTAGCGCCCTGCTGGGCGAGCAGGCCGACCTGTTGGGCCGCCTCTGCTGGCTGCCCAGAGCGCAGCAGGGCCAGCACCAGCCGCACGCGCAGCCGGGTGGCGTCGGGGTCGACCTGCACGGCGCCGCGAAAGAACTCGACCGACTCAGCGGAGTGGCTGTAATCTTCTAGTAATTCAGCCGCACGCACCCACATCCGCGAGGCGCGGCCGCGCACCGTTGTTCCCAAGCGCAGGGCTTGCTGGGCCTTGGGCAGGTTGCCGGTTAGCAGGTGCGCGCGCGCCAGGGCGACCAGGCTCTCATCGCTGAGCGGCCGCACCTGCTGCACCGACTCCAACAGCGGCACCGCCAGCCCCTCAAAACCGCGCTCGGCCAGCATCTGCGCCACGCTCTCTGCCCGACTGGAGTCAAAGCGCTCGCCCTGTGCCGCGTGCATCAGGGCCTGGGCCAGGGCCGGATTCTGCTGGCGGCGAGCGCAGTCCAGGCCGCGGGCCAGGGCGCTGCGCAGGCCGTACAGGTCTGGCTCAGCCGCCATGCGCAGCGCCAAAGCGTGGACGGCGCGGCACAGGCCGTGGGTACCCGCGACCTCCAGCAGGGGGCGCAAATTGCGCACGGGCCACTCTTTCTTGGCCGCTACCTCCATCAGCAGCTGCTCGGCCCCTGGGATCTGACCCAGCGCGACCATGGCCATGACTTTGACGCTAAGCAGCGTAGGGTCGACGCGAGCAGCCTCGCTGGTCTGGTTGTTGACCAATTCGAGCACGGCCTGAGCGCCGCCTCCCTGTGCCAACTCTTGCAATTCGCTGACGCTGACGTCGGCGCTGCCGTGGACCTGGCTGGCGTGCTGCAGCCAGCGCAAGCCCAGCACTGCAAAGCCGCCGCGCAGCAGCTGCCGGGCCGTGCGCCAAGCAATGGCGGGCTCCTCGCTGCGCTGAACGTCAGCTTCGGCCAGCCAGCGCGCCAGCCACAACGCGCTGCGGCGGCTGAGCTCCTGCAACACGGGTTGGCTGTCCAGCACTACCAGCTCTGCTTGCGCCTGGCGGCGGGCCTGCTCGTCTTGGGTCAGAAACTGGGTCAGTTCTTCTTGCTGCAGGCTGCGCAAGGCCAGCTTGCGGCGCTGATCGGCTGTGGCGACGCCGGCTTCGGCCCACAGCGTCAGCACCTGACCCTGCAGATCCGCCCAGCCGCCCATGCTCAGGCGCACCGCCCATTCTTGGCGCAGCGCCGCCGGCGTAGGCTCGCGCTCTTCGCCCAGCGGCCCCGGTCCCGGTGCCGACGCTGCGGCCAGCAGGCGGGTCAATCGCTTGACCGCAGCCGCGGCGGCCAGGGTCGGCCCTACAGTGAACAAGCGCTGGGCCCTCAGCCGCGCCGCCGCCAGCTGGCCGCGCCCGGGTGTCTCGGCCGCCAATTCGGCAAAGCGCTCGGCCTGTTCGGGCACAGCGGTGCGCCACGCTTGCGCCAAGATCAGCAAGGCCAAGCTGCGGTCGCCCGGCGCCGTTGCCAGGCCCGCAGCCGTAGTCTTGGCCAGGGCCACCTGGCCGGCCTGGCGCTGCCCCTCTGCCACAAGCGCCACGGTCACTGCGTCGCCCGCGGCCATGCGTGCCAATTCCGCCAGCTCCGCCTGCGCTTCCGGCAGCAGGCGTGTCGCCAGCAGCGCCCGCGCCAGGACCTGACGCCCCGCCTCATCCTGCAGCGCCGTCGGCCGAGCCTGCGCCAACGCCGCCAGGGTCCGCCGATCGTCCAGGCGCATCCACGCCGCCACCAGCTGTTGCCACAGCGAACTGCCGGCGTCGGGCCGCTGACTGGCCAAGGCCAAGATCTGCGCCACGGCCGCGCGGTCACCTGATAATTCAGGGTGATCCGCCACCGCAGCCAGGGTGGCCGTCGTGGTCGCAGGCGTCAGCAGGGCCTGCAGCCACACCGACCGACCCTCCAGGCCCGGCTGCTTGCGGGCCACCGCATAGGCGCCGCCCCAGCGCTCTGGATCGTTGGGTTGGTCGCTGGCGTGGCGGAGCAGCAGATCGCGCGCCTCTGTAGCCCGAGTCTGCAGCACCAGGTCGCTGGCGAGGTTAGCCAACCAGCGCTGCCGGGCTGGACCGCGGTCAACCGCTGGGGCCAGATCCAGGGCTTGCTTCTGCCAGGCAGGCGTCCCGTCTGCGGTCGCCGTCAGGGCTTTTGCGGCCAGGCGGCAGGCTTCTGCGCTGTTGCAGCCTTCGGGCATCGCCGCGCGCAGCAGCCGCAGCGCCGCAGCTGGCCGCTGTGCCTTCCCCAGGTGCAAGGCCGCCAGTTGCTCGATTTCGCGCCGCGCTTCTTGGCCTTGGGCCCCGCGACTCAACTGCAGCAATTGGTCTTCACTGCCGCGGGCTTGGGCAGCATCCCCCAGCTGCCAGGCGGCCTGCGCTGCCAGCGCCACCAGCTGCGCATCGGCGGCCGCACCGGTGCGCCGGCTGGCCGACACCACGTCAGGCCATGCCTTTTTGGCGGCGGCCTGGCGGGCCAGGGCCAGCCCTTGCTCATTGGTCAACGCGGCTTGACTGGGGACGTTGCTCGTGGGACCGGCGCAACTGGTCAGCGCGCCCAAAGCCGCTGCCGCCAGGATCCAGCGCGCCAAGCCCAGCTGTGCCCCGAGCCGCCCTACCGCCCCGCTGCCGGACTGAGGATGGCGAATCGACTGCGGCAATACCTCTCCCCGTGCTGCGCCGTGGCAAGCGGCCAAAGCATAGACGATCCTGCCGCCTACTGCGATCCGTTGGTTGGCTTCTCGACCGCTGTGTGGGCACTGGGATCGTTGACATAGCGCCAGGGCAACCCTTTGTAGCTGTGCCCACTGACCCACGCATCGTCGATCTGTTCGACGTAGGCGGGCCACAGCGGCACCTTGCCGGCGCCCACAAGGTCGATGCAGTACTTGGGCACCGCCATGCCGCTGGTAAAGCCCACCAGCTGCTCCATCAGCTGTAACCCGCGGCTGACGCTGGTGCGCAGGTGGGCGCTGCCGCGGATCGGGTCGCAGTGAAACAGATAGTACGGCCGCACCCGCGCCGACAGCATTGCGTAGAAAGTCTCTCTGAGCACTTCGGCATCGTCGTTGACGCCGCGCAGCAGCACCGCCTGGCCACCCAGGGCAATGCCGCCGTCCGCCAGCATGGCCAACGCTTGAACCGCCTGAGGTGTCAGCTCTTTGTAGTGATTGCAGTGGACGTTGACGTACACCGGGATCCGCCGTGGCCGCAGCGCTCGCACGAGGCCGGCGTCAATGCGCATGGGCAGGAACACCGGCACCCGGCTGCCAATGCGCACAAAGCGCAGGTGCGGAATGGCCGCCAGCTGGTCCAGCAGGCCGTCCAGGCGGGCGTTGGACAGCAGCAGAGGGTCGCCGCCAGAGATCAGCACGTCGCGGATTTGCGGTGTGGCGCGGATGTAGTCCAGGGCCTGCTGCCACTGATCTTGGCCCAGCCTCTCGGCACCGCTTGCCACCCAGCGCGCCCGCGTGCAGTACCGGCAATAGGCGGCGCAGGTGTCCGTGACCAGCATCAGCACCCGATCGGGGTACTTGTGCACCAGGCCCGGGGCTTTGCGGTGGGGATCCTCGCCCAAAGGATCGGCGACCTCAAAAGCCGCGGTGTGGGCTTCTGCGGCATCCGGCAGCACCTGGCGCAGGATCGGGCAATTGGCGGCCGTAGGGTCCGCCAAAGTGGCAAAGTAGGGGGTGATTCCGACTTCAAAGGCCTGACCGCTGGAGATCAGGTCTTGTACGGCCGAAGACAAGGGCAGGAGCTGAGAAAGCTGTTGTGAGGTGCGCAGTTGTTCGCGCAGCTGCCAGCGCCAATCCCGCCACTGCGCCAAAGGCACGCCAGCCCACGGTCCGCTCGGTTCGCCGGGAATCAGTGCCCCAAGCCCCATGTCCGTTCCTGGTTCCGGCTTGGCCTGGGGTTGGGGTTGCGAAACAGACTCGGCAATCGCAGCCAAGGCCTGGGAACCAGAGCCACCATCAACCTGGATCGAACCAGCGGCTTTGGGCGGGAAGTTGGAGGCGGGCACGGCGTCCTGGGGCAAGGGAAAGACCGAGCAGTGGGCCGGTCGGGGGCAGCTGCGGTGTGGCGAACACGGCGGATCCGCAGGTGCGCAGGTCAGCAGAGGTCTACAGGCCGAAAACGACAAAGGGCCGACATCGCAGCGGGAACTCCCGAGGATGCCGGCCCTGTGTTTGGTGTCCGCTGCGGAATCCTTGGCGATTCTCAGCAGCCGACCGCGGTGCCCCGTAGGAGAATTGAACTCCTGTCCCAGCCTTGAGAGGGCCGTGTCCTGACCGCTAGACTAACGGGGCGGTCTTGCCTGCTGGCAGGTTCGCTGGTCGGCGACTGCTGCGCTGGCGCTCGAGTAAGTGGCCCTTATTGGCTGATCTTGCTCGGCCTCAACTGTTTTCGGCAGTATAACTGCGTACTTGGAGCAGGGGGACAAGGATTCGAACCTTGATAAGCAGATTCAGAGTCTGCGGTCCTGCCATTAGACGATCCCCCTATCGGTGCCTCCGGGACCCGCGCGCAGCGGCCGTTGGTGAGGCGATACTTTACAGGCGAAGCGCGGTGGCGTCAAGAGGTGCCGCGGGCAGGATCGCCTGCGCCTGCGGGCCGGGCTCAACGGGCCATTGCGGGGCTGCCTTGGCGAGGCTGGCTCTGGAGGGCAGGGCAGCGGCGGTCTCCTTGCCAGCCCGGTCGAAGTACAGGCCCAGTGAGTCGCGGGCCAAAGCAGGCGCTTTTACCTTCCATTTCCAGCCGTTGATCGCCAGGGCGGCCACCGCCACTTTGGGATGGTCTGCCGGTGCAAAGCCGAGGAACCACGACACGTGGCGGAACAGCTCGCCTTCGGGTGCCGATAGCGAGCCGGTCTTGCCGCCGATCTCCATACCTCGAAGTGACTTGGGCCGAGCGCCAAAGGCATTGCGCCCGGTGCCGGCGATGGTGGTTTGGACCATCATCTGGCGCAGAGCCGCGGCCGTGGCGGGGCTGATCGCCGGCGGAGCCTTGGCTGGGTCGGCAAGCAGGCCAGCTGCGGAACCATTGTCCTGCCAAGCGGAAAGTCGTTCGACGCGGCCGTCACTGGCCACGACCGCTGCCAACCACGCGGCGTGCAAAGGCGACAGCGTCGATCCGGCAAAGCCCGCAGCCGCCCTGGCGCGATCGAGCTTGGTGGCGCCGTCAGCAAAACGCGACGGGACAACCGCCACATCGGAAGCAATGGCGCGGTTGAAGCCGAAGGCCTCAGCTGTCCGGGTCAGCGCGCCCTCGGGCAGATCGCGAAGGGCAAAGCGGGCAAAGGCGGCGTTGGAAGAGCGAGCCAGGGCTTCGGTGAGCGTCTCGCAGCGGCGGTCGGTCGCCTTCTCTACAAGGTGGGAGTTGTCCAAGCCGTGCAGCCCGCCGTGAAAGCAGGCGGTCGACTCCGGCGTCAGGCCATTTTCCAACAGCGCTGCCGCAGTAACGACTTTGATCACCGAAGCCGCGGGCACAGTCGGCTCGGTCAGTCGGCCGATCGCCCCGACCTGGTCAGCTTCATCGCGCGTCTCTGCCATGGCCAGCACGTTGCCGGTCTGCGGGTCGACAAGGACCACCGCCCCGTAGGCCAAGCCAGTCGAATTCAGATACGCCTCAACGCCATCTTGCAGATCGCTGCGCAGGGTGGTCGGGCGCGGTGCGGGCTGGCGCGGCAGCACCAGGTGGCCATCGGCTCCCTTCTGGGCTTTCTCCAGTTCAGCGGCCTGCAGCGGCGGTGGTGGTGGCGGTGGCGGTGGCGGAGCGGGGGGCGCCGTCTGGGGCAGCGGGTTGGGAAGGGGGGCCGCCTGATCAACCGCCTGCCCGCGCCAAGCCCACAAGCCAAAGGCGACCCCAGACAGGGTGCCAATGACCGCCAGCGGCAGCCATTCTCTCTGCCAACTGCCTGTAGCGGCAAATTTCTTTCCCAAGACGGGGTGCTGGGAGCGACCGGGAGTGGAGCGGGGGGACTTGGCCACGGAAACCTCGGCAGGTCAGTGCCGGTGCCGATGGAGGGGCCAGCGGGTCAGCCCGGCGAGGGTAGGAGATTCGCTGCACAGATCAAGATTTTACGTCGTCAGCCCGCGGCCGCTGCGCAAACGTCGCCGCAGCCAGTTGGCGAGCGGGCGTTCCTCAGCCACAATCGCCAGCGGGACCCCCCCAAACTGCACCACCAGGAGGCCCATGACGACTGTCGAAGATCCCCGCATTTCGCGCTTTCACTCGATGCTGGCGGACGACCCCGACAATGAACTCGCCTGGTTCTCTCTTGGCCAGGCCTTGTTCGAGACCAAGCGGCTAGCTGAAGCTGAAGCGGCCTTTGGTCGCGCAGTAGAGCTGCAGCCCGACTTGATGATGGCCTGGTACCGCCGCGGCCAGTGCCTCATCGCCCTGGGCCGGCCAGCGGAGGCCCGCCCCTACGCCGAAGAAACGCTGAAGCTGGCGATCGCCCAGAATCATGTCGGCCCGCGCGGCGACGCAGAGGACTTGCTCGAAGAGATCGACGACGCCCTGGACTGATCGCCCGATCTCGGCGCGTACGCTTCGCTGAGCCGCCGTGACCCGCAAAAATGGCGCCGCGACAGAAAAAGATCGCGACCCCAAGCTGACCTTCAACTCCATGGCAGACCGGTAGGAAATTGCTCGCCCAGGGCCTTGCTCGGCCCCCGCCGCCCTTGCATAGCGCACTTTTCTTTCCGAAAGGTGTTGACGGAATCCTCCACCCTGGCCTATAAAGCCGAACTGCGGGGTGGAGCAGCCCGGTAGCTCGTCGGGCTCATAACCCGAAGGTCGCAGGTTCAAATCCTGCCCCCGCGACAAAGGAAGGCCTCTGGTGAAAACCAGGGGCCTTTCGCGTTTCTGGGCCATGTGGGGGCAGATTTGAACAGACTCCGCCCGGCACAGAAATCCTGCCCCCGCG
>CAIXGW010000390.1 GCA_903919145.1 uncultured Myxococcales bacterium
CAGCGAATGAAGCGCGCCGGGATGCGCTGCGATCGTCGCAGTGGCGCCGCGATGGCGGCCTGATGGTCGACGGAGGTCCGCGAATCAGTTGGCGGATGCGCCTGGTACAACTGGCAGAGCTACTTGAACAGAAGCGGAATACGCGGTTGACGGAGGTACCGCGCAGGCGTAGGGTGGCGGGCTGCGACTGCAATGGCCTTGGCGGGGGCCAGTGACACTGGGCACATGGTCCTACGGGCGGATGGTCGATTTGCCTTAAGTTTCCTGCATATTCATGACCGGAGGTAGCATGCGGCGAGGCAAAGCAATGGCGAGTGAGGCAGGATCCGTGTGTAAATCGAATTGTAGTGCCCCGTCCAAACCACAAGCAGCGCCCGCCCAGCAGCGCCGCACCCCCTGCTTGCTTGTGGTCGCGCTGTTGCTCTCTGCGTGCGGGGCGCCTCCACCCACCGGTGGCGGTGGTGTGGGCTATACCGCGATAGCCGGCAGCGCGTGTTCTACCCCGGGCTTGGCGGTTTGTGGCGCAGCAGGCCCGTACATGGCCGCGCTCGTCTGCGCAAACGCGCTGTGGACGGTCACCTCGCTTTGCGCCGCCAACCAGTGGTGTGGCTTGGCCAACAATACGCCCGTCTGCCAGGGTGCGCCAACCGATGCAGCTACCACGGCGGACGCGCCTGGCGGCGATGCCACTAGCGATGTGCCTCAGGTCAGCCCTGATGCGACCAGCGACGGCCCACCAGTCCTTACGGATGCCGTAGCGCCGGCGGATGGAAACGCCGCCGCGGATTCCCAAGTTCTGAAAGAGACATGGGCCCCAGTCGACACCAGCGGCGATTCAGCTCAGAGCACCCAAGACACGGCGTTTCCGGACGACGGTTGGCCCAGTCCCGACGTCGTCTCCCCAGTGCAGTGCTGCATCAACAAGGGCGCGCAGTGCGGCTTTGTCGCCGGCTGCCCGCAGACTTGCGGCAGCTGCTCGGTCGACAAGGTCTGCGACACCAAGACCGGCCCCACCAAGAACAAGTGCATCTCCAAGTTCGTCACTCCCGTCGAGAAGTGTGCACCCGGTGACAGCGCGTGCCTGCAGTCTTGCGTCGAGGTGGCCTGTACCGCCCCATCCGGCGCTTGCGCCCAGGACTCCAAGTGTTATGCCCTGAGCGGCTGCCTACAGGGCTGCGAAAACGTCGCCCTGCCCAAGGACCCCAACGAAATCAACTGCTACCAGAAGTGCATCACCACCGCTGGCAGCACAGCCGTTGCCAAGTTCTACAAGGCCCAAGCCTGCACCGGCGAAAAGTGCTTCACCTGCAAGGCCGGCGATCAGAACTGCCAGGCGAGCTGCGCTTCACAGGCTTGCCTCGAGCCTATGTTCACTTGCCAGAGCGACAATGCCTGTGCCGGCCTGTTGGACTGCATCACCGTCAACAAGTGCGCCGACCAGACTTGCCTGCAGGCCTGCATCACCAAGTTCGCCGACGGCCAGTCGGCCTTTATGGGCTTTCTGCAGTGCTACCAAGCCAACGCCTCGAACTGCGACCAGTAGTCGCCGGGTCAGCCGAGCACACCAGCCAGCGCCTCACCGCCGAGTTGCAGAAAGGCGGTTCGAGCAAACCTATCCCTGTCGGCCAACTGCTATGGGTCGCCGGCGCGTGTCACCAATGTTTGCAGGCTGTTGGCAAACTTGTCGAGCAGCCCGTTGCAGTCGAATTCGTCCTGGGCGATGGGCTTCATGGCGGTGTGCTTTCCTTTGCCCCCATGGTGGGCGTGTGTCGTTTCAATCAGACGGAAAGCACACTACTTTGCATAATTTCGACACTTTAGGTCTCGCAGGTCGACGGGGTGCTCGCCAAGCTGTTGATTTCAAATTGAAGATCGGCTTGGGGATGCGCCCAGCGCACACTTCCATTTGCTGGTCAGCGCTTATAGAGGTAAGCTCCCCTTCATTCTGCCGTGGCCGGGTTCAGCGTTGCTCACAGCCAAGGCACAACACTATGAGGTCAAAATGGAAAGAACTATGACATGCCGTGATGGCGTTCTGGCCGGGCTAGTGGCGCTCTCTTTGGCCATACCCCTCGACGCGGCGGCGAGCGACGTGTACGCACGCATCGCAGCGACAGGTGCTGCTTCCGCTGCCGGCGAGCACATGACCGTCAAGTCGACTTACTCCGACAACCTGAGTTCCAGCGAGCGCTCCGAGTACTCACTGGGCAAGGGCCTGTCTCTCGACGCCGCAGTCGGTGTGGCGCTCAGCCCTGGCGTCTCAGGTGAGGTCAGCGTTGGATACCTGTACGGCCTTGAAACCTTGAGCGAAAGCTCCATGACCCTGAGTGGTTCCACTTCGATCGACAAGGGGAGCGTTTCCGGCCGGATGCTGCGTCTGCAGCCCGCAATCGTCATCCGGAGCCAACTCGCCAAGACGACCATGTACGGACGGTTTGGTGTCCTCTTCGGTTTGGCTACGGCGCTGACTCACGAAGAAGAGACTGAAGCTGGTGTCGTTACCGTGGCCGAAGCGGAACTGACCGGCGGTTTCGCCCTCGGGTTCACTGGCGCAGTCGGGGTCGAGCTCGCGGTCGGCGATCGCATCGATCTTTTCGCCGAGGCCGCGTATGTAGGCGTGTCGTATCAGCCGACGTCGGCTAGTTTGGTCAAGTACACCGAGAATGGCGCCGACAAGCTGGGGTCGCTAACGACGCGGAAGAAGGAGACGGAGTTCCAGGACTCGGTCACGACCGACACGTCGGCGCAGCCAAACGAGGGTGTCGCCAAGCTGTCCCCTATGGTCCGGATCCCGTTCAGCAACGTCGGTGTCGGTCTCGGCGTGAAGTTTCGGTTCTGAATCAGTTACGCCTGAGGAAACGTCCGGCAGGCAACCAGATGAGCCATCTGTTGTTGACCCTCTGGCGCGACTGGAACGGCTGGCGGCGAACCGAAGGCGAAGACCTTGGCCGCATCCCAGCCTTCGAAGTCAAAGCCGACGTGCGCCGCTTTCTGTCGGGAGGCTTGGGGGCCTCCGGGTTCGTCGAGCGGCTCCGGGCCGGCAGGCGCACGTAAACCTTGCTCGCGGGAGGAGGAAGCCGGCAGCAAGTTTCATTCCGCCGGCGGAATGAAACCACGGCAGAGCGCGCACGCCGGGTGTTCCGCGTAACAAGTGGATGCCCCGCCTGACCGCTACAGACAAGAGCGCGACACCGTCGAGGCGCGGGCCACGGGCCTCGGCCGTGGCGGCGACAGCTACCGTCCGCGACTTCGAGTTCACGATGCAATAGAGCAAGGCTGCCAACGCCAGCCGGGCAAGCTGCAGTCGTTGCCGGCAGCGGCGCGCTGCACCAATCTGCCTCGGCCGCCCGCCACCGTCAGGAGCGGCCGGTTTTCTTAAGCAGCAGGTGGCTGGTTTTGGTTAGCGGTGAAGCGACTAGCCCCACAACCTGCCCAACCAGTGGTCGCGCTTGGCGGACGTGGGGCGGCACAAAGCGCTGGCGCCACGGGAGTTGGCGGTTGAAGTGCCGGGTTTCACCGCGGGCGGGCGTTTTTTGGGGGGCCGTCAAGACGGCTACAGTTGCTGCTTGCGTCGGCTTGGCACGGCTTGGGACCGACGGCAAGCTGCAAGTGTCCGGCGCGTGAAGTATGCGATTCCCAATCCGACTCTGGCCGAAATCTAGGCTGCGCCTGCACGCCCTGACTCCAATCGGACTTCTGTAAAGGCGGACTGTACCCAAGTGATGCTCCGCATCGCCCTCAGCATCCCCGTGTCTGCCGCCAAGCCGAGGTCTTCGTTTGGGTCTATGTACGGCGCGAACCGGCCGTCCCACGAAGACCACACTAGGCGGAACAAGTAGCTGGAAAGTCGGGAGCGTTCTGCCGAAGAAAGCCGCGGGAGGATTGCGTGCATGGCTATTAGTGGAGCAAGAATCTGAGCCATTGCACCTGCTTGGCCTTGGAAATGCACGAAGCAACCATACTGGGGGCCAGAATGCCCAGGGTAGACTACAAGGTTGGTTACAATGACTGAGTCCGCCGGCGCGCCTAGATTAGCTACGAGTTCAATGCCACCCACTAGATTGAGCAAGTCTGAATGAACTTCGGCTATTTCGACCCCAGGGCATGGAGACGTCAGGTGCTTCACGAGGTCGATGTAGTCGGATCGAGTCATTTCTTGGGCATGAACGGATCCCCGATGAAGGTCGTCCGAATCAGCTAGCACACGTGCAAGGTGAAAGAGGGCAAGTTCTGGATACAGTTCAAGCGAGTCTTGACCCACGCCCGCAGGACCAATGATAACCTGCGCTCGCACGGGCTCATCGGCGCCGCCAATTGCATAGGCAAGACGTATTTGCAGAACGGTGCCCGGATCAACGCAGTCCCTCTCGACATAGAACAAGTTGGTCAGACTATCGCGCCATGGACGAAGGGTACCAGCCAACACTGCGCCAATTTTCCCGCCCCGCAGTATCGCGAACAGTACGACGCCAACCAAACGAATCGTCAACATCAGCGCCAGCCAGACTTTCTTCACATCAGACTCCATGACCCGGATATATCCAACTATAACAGAGGTATCGCGCATCAGACCATCCCATTGGAGGCATATTACCTAAGCTGTTTACCTTGCCGTCGATGTTGAGCGCTAGGCCGTTGTCGGACTTGGCCTCGGCTGTGGTGGTTGAGGTTTTGGCGAAAGAGCAGGCTGGGGTGATGGCGACGAAGAGCGCGACGAAGGTTGATAGAACCCGACAACTTGGATGGGTTGGTTGATTGGACTTGGGCACTCGCTACCTCACTTTCACGGCAGGCGCTGCCCTTCAACTGGGTAGCTTGCTTGGGGCCTACTTGGCCAGTTCTGCTTACGCTGGTGTCCGTCCACACAGACAGAGCTTCTCGCACGACCATGTCGAAACAATCTTTGCAGGTTACGGCTGAAAGTAGGCCAATACGACCTTCTGCGTCTCGCCGCTCTGATTACGTATTCGAATAGTCCCCGCTTTGGCTTGGTGCATTGTCAAGCCGCCAGCGGTTGAGTTGGGACCCGTGTCGCCTTTGAAATGGGGCGGATCGCTGGCTACCGTGCCGTTCAAAAAGTCGAATCGAACACGGCCGTAAGCTCCCTGGGCTGCGGCATATCCATAGTAGCCTGCACCGCCCAGTCCGCCGAGGGCGGTGACTGCCCCCGTGATTTCTAGCTTGCGGGCCCGGAGCCAAATTGCCCCTCCAGAACCGCCACCGGACCCGCCCATGCTGCACCCAGGGCAGTTGCTCTGATTATAGCCCGCAATTCCGGCACCCCCGTTCGCAAATATGCCACCAGTTACTCGAATTTCTGGCGCCACAATCTTGAGCGCCCCACCGCCAGCTCCTCCGGTAGTTCCACTTTGGAAAGATTGCGCCCCGTTCCCGGCTCCCGCTCCGCCACCGCTGCCCCCTAACAGTTGGCTTAGCTCCTGGTCGCCGTAGGCTACGCCACCCTGTCCATTTGGTCCCGGACCATTGGCCCCCTTCGTCGCATGACCGCCTCCGCCCCCTCCTTCCATGCTCACCATGCCAGGTTTGCCTCCACCAGGCCCAGCCCCTTGGCCCTTGCTAGCGCAATTGGATGGTGAACTACCGGGACACCCGCAGGGAAATGCCCCACCAGCAAATCCGCCGGCTCCAGACTGACTGGCCTTTACCTGAATACCTTTCTGACACAAAACGTAGTCGTATGCCGTTCCATTCTCGCCTGATAGATTGAGTTTTCCAGCAATAATTACTGGGCCAGTCGACTTGATGATCAAAGGTTCGGCGCCAAGGACTCTGAGATTATCCACGTTCATACCCACATACACAGAACTTGCATGGAATTCTCCGCCCTTGACCATCGATTTCTCGTCGTACAACACAAGTGGCCCATCCCGACCCGTGCCACACTCTGAACAATACGGCGCGGCGTCACCGCCAATCAGAGCCCATTCCCCGCCCGTCGTAGCAACCCACGCCGTTGCTACAAGTCCTGCTGCAACCCCAACCTGCTGGTCGTACACTTCGCCGGCTGGGATGTCCTTCGGCCCGACCACGATCAGCTTCGGCACTGCCGACCCGCCAACAGTACTGCCGGCACCAAGGTCAAACGCGTTGGACTTCAAGATAGCCGCAAGGTCCTGTGCCGTAACGGTGTTGTCAATCCCGTCAGCGAACCCGAGAGGAATTCCTGCGAGATCGCCCCAAGCCGCTCCAGCACACTCCAACCCCCCATCCGCCTTAATCCCCTTCACCACCAGCCCGGTCCCACACGCCGCACCAACCTTGACCAACACCGGCAGCCCAGCCAAGTCCTGACTTTCTATCACATCGCCCCCCGCGGCAGGTCAAACACCAATTGGATAGCATCGACACGCTCTGACAGCCGATCCCAGCCCTTCCAAAGCTTGGCATGACCCGGTCTTGTGCCCTTCTTGGGCATCCAGCCGCCGAGCTTGGCCAGAGCCCGGCAGGCCCAGGTGGCGTCTGGAGGCGCCTTGGGTAACGCGCGGCCCTTCTCGGTGGCCTGCCAGAGACAGCGCCACTGCAGGGTCGTCAGGTATTTGG
>CAIXGW010000391.1 GCA_903919145.1 uncultured Myxococcales bacterium
AGCTCGCCGGGCTTTGACCCAAGCCAGCGCGGGCCGCTGTCTTCCCCGCACATCGACCCACGCGCCATTGGTCGGCAGGGCACCAATCCAGGCATGGACTACGCTGCAGCGCTGCGGCCCCAAACCCACCCCGGCATGGACCTGGGGCGCGCACCTGGCAGCCGCCCCGATAGTGCGCCCTTTGCCGCCCAGCCGCGGCCCATGGGGCATCCGCATGGCTCCCCCTCTGGTGCCGCAGCGCCGGCAGCGGCGACCCCGGTCCAGGCGAGCGATGAAGATTTTGTAGCTGCCCTGCAGCCTTTGGTTGCTGCCGCTGGACTGACACCAAGCGACGTTCACGTGCTTGCCCAGGCTTGCTGGCGCGAGCGCCCGGAGTCAGGAGCGCTGCTGTTTGCCGATGGCGCACCCGCTTCAGCGGCGTATCTGCCGGCAGAAGGCATCTTGAGGCAAGAGTTTCTGCTTCCTGACGGCAGCTCGCGCGCAGCCACTGCCCTCAAGGTCGGCGAATGGTGCGGCGAGGCGGCGCTGGCGGGTGGCAGAGTTCACGCTGGGCAAGTTGTGGCTGCGACCGACGCCACCGTATTTGTGTTCACCGCTCAGAGTATCGCCAACCTTGCCAAGACCCACCCCGGGTTGCTGGTGCGCCTGTTGGCCGAGGCCGCTCTGCACCAAGCGCGCAGAGTTAGGGGCGACCAGACGCGCATCGACCAGCTGGTCCAGCAGATCTTTCCGCGGGCACAAGAAGCAGCCGCAACCCAGGAAAGCAATCCCGCCGGCCTGGGCAAGCTGCTGTCCAAGCTGACCGGCGGCAAGGAGGTTCCGTGAACCTTGCCACCATGCGCCAGCTGCCAGGCTGGAGCGACCTGGGCGACGGCGAGCTGCGCAGCCTGGCCGGCTACTCGACAGAGCGCTGGTTTAGCGCGGGCGCCTCGCTGCAGGAGCCCGGGGCGGTGATTCCTGGGCTCGCCATGATTACCCAAGGGGAAGTCCAGTCTCTGATGCTGGTCAAAGACCTGGCTCTCAAGGTCGAGCTGCTGGAGCCGGGGCGCTGGCTGGGCAGCGAGGCGATGACCGAGTCGGCAACATCTCTATTGAGTTTGAGGACTTTGTCAGACGTCCGCATCATGGTGGTGGCCATGGAGCAGATAGAGCGGCTGCGCGCCAATCCCACGCCCCTGGGGCTGCGGTTGTTTCGCAGCCTGTTGCTGTCTACGGCGCAGAGTGAGGCGCGGCTGGGCGGTCTCAGCGTCCAGGCGGCGGCCCTGCAGCAGGCGGCGCTCAAGCCCAGCCGGCAAGAGCTGCTGGCCCTGGGCTTTGCCAAGCTCAGCATTGGCGTGCAGTCTTCCCTGGTAAGCGCGGACCGCAACGGCGTAGAGCTGGTGCAGCACGACGGGGTTGCCATTGCCGCCAACTTCCGGTCGCTTCGCTAGCGGCGCTTCTCTTGCGGGTGACCAAGTAGAAAACCCATCTTGGCCAAGAGCTTGTCTTGGGTTGTCCCGACCATCTCCCGCCGCAAGATGTCGCTTCAGGTGCTCGCACGCAGCCGCCCAGCTGCGCGCAGGCTCGTCGGGGTGGCCTTTGCCGCCTTCAACGGTTGTCGCTGACCAGCACGCTGCGCGGCAATCGCACCCCGGCGCGCTGAATCCATGCGGCCCGTCGCTGCACATGCGGGGTTCGCGGGGTCCAGCTGTTGGGCGCTGGTAGCATGGCCACCAGCAGGGCGCCTTCGCCGCGACTGAGGCGCCGCGCCGGCTTGCCAAACCAGTGGTGGGCCGCGGCCTCTACGCCAAAGACCATGGGGCCAAGCTCGGCGATGTTCAAATACACCTCAAGGATCCGCTGTTTGGGGACCAACAGTTCCATCCACAGGGTGTAGTAGGCCTCTAGGCCCTTGCGCAGCCACGAGCGGTGCTGCCAGAGAAACACGTTGCGCGCCACCTGCTGCGAGATCGTGCTGCCGCCGACCAATTTGGCCTCGGGCCGGGTCTGATGACGGTGCCAGGCCCGGCGGATCGCCACCAGGTCAAAGCCGCGATGGGCAAAGAAGCCTCTGTCTTCGCTGGAGATAGCTGAGGCGGGAAGGTGGCGCGGCAGGTCGGCCCAGTCGGTCCACTGGTAGGCGGGTCGGCTCCACACTCCCGTGTGCCAGCCGCGCGAAAGGGTGCGAACCAGCATGGTTTCAGTGACGGGAGGATCCACCCAGCGCAGCAGCGCGCACTGCAGCGGCGGCAGCACCAGGACCAACAGTAGAGCCAAGCTGAGAAAGCGCCAGAGCGACCGTTTGCCAGTGGCGGCGGCCGGCGCCGACCCGCCCTTGGTGGGCCCTTGGGGGCGGTGGGGGGGGGTGGGGACGCTCACGGTGCGGACCTGCCTTGGGCCGCCCTTGAGGTGACCTTGAGGACGCGCCGTAGCCGGGCGCTGGCGCTAAAATCTTCAACAAAGCTGTTATCTTGCTGGGACCGGCGCAGCGCCTCTGCGGCCAGCTG
>CAIXGW010000392.1 GCA_903919145.1 uncultured Myxococcales bacterium
ACTGCGACGACACCGACATCACGACCTACCCAGGCGCCTTGGACACCTGCGGCGACGGCAAAGACAACGACTGCAACGGCAGCGCCGACAAGCTGTGCTACAGCAGCTGCGACGGCAGCTGGCCCTTCCAGCTGCAGTTCACCGGCGGCAACGCGGCGGCCCGACCGGTCGACCTCGACGGCGACGGCAACTTTGAGGTGGTGGTCCAAGACGACTTTGGCTTTGCCATCCTGACCTCCACCGGCATGCCTCTCTACAACTACTCGGCCGCCAAATACAACTACGCGCGCACAGCGGCAGCCTACTCTGATGTCGACTCTTACAAGACCTTTGGCGCAGGCTCGCAGAACCTCGAGATCGTCACAGGCAACGCCAGCGTCCCGCAGATCTACTTTCTGCAGACCGACGGCACGGTCAAGGTCGTCAAGAGCACCGATGGCGTCTACGACGCGTCGCGCACCCTGGTCGGCGATCTGGACGGCGATGGCAGCACCGAGCTCATCTACAGCACCTGGTGCGAAAAGAACGCAGCCAACAAGGTGTTTCGCTATGACCTGGCGTCGGGCACTATCAAGCTGCTGTCCTCCATCGCCGATCCGGATGCCACTTGCGCCTACTTCTTCCACGTGCTGACCGATCTCAACGCCGATGGCAACACGGACCTGTTGATCGGCAACGGCTACGGCGGCTCCGGCAATACCAGCACCGCCACCTGGG
The DNA here is from genome assembly GCA_903919145.1 of uncultured Myxococcales bacterium. Lineage (GTDB taxonomy): Bacteria > Myxococcota_A > UBA9042 > UBA9042 > UBA9042 > SXRM01. The sequence continues at coordinate 718 of CAIXGW010000392.1, forward strand.
CCGGCCGCATCCACGGCTTTGCGCTGACGGACCCCGGCAAGGGCCAATTTGGGCCTTTGTGCTCGCCCACCGGCGCCTGCGCCTTCAATACGGCTGTAACCGGGTTGAACGGCATCATGGTCAATAGCTTGCTGCGGGTCGGCGACAGTATCGAGGCATCGGTTAGCTACTCAGCCACCAAAGTAGCTGGCCAGATCAACAACAGCGTGTCCTACCACCACAGCTTCAACCTGGCCGGCGCCGCCCAGACTGGCTCACCCTCTACCACCTACGCGATTCCCTACCCAACCGACGTCAACGACGATGGTGTCGTGGAAAACAACAGCTACGTGGCCGAATACGGCCTGTGGGACGTCGACGGCGACGGCTACGCCGACCAGGTCTACACCAGCGGCAGCGAGCTGCGCGTGGCCTTGTGGGTACCGGCCAGCAAGACCTTTGTAGAGCACGTGCCGTCGCGCGCGGTGATCTCCAGCAGCGGCGTCGGTTTGCGCGGCATCTGGGACATGAACGGCGACGGCAGGCTAGATGTGACGGCCGTAGACGGCGCCGGCAAGGTCTACTGCCAGCAGCTTGGCGCTGCCACTTTCAACAAGAAGTCGAGCTTGCCGCCCCACCTCACCCCCTACCTGCGGACCAACCAGTGGGACAACTTTGAGCCCAACCCCGGCACCGACACCAACGCCGATGGGCTGCCAGACAAGTTCATCCAGATCGCCTCTGCCTTGACCCGCAAGGGCAATTTCTACAGCTACTTGTCCAGCGCGGCCGACAAGGACTACTTCCTGGTCGACACCAGCTACGGCGGCAGCGTCTGCCTGCAAGCTCCCAAGGGCCGCCAGTACACCCTCAAGGTGTTCAGCTACAGCGACAAGTTCAACAACTCCACCAAGGTCGCCGGCGCCGATGGCAAAGCCGACGGCTTGGTGTGGTCCGGCACCTCTACGGCAGGTGGCCAGGTGTGCTTCAACGGCAACTCGGTGCTGCCCTTCCGCTATGGCGAGTACAAGTTTGCCATTGGAGTCGAGTCTTCGGTCGGCTTCTCGCCCTACCAGCCGTACTGGATCACCGCTTCCAAGTAGACCAGCCAGCAGCGCTGCAGCCGCGCTCGCGGCCTCCGGTTCTTGGAGGTCGCGGGCGTGGCCGGCGCGCAGTGTGGTCAGTGCAGGGTAGGGGGACGAAAGGTCAGAGGCGCCGCTGGCGGTTACTCGACCGTCACACTCTTGGCTAGATTGCGCGGTTGGTCCACGTCGGTGCCCTTGAGGTCGGCGATGTGGTAGGCCAGCAGCTGCAGCGGCACCACGGCGACAATGGGCGCGGCCCAGGCGTGCGTCGGCGGCAGGGCCAGGTAGTCGTGCACGGCGGCGCGCATCTCTTCGTCGTCCGCATCGCCCACGCCAATCACCTTGCCGCGGCGCGCCAGGATTTCCTGCAGGTTTGACAGGGTCTTCTCATAGTTGGGCCCTTGCGGCGCAACGATGATGGTCGGCGTGTGCTCGTCGATGAGGGCGATGGGGCCGTGCTTCATCTCGCCGGCGGCATAGCCTTCTGCGTGGATATAGCTGATCTCTTTAAGCTTGAGGGCCCCTTCCAGGGCGATCGGGTGCAGCATGCCGCGACCCAGATACAAGGCGCTGTGGACGTCCATGTAGCGGCGGGCCACGTCGCGCACGTGCCAGTTCAGGGTAATGGCCTTATCCACCTCATTGGGCACCTGCAGCAGCACGCTGATCAGCTCGCGGCCCTGGTCCTCGCTGAGCTGCTTGAGGCGGCGGCCCAGGTATACCGCCAGCAGGTACAGGGCCACCATCTGGGTGGTAAAGGCCTTGGTCGAGGCCACGCCGATTTCAGGCCCGGCGTGGGTGTAGATGACCTCGCCGGCGGCCCGGGCGATGTTGGAGCCGATGACGTTGCAGATGGCGGCCGTGCGGGCACCGCGGGCCTTGGCCTCTTGCAGCGCGGCCAAAGTGTCGGCAGTCTCGCCCGACTGGCTGATGGCGACGACCAGAGTGTGGCTGTCGATCACCGGGTTGCGATAGCGGAATTCGCTGGCCAGGTCCACTTCTACCGGCAGCCGCGTCGCCTGCTCGATGTAGTGCTTGCCCACCAGGCCGGCGTGCCAGCTGGTGCCGCAAGCGACAATCACAATGCGCCGCAGATCCTTGAGCTTGCTCGCCTCAAACTTGAGTTCTTCAAAGAACACATCCCCTTGCTCGACCGATGCCCGGCCGCGCAGGGTGTCCGTAATCGCGCGCGACTGCTCATGGATCTCCTTGAGCATGAAGTGCTTGAACCCGCCCTTTTCTGCCGCCACAGCCGACCAGGCAATGTGGGTGCGCGGCCTCTGGACCGATTCGCCTGTCTGGATGCGGCGGATGGCCACCTCGCTGGCGCTGACCAGGGCCATGTCGCCGTCTTCCAGGTACACCACGTCGCGGGTATGGCTGATGACCGCGGGGATATCCGAGGCGACAAAATTCTCGCCCTCTCCCAAGCCCAGCACCAGCGGCGACTGCTGCTTGGCCACCACCAGCCGGTCGGGGGTGGCCGCGTGCACTACGGCAATGGCATAGGCTCCGCGCACCTGCAGCGCTGACTGCCGCACCGCCTCTTGCAGGTCATCGCCCAGCCCCAGGCGCTCGTCGATGAGGTGCGAAAAGACCTCGGTATCAGTCTCGCTGGCAAACTTGCGGCCGGCGGCCATCAGGCGCTGCTTGAGCTCCAGGTGGTTCTCAATGATGCCGTTGTGCACCACCGCCACTTGGCCTACCACGTGCGGGTGGGCATTCTCTTCGCTTGGCCGGCCGTGGGTGGCCCAGCGGGTGTGACCGATGCCCAGCCGGCCGGGGACGGGCTGTTCCACCAGCAGCTTGTCAAGATTGCGCAACTTGCCCACGGCGCGGCGCAAATGGATGCCGTCTTGCACCAGCGCCAGCCCTGCCGAGTCGTAGCCGCGGTACTCGAGCCGCCGCAGCCCCTCAACAAGAAGTTCCGCCGCCTGCTGCGGTCCGATGTAGCCAATAATGCCGCACATGGAAGCCCCCGCCACAGCCCAACGCTGATGTCAAGAATGTCGAGAAGTTGAGAGCAGCTCGGCGCGCTTAGAAGTAGATTTCCAGGTAGAGCGTCGCGGGCACAGCCACCGGCCGCGTAAAGCTCAGCGATCCGTTGGTAATGTCCACTTGGCCCAGGTCGCGGTACAGGTGGTCCGTCCAGGTGGCCTCGGTGCCGTCGACCCAAGCAAACTTGTAGCCGGCAACTTTGGCGTCGCTGGGCAGTCCGTCGATCTGGATGCGCAGATCGTGCATCAGCGTTTGGCGGCCCGCCGTCACCTTGATCTCATTGTCGACCACCATCACCCGCATCATCCGCTTGCGGCCCTTGGTCACGTAGCCAAACACGTCATTTTGGTCTGGCGGGGCGCACTCGGTCTGCTCGTTGAGCACGTTGACGCAGGTCGAGCGCGCCGCCATGGCGATGATGCCCACGTCGGGATTGCTGGCTTGGTTGCCAGACATGTTGACGGCGTCGGGCCCGTGCTGCACGGCTACCATCTGCTTTCTGCCCAGGTGGTCGCCGTGGAACCAAAATGTGTCCCACCCGGTCGGCTTGAGCGCGCCATTGGCGATTTTCTGCTGACCAAACCAAAGGAAATCGCTTTCCTTGGCTGTGGTGGCCAGGGCCACTTTGTCGGTGGCGGTGTCTGGGTCGATGATGGGGATGCGCACCAGCTGGCCCAGGGTGGCTTCCGAAACCAGCCCTTGCCACAGCATCTTGGTCGCGGCAAAAAAGCCGCCCCGCCACGCTGCGTAGCGCCAATTGTCGTACATGCTCGACTTGGTGTCGTTGAGGGCGGCCACGTCGGCCGGCACCTTGGTGATGCGCAGGTCGGCCACCCAGATGGGAATCGGCTCGGTGCCTTTGGCGCCGTCTGCGCCCTTCTCAGCCTTGAGGCCCTTGCTGGCAGCATAGTCGCTGATTCGCTTGACAATTTGCCGCGCCTCGCCCGGAGACCCCGCTTCGATTTCCACCGTTAGGTGGGTCAGCGGCAGGCGGTCGCCTTTGGCCGGCTTGTTCTTGGGGTCGGCAACAAAGTCAATAAAGTCATAGATGGGCGAGCGGTTGGTGCTGCCGGTGTCCTGGACTTCCAGGTCGCCGTGGACCACGACCGAAGGGCCGACGATCTTGACGATGTTGGCCGCCTCGATGCTGAATTCCTCGCGCAATTCGGTGGCAAACGCCTTGTAGGCAGCCAGCCAAGCGGCGCGATCGGCAGCGTTGTTCTTGTAGCCGCCAGCGCCAAAGGGATCGCGAAGAAATTCAAAGGCTACCAGCGGCTGGCCGCAGTACCACGGCTTGGTGACCTTGGCGTCGGTGGAGCGGCACAGCGGATCGACTTCGCAGTACCACGGCTTGCTGGCCGCGCCCTTGAACTTGGCGCACATCGGCCCCTGGTCCACGGTGTCCTGGCTGGCGGCGTTCTTGACGTCCTTGAGATCGAAGTCATAGAAGTGGGCGAGCCGCCGCACTGCCTTGGCCCACTTGGCCGGATCCTGAATCGGCTTGCCCACCGGCTCGCCGCCGCTGTAGGTGCAGGCTTCGCCAGCGGTCCCCAAGTCATAGGAGGCCGTCCACAGCGGGAATGCGCCCATGGCCCGGGTCGAGCCCAGCAGGGTATTGAACAGATGGCCGGCGTCCTTGACGGCATAGTTTTCCATGTCTTGGACGTCTTTGGTGCGGTCGGGAAACAGGCCCTGCATCAGCGGCCGGCAGCCATAGCCGCTGGGGATGCGCGCCCAGAACGTGGTCAGGCTGCGAGCGCTCTTGTTGAACAGCGCGGACTTGTCTTCTTCGTCGGCGATGGTCTTGAGCGTGTTGTTGATGCCTTGCAGCGACTTGACTTTGAGACCGTCCGTGTCGGGCTGCTTGAATTCTCCACAGTTGGCGCCGATGCAGACCGCTGTGTAGTCCTGGGTCTTGGCGGCGCCGATCTTGGCGGCATCCTGGGCCGTCAGGGCGGTCGTCAGCAAGGAGTTGGCGTCGACGCGGACAGAGCGCTTGCGAACTGCAGCGCTGATTTCCGGAAGAACAACGGTAGGTTCATCGACGCAGCCGCTCAGGCCAAACAGGGCGGCAAGAGTCGGCGCAGCCAGCAGGGCCGGAAACGCCGGCGCCGCGAATCGGCTGACGGCCGCACGATCCCGATGCGCCTGGCCAAAGCTATGGGTGTCCAGGAAGAAACGGCGGCGCATGGCAGACCTCGTGGCGGCGAAATTTCGCCCCCGGTCAGTATCGCCAAGAGGGCTGGTCAGGTCAAGCTGAGGACCGGCCCTCGGTTTAGCAAGGGGCAGAGGAGGATGGCTTAGAAATCAATGAAGTGGCCATTGAATGGTGGCGACCAGACCCGAACCGTCGCGCGGCGCCAGGGTCAAGGTGCCGCCAATTCGCTGTAGATGGGCGGCGACCACTGCCAGGCCCAGGCCTAGGTGGCCCGCACCTTGCCTGGCTACGCCGCGGGCAGCTGCCTGCAGGTCAGGGCATCCGGGGCCATTGTCTAGCACCTGCCAGCAGTTGGGCCGAAGCTGCTGGACCGCGACCCACGGCGCCTCGGCATAGTCATGGTGCAGCTTGAGGGCCAGTTCGTGGGCTTCCAAGGCATTGCGGACCAGGTTGTCCAGGCACTGTACCCAGTCGTCCTCGGCCAGGGCTGCTGGGCCGGCAAGCTGCTCGGGCAGCCGCAGATCCAGCTGCAGCGCCTTGGCTTCGGTGGCAACGCGCGCTGGCCAGGTGTTGAGCAAGCGCGGGCGCACGGCAGCTCGCGTCGGCAGGGCCCGTAGGCTGGCTTCCAGGACCTGGCGCGGCCGCTGCAGGTGCAGGCGCACTGGCTCTAAGATGGGCGCCACCTCGGGGTGGTCCAGCATGACCAACTCGGCCAAAGACAAGGAAGAAAGCAGGGCGTTGTTCAGGTCATGGCTGAGCTTTTTCATCATGGCCAGCGCCAGGGTCAGTGCCACCGGAGCCAGCGGTTCGACCAGGACTGCGGGTTGAGGCTGCTGGCTCATGGGGCTCCGCAGCTCTGGCCAATGCGCCAGGCCGTGATCGACAGAGCGCCAGTCGCCTCGGCGCCGCCTACCAGCCAGCCTTCGCGGTTGCTGTCCACGTAGACGGTCTTGGCGTCAAACAGGGCAGGCGGCAGGGGGTCCAAGGGCGACTTGATCACGCTGACGGCGCTGATGCCACCGCATTGACCAAACTGGACCTGCAGCTGGTGGGTCAGGTCCAGCGGGTTAGAGAACTGCGGGCCCAGGTTCAAGCTGGCGCACAGGCCAGCGTCGGCGCCCTCCTTGGCCAAGGGAACGGTGGGATGGGGCAGAGACCACCACGCTTTCAGGCCGGCGGCGTCGTACAGGGCCGGGGCAAACACCGGGCCCGGGGCCCAGTGCCAGAACAGTGCGTCCTCTTCCTTGGGATTCTTGACGTCGACAAAGGCGGGAATCGGCGTGCGCGCAAACTGGTTGGCGACCAGCGTCGGCGCGGTGTTGAAGGGCGTGTAGGGCAGAGCCAAGCATTGGTGGGCAGAAGCGATGGACGGCAGGCCGGGAATTCCCTCGGGTCCGCATGTATCAATGCCCAGCGTTGGCTGCTTGGTGTCGGGGTGGACAAAGCGGATGCTGCCCCCCACCACGGCGAACAAGTCTTTTTTGCTGTCGTAGAAGGCCGTGGCGCCAAGCCGGGGTTGCGGAATCTGCGCTTGGGGATTGGCGGCCAAGATGTTGGCGCGAAGGTCGGTCCACTGCAGCGTCTTGAGGTCCAAGGCGGCAAAAGTCTGGGTCTCCATGGTTTGGTCATAGCCGCCAAACAAAATCATACGATTGCGCACGGTATCGACAGCGTAGGCCGGTGCCGCCACCTGCGGCGTGTTGGCCACGGAATTGGCTTTGACTACGGCTGTGCCGGGCAGACTGGCCGGCAGCTGCACGGTCAGCACTGCATTGGTGGGTGCCAGTGTGGGGTCGACTTTCTGTTGGTTGTCTAGCAGTTGGCCGGTCCACAGCTTGGACAGGCTGGAGAAGGTCTTGCCCTCTAGCAGATTGATGCCGCCGCTCAAGACGAAGCGGGCGTTGGTGACGTCGATGGTGCCTGCGCCAAAGGCATACAGGACGCCACTGGCGGCGACGCGGTGCCAGGTCTCGTCGCTGTCCAGGCACCAGGCATCCGCGGCCGGGACCAGGTTGGCCACGCCCGCCGTGGTGGGCAGCTCGGCGGTCAGACCGCCGGCCAGGCACAGGGCTTGTTGCTGCGGCCACCAGCCGACAGCGTGGCCCAGGCGCGCGCGCGGCGCCGGGCGGTCCAGACGGGCAACGGTGCCTGAGGCCGGGGCCCAGCTCCATAGCTCAGGGCTGTGCACGCTCTTGCCGCTCTGCAGCTTGAAGCCGCCGCCGATGACCACTGCGCCCAGCGAGGGGGACCACGCAGCAAGGCCGCCTGCGCGCCCAAGGGCGTCTTCCGAGGGCTCGTACTTGACCAGGTCCATGAACGCGAGCTCGCTGGCACTGGCAGTCTGCCCAACGCTTGCGACCTGGATCTTGGCTGCGGTGGCGCCATCGACCTGCCCGCCAACCACGTACAGGTTGCCGTCGGGAGCCCAGACGCACTGAGCTGCCGTGCGCGCGGGTACGGCGACCTGCACAGTCAGCTCATTGGCCTGAAGGTCAGCGCCGACCCAGCTCCAGCGCAACCACTTGCCGTCGTCCTGCGCCAAGATGACGTGCTGGCCATCCGGTGACTGGGCGGCGCACCACACGGCCGTGCTCGTCCCAGAGCCACCCTGCACATCCTTCCAGCCGGTGGTGGTATCGCCGAGCTTGGTCCACTTGGGCTTTTGGAACTGGCCGTCGATCAAAGCCAGAGCGCGCTTGCCCGCGGCGTCGAACAAAAACCCTTTGGCAGCGCTGGATTTTTGCGGGGTCTGCGCGGCAGCGGGCAGCGGGGGGACCGCATCGACAGAGGTGGGGGCAAGCTCTTCCCAGGAGTTGGGCCCTGCCGACAGCCAAATGGTCGACGCCAGCTGCCCAGCACCGTCTTGGCCGCCTACCAGCCACAGGACATCGCTCTTGGGGTCTACGACCAAGGCCGCGTTGGCGCGGGGCCCCGGGGCCAGGTTGGCGTCGCGGTACCAGTCGGTGGCGGCGGCATCGCTCGGCACTTCAATGAACCACTCTTCGGCCAGGGGCTGTGAGCCAGTGATCGTGGCTACTTCGCCGCCAAACAGCCGCATTTTGCTGTGGGACTCCCACCAAGCCAGCGACCAGCTGCGCCGCGGCTCTGGGGCGCCCTGGCGCATTTCGGTAAAGCCAGGGTCAAAGGGCAGGGCGCCGCACTCGGCCGCAGAACCGCTGACGGTGCAGGTGACTACCGGTGTCGACAGCGTCTGGCCATCTGGGCACAAGGCCTTGGCGCCGCCGCAGCTGGGGCAGGCATCGCCCAGGGCCAATGGCTTGCCGCCGACGGTGGCGACAAAGCCTTCGTCGATGCTGCCGTCGCAATCGTCGTCTAAACTGTTGCACAATTCGGGCTCTCCGCTGGCTTGGCTGCCGCCGGCCTCCACCGAGCAGACAGCGGACTTGTCGGCCGCGCACTCCACAACGCCGGTCTTGCCGGCCTGAGCGCAGAGGCCCTTGGTGGCTGCACACCCCGCGCCCACGGGCTTGCCATTCAAGGCGATGCCTTCGTCGGTGGAGCCGTCGCAGTCGTTGTCTAGCTTGTCGCACCAGGTCTCTTGGGCCTGCCAGCCCGCCACGCCGCCAGGAGTCTTGGGCTGACAGATGCAGCCCAGGCAACTGCCGCTGGGCTTGCCGCTGGCGCTGGCTGGGTCGCAGGTCAGCGTCAGGCTGTCGGCTTTGCCCTGGCACACCCCCTGGTCGCAAAAGCCCGTGGCGGCAGGCAGAGGATCGGGGCCTTTGACCTTGTCAGCCGCGTCGATGATGCAGTCCTTGTCGCTGTCGACCAGATTCGACTGAACGGCGTCGGGGATGCCGTCTCCATTCATATCTTTGGGATTCTTGAGGTCTGGCCCGATCTCGGTGGGATCGTCGATGCCGTCGCCGTCGGAGTCGCTGTTGTCGGCCTTCATGGCGTACTTGAGCTCATACGCATTGGTCAAGGTGTCGCCGTCAAAGTCCAGCTCAGGCGCTTGGCAGTGCTTCTCGATGCAGACGCCGCCGCTGCAGTCATTGCTGCCGGTGCAAGAAGAAGAGCAATAGCCGGCGTAGCACACCCCAGACTCGCACTCAGCGTCCTGCCCACAGCTGGCACCGTAGCGCCGCGGTTTGCGGCCAAACCTGTCGCAGCCCAATGCGCCGACGGCCACAACCAGCAACAGGAGAACGCCCAGCAGGCGCCGCAAGGTCAAGGGGTACTCGGGGCGAGGCATAGCGTTCTCCATTGGCGGGCTGGGCGCGAGTCTAGCAAAAAGCACCCCTGCGGGCCACCCGGCCGGCGGAATTGCCAATTGCCCAGCCTGCCGTCTAGGGCCGAGTCGCGGTTGGGGGCCCGGCTGCGGATCCCAGGGCAACCCCGCGGCCAAGGTCAGCGCTTCCAAAGAAGCACAGACCGCATCCTGGCGCGAGTGCGGCGCAGGGGCGGCTAGTGCCATTGGCGGTGTCCGACAGGTATCGGGACCGGCTTGGAGACGACTTGGTGGCCAAATATGTCAGTAGTTATGCGGCGCTGCAGTTGGCACGCTACCTGCACCCTGGTCCATCGCCCCTGCGCGGCTGTGGAGAACCAAGATGCTGGCAAAAGTGTGGACCGCGGCCCTGATCGGCGTTGACGCCCGCCCGGTGGAAGTCGAGTGCGATGTCGGCGGCGGCGTGCCAGATTTCAGCACCGTGGGCCTTGCCGAGCTGGCCGTCAAGGAAGCGCGGGTGCGGGTGCGCAGCGCCATTCGCCACAGCCGGCTGCCCTTTCCGCAGGGGCGGGTCACCGTCAATCTGGCCCCGGCCGACCTGCGCAAAGACGGCACCAGCTTTGACCTGCCAGTGGCGCTGGCGGTCCTGACCGGCGATGGCTGTCTGCCGCTTGCGGCATTGCGCAACTGGGTCGCCGTGGGAGAGCTGAGCCTGAACGGGGCCCTGCGGCCGGTTTGCGGGGTGCTGGCGGTGGCGGAGATGGCCGCCCACCTCGGACTGAGCGGCGTCATCTGTCCAACCGACAACGCCGCAGAAGCGCTGGCCGTGCCCGGCATAGAGGTGCGCTGGGCTGACAATCTGGCGGATCTGGTGGCCCAGCTGCGCCAAGAGCAGGCGTGGCCCCAGGGCGTGGCGGCGCTAGCAGCGCTGCCGGTCCGCCACCCGCTGTGCTGGTCTGACGTGCGCGGCCACGAGCAGGCCAAGCGCGCCCTTGAAGTGGCGGCGGCGGGCGGCCACAACGCGGTGCTGTGTGGCACGCCGGGCACGGGAAAAACCATGCTGGCCAGGCGCTTGCCCACCATCTTGCCGCCCCTGCAGAGCGCCGAGGCCATCGAAGTGACCAAGATTCACTCCGTTGCCGGTCTGCTGCCATCGCGGACCGGGTTGCTGGCCGAGCGACCGTTTCGCGCCCCCCACCACACGGCCTCCGCAGCGTCACTGGTGGGCGGCGGCAGCATTCCCAAGCCGGGCGAAGTGTCGCTGGCCCACCGCGGTGTGCTGTTCTTGGACGAATTGGCCGAGTTTCCGCGCCATGTGCTTGAGACGCTGCGCCAGCCGCTGGAAGACGGCTACATCACCGTGACCCGTGCGCGCCAAGCCGTGCGCTTTCCGGCCCAGGCGATCGTGGTAGCGGCGCTCAATCCTTGCCCTTGTGGTCACCATGGCGGGGCCCCGGGCCGCTGCGTCTGCTCACCTTTCGTGTTGGAGCGCTACTTGAGCCGGCTCAGCGGGCCGCTGCTGGACCGCATCGACATCCAGCTGCGGCTGCCGGCCCTGTCGGGCGATCTGCTGCGCGGCGGGCCAACCGGGGATTCCTCTGAGGTGGTGCGGCAAAGGGTCACTGCCGCACGCGAGACGCAGCGCCTGCGCTACGCCGAGTTGGCCGGCAGTGGCCGGGTGCCGACCAATGCCGATGTACAGGTAGCGGCGCTGCGCCGTCTGAGCCCGCTGGCCGCACCGGTGCATGACCTGCTGCTCAAGGCGCTGGATGTCTATGGCCTGTCGCCCAGGGCCCACGACCGGGTGTGGCGGGTAGCCCGCACGCTGGCCGACCTGGATGGCAGTGCGCACATCGAGGCGGGCCACATTGGCGAGGCGCTGCAGTACCGCTGGTTTGACCGCAAGGCCGCTGCCTCGTCGCTCTGACGGCCCACTGCGCCGCAACCAGGATGAATCACAGACGCGCCGGTCCCCTAGAGGGCGGCGGTGCGCACCTCCGCGCGGTTGCGGAGGGCGCTGCAGAAGGCGGCCCGTGCCGCCATAGGCCAAGGAGAGAGGATCATGGCAATCACATTTGGCATTCAGGCAATCAGTGATCTCATCCGATCGGTGGAGAAGGCCTTTGGCCGTGGCACTTTGATGGCGGCGGACGGCGACGCGGTCGAGCAAGGCATCGACGTCATCCCGACCGGCTCGTTTGCGCTCGACCGCGCGCTGGGCATCGGCGGCGTGCCCAAGGGGCGCATCATCGAGATCTACGGGCCCGAGGCGTCTGGCAAGACCACGATGGCGCTGGCAGTGGTGGCGCAGGCGCAGCGCCAGGGGGGGCTTGCGGCCTTCGTCGACGCTGAGCATGCCTTGGACTTGCGCTACGCGCGGATGCTGGGGGTGGATTGTTCGCGGATGCTGCTCAGCCAGCCCGACTGCGGCGAACAGGCGATGGACGTGGTCGAGGCGCTGGTTCGCTCCGGCCAGGTCAGCGTGGTGGTGGTGGACTCTGTAGCGGCGCTGACGCCCAAGGCAGAGATCGACGGCGAGATGGGCGACAACCACGTGGGCTTGCAGGCTCGGCTGATGTCGCGGGCGATGCGCAAGCTGGCGTCGCTGGCCCACCAGACGGGCACCACGCTCATCTTCATCAACCAAATTCGCATGAAGATCGGCGTCATCATGGGCAGCCCAGAGACCACGACGGGCGGCAATGCCCTCAAGTTCTACGCCTCGGTGCGCTTGGACGTGCGGCGCATCGGCGGCATCAAGAAAGACGAGGCGATGCTCGGCAACCGGCTGCGCATCAAGGTGGTCAAGAACAAGCTGGCGCCGCCGTTTCGCCAGTGCGAGATCGACCTGCTGTTCAGCCAGGGCTTTTGCCGCGAGGCAGAGGTCTTTGACCTGGGCGTGGGCCAGGGGGTGCTCAGCCGCAGCGGGGCCTTCTACCGCCTGGGCGATGAGCTGGTGGGCCAGGGGCGCGACCGCGCCATTGCCGAGCTCAAGGCCCGCCCCGAGCTGTGCGCGCGCCTGGAAGCGCTGCTGGGCGATGACACTTCGGCTGCCGCCAGCGCGGTTGAAGTGGAAGAGGCTGCGTGATCGCTTGGGTGGCGCGCAATCGCCACAGCCGCCTACAGCACTGGCTGTGGGCCCAACAGATGCCTGGGGGCTGTGTAGGCCCCCGGTACAAGGCGCAGCAGCCACAGGACGGCTGCTGCGCACGTCAAGGCACCGGGCCAGACTCCAGCGACCGCACGGCGGCGTGGACCCCAGGCGCGGTGCAAGCGCACACCCTCCAAGCAGGAGCTGTGCAGGAGAACAAGAAGATGAATGACCTGAACAAAGTGATGCTGATCGGCCGCATTGGTGCCAAGCCAGAGCTGCGCAAGACCAACGCCGGCGACCCGGTGTGCCGCCTGCGGGTGGCGACCTCGCACGGCGTGCAGCAAGAGGGCAAGGCCGAGCGCGAGACCCTGTGGCACACCGTGGTGGCCTTTGACCGGCTGGCGGAGCTGTGCGCCGAGCACCTCGACAAGGGTCGGCTGGTGTTCGTCGAAGGGGCCCTGCGCGCCGATTCGTGGCGCGACAAGGAGGGGGTGGTGCACGACAACCGCGAGGTTCGCGCCCACCACATCCACTTCCTGGGTGGTCGCGGCGACAACCAGCGCGACGGCAACCGCGCCAGCGGCCAAAAGCTGGCTGCGTAGGGGCTCCACAGCGGCAATTCGGTCGAGAGGTTGACGAGGCGCGGCTGGCCGATGGGCATCGCCCGCCACGGCGACCGGCGCAGCGCCCGCGGACGCTGCTTCGACCCGGATGGCACCCGGGTCAATTACGCTGGCCACGGGTCCGGCCGCTAGGTTGGATTCCAAGGGGTTGGCTGACCCGTGAAGCAGGCGCCGGGGCGGCCGCCGGGGGAAACCCTCGGCGGGCCGCCTCGGCGGCGTCGGCGGAAGCCTGTCGGTGGTCCCTGCTGGCTCCGCTGGTTCTTGAACGGTCAGCTGAAGGGCGCCGCATTTTGCCCACCCACCCATGGCTGGTGCTGCCCGGCCGGGGCGAGAAGGCGCGCCTACCTGAGCGGCTCTATGCGCACTGTCTTGCCCTTGATCCGCAGCCGGCCAAGGGCGATCAGCTGGCGGCTCACGGCCAAAGTAACAGCTACATAGGAGAATTCATCGTGAATTTCGATGCGCCCAATGTCGGCAGCCGCGCAGCCGCCCTCGCCACTCAGGGCGCCCAGGATGTCGCCAGCCCGTAGCTTGTCTTTGCGGCCGGCTCGCACCAGCAGAGTTGCCATCTCCGCGGTCGCGGGCGCTGCTGGACCCGCCTCCTTGCTTGCCTTGCCCCGCCCAGCCCCGGCCGGCGGCACCGGTCGCTCAGGCAGCGGCCGTGGCTCAATGTAGCCGCCACAGGCCTGAGCGGCCTGGGCCAGCCGCTCGGCATCGCCGGAGGTCGCCAGCGAAATCGCCAGGCCCGGCGCGCCCGCCCGGCCGGTACGACCGATGCGGTGCACGTAAACTTCAGGGGCGGGCGGCAGCTCGAAATTGATCACGGCATCAATGCCGGCGATGTCCAGGCCGCGGGCCGCCACGTCGGTAGCGACCAGCACCCGCTTGCTGCCGTTGCGAAATTTGGCCAGCACCCGGTCGCGGTCGCGCTGCTCCAGGTCGCCGTGCAGGGCATCGACGCTGTGGCCTTCCTCAGCCAGATCCGCGGCCACTTGGCGCACGCTATCCTTGAAGTTGCAGAAGATGAGCACGCTGCTGGCCGCAGCAAGTTGCGGACCCGCCAGTACCGCCAGCAAGGCCTGCGGGCGCTGCGCGGCCGTCACATGGTGGGCGATCTGCTGAATCTGCGGCTTGGTGCGCGCGGTGCCGGCGATGGTGACCCGCTGCGGCGAGCGCATCCAGGTGCGGCTCATCGCAGCGATAGCTCCGGGCATCGTCGCCGAAAACAGCAGGGTCTGCCGCTCTTTGGGCAAAACTGTCAGGATTTTCTCTACGGTAGGCAGAAAGCCCATGTCGAGCATGCGGTCCGCTTCGTCCAGGACAGCGATGCGCAAGCCGTTGAAGTCCAACTCTTTGGCCAGCAGATCGAGCACCCGCCCCGGCGTGCCCACCACCACATGTACACCGCTGTCCAGGGCCTTGCGCTGCGGGCCAGAGGGCTGGCCGCCGGCGACCACCAGTACCCGCAACCCAGGACGGTGGCGCCCCAAGGTGCGGATCGCCGTGCCGACCTGGGCAGCCAGCTCGCGGGTCGGACACAGCACCAGGGCCTGCACGCTGGTTTCCTGCAGGTCCAGCCGCTCGAGCATGGGCAGCCCAAAGGCCACCGTTTTGCCGCTGCCGGTTGCCGACTGCCCGACCAGGTCGCGTCCGGCCAGCAGCACCGGAATCGCCTGTGCCTGGATGGGAGTGGGCTGGGTGTAGCCCAACTCGTGGACGACGCGCAGCGAAGGGGCAGCCAGCCCCAACCCTTCAAAAGAGGCCAGAGGCGCAGGAGCAGAGTCGGGCGAGAGCATAGGGGACCGTGCAGACAGGGCCAGAGGGGCACCGCGATCAAGGGGGGCAGGGGCCAGCCGAGCTGACATCAGCAAAGCAAGCAAGTGCTTGGAGCCGCTTCAGACCGGCGCAGTGGGCGTTGGCAGCGGCAGCTTCTGGCCCGGCAGGGGGCCCGGGTGGCCGTACTTGGTCTTGGGCGGATTGAAGTAGCCAAAGCGCAGTTTGGGAAACCGCCGGCGCAGCTCGTGGATCGCCGCGATGACTCCCATCGGCTCCTGGACCGAGCCCTCGGGCAGCAGCTTGAGGTACAGCTCCGGGTCGATGTTGAGGTTGCGCAGCTGGATGAGGTGGACGCCGCCTTGTTCAATAAAGCGCGACAGGGCCTCGACTTCGGCCCAGGTGTCCGACACGCCCGGAAAGACAAACCAATTGATAGAGACATACTTGCCGCGGCTGCTCATCTCCCTGGCCGACTGCAGCACGTGATCGATCGTGTAGCCGCGCGGCCGGTAGTAGGCGTTGTAGAGGGCCGGCTGGGCCGAGTTCATCGAGATGCGAATCGCGTCCAGTCCGGCGTCAGCCAGCCGCGCCACGACTTTGGGCAGAGAGGCGTTGCTGTTGAGGTTGACGACCCCGGCGCTGGTTCGCTCGCGGATGCCGCGCACGGTCGCTTCAAGCACCTTGCCCTGCATCAGAGGCTCGCCTTCGCAGCCCTGGCCAAAGCTGACCACGCCATTGGGCACGCGCTGCAAGTGCAGCACCGCCAATTCCACCAGGTCCTTGGCGATGGCCGGAATGGCAATGCGCTCGTGGTTGGCAGAGAACGTCGACTCCGACTGGTCGGAAATGCAGCCCACGCACGCGGCATTGCAGGTACTGGCGGCGGGCATGGGCGCTTCCCAGCGGCCCAGGAAGAAATTCTGCGCCGCCCGGCAGTGGTATACCAGCGCACAGTGCTCTATGTGCTTGATCGCCAGATTGTTGGGCAAAGAGGTGCGCAGCTGGGTCACCCCGGCCTGGACTTGGTCGATGTCAAAGCGGTAAGGGTCCTGGCGCTGGTCCGCGTCGATGCGCAGGGCGGGCACCACAAACCGGCCATTCTTCCAGCCGATCGCCGTATAGGCGTACAGGGTCAGGTCAGGTGCTCCTGGCCGCGTGTCATAGGCCGGGTGGAGCAGGCGGGCATAGGCTGGCGCCACAAACGCAGCAACTGCCTGTAGCTCGCCGGTGTTCTCGTCTCCCACTACCTCAATGGGCTCATCGGTCAAGGGATCGACAGCCCATGGCGCGCGGCCGGGCAGAACAAACACATCAGAGCCTTTGGGCAAGGTGATGAGCTCGTGGTCCAGCGGCTTGCGCCAGCTCTCGCCGTCCCAAGCCAACATGGCAAGGTGCGGGTGGTCAAAGATGTTGCCGTTGCAGTCGGCGACCATGGCGCGGGCAAAGTCGTGGCGAGAAGAGGCTTGGCTCACGGGCGGTTTCCTTGGGTCGGGCAGGGGCGCGGTGCGGGGGGGGGGGGGCAGGCTGGCAAAGAGCTATAGGGTCAGCTGGGCATTGAGCATGGCGTTGAAGCTGGCTGGCGAGCCCAGGTTGATGCCGCCGACCGGGGTCCGCTCTCCATCCCCCGCTTTGGCCAGGGGCGCCTGCACCGCCAAGCCTATCATGGCCTTGCGCAGGTAGAAGCGCGCGCCGGCGGTCAGAAAGAACGTGTTGTTGTAGCTCTTGGCGTTGCTGACGTTGAATAGACCATCGAATTCCAAAGATAACCCCAGCAGGCCCAGGTCGGCCAGGATCGCGGCGCCAGTATCGAAGTAGCGCATAGTCTTGAGATCGTTCAGCGGCGTGGCATCTTTGTCTTTGTCGCTAAACGGGTGCATCTCTACAAACTCGCCTCGCAGCGTGACATCAAAGATCGCAAGCTCCGCCGCCACCATCCCATACCCCGTCCAGGAGAAGTAGTCGTGCAGAAAACGCGGACTGGCGCGGACGTTGGACAGCGCGATCGTGTCCGAGTCCTCCGAGCCCAGCGGTGCCCAGGCAGAGCCGCCCACAGAGAACCCAATGGACCGGTTGGTGGCGCCAAAGGCGTGACCCAGGCGCACGTCGATGCCGGGATTGCCCAGCACCACCCTCTCATTCTTGCTGGTGTAGAAGCCGGCCAGCGGCACCATCGCGGTTATCTGGGCAGGCCCCACAATCACGCCGGCAAAGGGCTCTAGCGCAAAAGTGGTGGTCGGCTCGGTCTCGTTGTAGATCGCCACCACCTCGGCGAGCATCTTGAGCTTCTTGGCGTCGATCTGATCGACCTGGGCCTCTTGCGCTGGCGTCAGCTGACCCTGAGCCTTGAGCTCGGCCTTCAATTGCGCTTTGAATTGATCGATTTGCCCACTATCGGCCATGGCCTTGACCTGGGCCGGATCGACGTACTGCACGTAGTCGACCACCTTG
Organism: uncultured Myxococcales bacterium; assembly: GCA_903919145.1. GTDB lineage: Bacteria > Myxococcota_A > UBA9042 > UBA9042 > UBA9042 > SXRM01. Next base: position 18,068 of record CAIXGW010000392.1, read on the forward strand.
GCGGCGTCTGGGTTCTGCTTGGTGTAGGCATCGACCTGGCTCTTGACCACCGATTGGATCACCGCCTTGACCGGGGCGACCTGGAAACTGGCGCCGGCAAAAAACCGCCGGTCTCCAGAGCGTTGCACCATCGACTTGCCAGAGAACAGGTCAGCGTCCTTGAAGGGGTCGCCAAAAGCTCCTGGAATTACTGAAAACGACAGGACGCCGAGCGCCACAGCTGCCCAGACCTTGCCAAGCAGGCGGCGCCGGCCGGGCATCCATGTCAGCTTGAACTGCATCTGGGGGCTCCTGGGTGGCAGATTTCTTGAGGGTGCTAGTGCCTTGCCTGCATGCTAGGACTCGCACGGCGTCGACGCAACCAACCCGCCTGGTGAGACGGCGGCGCGGCGCTTGGCGAATTCTTCTGGGGTGCCGTACACTGCCGCCCCCGCCTTTGCCGCTGCGGGGGGTGCGACGATGCCGCCGGATCCTTCCCAACAGCACGACACCGACCCAGACCTACCCGTCCTGACCGACGAGGACTGCGGCATTGCGCCTGCAGAATTGGGCGAACCAGCTGATTGTGCAGCGGTGGAGCCCGCGTCCGCGGCTTGGCCGGAACCGGTCGATCCCGCAGCGGTGGCGGCCCAAGCCAGCACGGATCCTGGGGGCATCATCGCTAGCGACGCCGACGCCACCACCAGCGACACCGACGCCGAGGCCAACACCGGCGCCGACTACGCCAGCATCGACAGCCCCACTGCGAGCGACGCCGACGCCGATGCCCAGGCCAGCGCAGACAGCGCCGCCTCGGCTTCCCCCACGGCGGTCGACTCCGCCGGGGCTGCAGCGGTCCAGCCCAAGCCGCTCGCCGAGCCCGCCGCAGTCCGAAAGGCCGCGCCGGCCAGGCGTCTGCCCAGATGGGTGTTTGGCAACTATCGGCTGGGCAATTTCGCTTTTTGGTCGCTGCTGGCGGCCTTTATTGCCCTTGGCCTGTGGCCGGTGTGGGCAACGGATCTGCTGCCGGTGGTCGACGGCCAGTCGCACCTGCACCTAATCAAGCTGATGCACGAGTGGGACAAGAGCCCGCTGCTGCAGAAGCACTACACCAGGGTCGACGCCATTGTGCCCTACCTCAGCTATTACAAGCTGGTGCACTGGATGGCCTACCTTGGCTCGGTCGAGTGGGCCAACCGGGTGGTGCTCAGCGCCTGCCTGGCGGCGCTGCCCCTGTCGGCGCTGGCGCTGCTGCGGGCTGCCGGTCACAGCCGCTGGCTGGTCCTTGGGGTGCTGCCGTGGATGCTCAACGCTGACTTCGTCATGGGGTTCTTCAACTTCCTGATGTCGATCCCGCTGTTTTTGCTGGTGCTGGCCACCCACCTGCGCCTGCTGCAAAAGCCCACCTGGAAGCGCGCGGGCCTGCTGGTGGCCCTGCTTTCGGTCATGGCGATCACCCACTATCTGCTGTGGGCCATCTCGCTGGCGCTGCTGCCGACGTTGGCAGTGGTTTTTGGCGTGCGCCACGGCTGGCGGCGGTTGCTGTGGTGGCCCATCCGCGATGCGCTTCTCGGCCTGCCTTCGCTGGGGCTGCTGTTGCCGTGGTTCTTCTCCTACTTCGTGTTCGCCGAAGGCGTCAGCACCAGTGATCAGGTGGGGGGACCGCAAGCTGGCACGCTGACCGAGCGATTGGCGCAGATCTACTCCGGCGAGCACTTGGGACCTATTGATAATCTAAAGCAAATCGTAGACTGCATGTTCGACCGCATTGGGCCCATGAATGCCGCCAACAGCCTGTGGGACCGCCCAGGTCAGCTGGTCAGCACCCTGTGGCTGGCCGGCCTGCTGCTGTGGCTGATCGCCGCGGCGCGCACCCCACGGCCGGGTGCGGTGATGCCACAGGGCCGGCCGGGGCGCCACGCCATCGCCGTCAACGGAACATCTTATATTGGCTGGACATTTGCGCTGGTGCTGGCTGCCTATTTTCTGCTGCCGCGGCACCTGCTCAAGCCGATCTGGCTGTGGGGCGTCAACTTCCGCCTGGCCGAAGTCATCGGCGTGCTGGCGGTCTGCGCCATCCCGCTGGCGCCGCTGCAACCTCCGCGGGCCGTGCGGCTGCGGGTGTGGGCGGGCACGGCGCTGCTGTTGCTGGCTGCGGTGGCCATGCCGGTGCTGACGACTGGCCAGTTCATCCTGGCGCGCACTGAATACGGATCGGTCCGCGAGGCGATGGCAGCGATTCCGTCCGGCAAGAAAGTCCTGGTGCTGCGCCGCAAATTCGATGCTCGCTCCATGCGCGCCACCCTGTTCAATGGGGTGACCGAGTGGTACGCGGTGCTGCGCGGCGGCTACGTGCCCTACTCTTTTGCCGACACATCGTCCAAGCCCTTTGTGGTCAACAAGAAAACTGCCTTGCCGGCCCCGCCGTGGGATTGGCATGACATCTTCAACTGGCAGCAGCACGGCCGCTACTACGACTACATCGTGCTGTTTGCCGAGCCTGGCTCGCCGCGCGCGCCGTACCAGGACCAATTGCCCAGCGATTTGCCGGTGGTCTATGCTCGCGATTACTGGACCGTCTACCGCAATCCCAACCCTGAGCCCTACCCGTGAGCGAATTGCCGGCGGCACCCGCGCACATCGCTTTGCCGATTCGTTGGCAGCTAGCTAGCTTGCTGCTGCCCCTGGCAGTTTTTGCCGGCCTGGCCTGGCGGGTCTCTTCGCGGCCGCCACCGCCGCGGCTAGAGGCTGCAGCAGATGCCCAGGACCGCCGCTTTGGTCTGTCGCTGCAGCGGCGCCAAGAGATATTCTTTGACATCAGCGGTCACGATGCTCAGTGGAAGCTCGCCGCCAGCCGCTTTGAAGACGAATGGTCGCGCCACGACGACTACCACGTCCACCTGGCCCGCCACGTCGCTGTGCTGGCGGCGCGCCACAATTTGGCCAGCGAAGCGGTGTTTCTCATTTACGATGAGGGCGTGCACCGCCAGTGGACCGATGCGACCCACCCTCCGCTGGAGCCCACCTGGGCGCCGCTGCAACCGCGCAAGCAATAGGCCCAGGGGATGAAGCCGCTGCCGCCGCCCACCGCAGAGCCCACCGCACAGCCCGCCGATAAGGCGAGGCTAGCCCCCTGGTATCAGCTGGTTGCGCTGCTGCTCAGCCGTGCGGTTGGCGTGCGCTGGTCGGTGTGGCTGCTGCTGGCTGCGTGGTTTGTGTGGCCGCTGCTGGTCAACCCGTACCAGCTCGGCTCCGCCCACGACGCCACCTACTTTCTGCACCACGCCTCCGCTGCCTACCGATCCTGGACCCAGTACGGTCAGCTGCCGGTGTGGAACCCTTTCTTTTGCGGGGGGATTCCGGCGCTTGGCAACCTGCAGGAGTCCAGCATCTCGCCGTCGATGCTGCTGCCCGTGCTGTTTGGCCTGATGCCCGGTCTGCAGCTGGCCCTGGTCTTGTGGTTTGCCGTGGGCCTAGAGGGGGCGTGGCTCTATGCCCGCAAGTGGGGGGCGACGCGCGCCTCGGCGGTGGTGGCGGCGCTTGGCTTTGCCTTCTCTGGGCGCTTCGCCATGCTTTTTCTCGACGGACAGCCGGCCTTTGTGGGCTTTCTGCTGGCGCCGTGGGTGCTACTGGGCTTTGAGTACGGCATCGTCAAGCCGTGGGCGGCGGTCGGTGGCGGCGTGGCGCTGTGTCTGGTGCTGCTAGAGGGCGGCGCAGTGGCCACCCCGATGCTGGTCGTGCTGCTGGGCTGGCTGGTGCTGATCCACGTCTTGGCGCGGCTGCTGTGGTGGCCGCAGATCGGCTGGCGCTGGCGCACGGCGTGGTGGCCGCTGCGGTCCCTGGCGATTCTGGGGACGGTGGCGATGCTGCTGTCGGCCGTGCGGCTGGGACCGGTGGCCGAGTCCGTGGTGCGCTGGCCCAGAGAATGGCTGGGAGAATCCAGTTTTACCTTCCCTCAGGTCTGGGCCATGCTGACCGAGGCCAGCCAAGACGGCGGCTACGAAGGGCCGGGTACGGCCTACGTGGGCGTGTGGCTGTTTGGCGCCGGGCTGTGGGGGATGCTGCGGCGGCCCTACCGCGCCTGGCCGCTGGCGCTGATGATCGTGCTGACCCTGGGCCTGGCCATGGGACACCAGCGGCCGTGGGCGCCCTGGAACCTGACGACCAAGCTGCCGGTGCTGCACAACCTGCGCTGCCCCTTCCGGATCACCTTCTTTACGGCGTTGTTTGCCGCCACCGCCGCCGCTGTGTCGCTGGGCGCCCTTCAGCGCGACCTGAGAGATGGCCTTGGATGGCTGTTGCGGGCTCGCCGCCCGGGCGCTGGCCAGTGGCGAGCAGTGGCGGCGTGGGGGCTGTGCGGAGCGCTGGCGCTTGGGGCGGCTGGAAGCCTGGGCCGCAAGACGGCTTCGTTCAGCCGCCTGCGGGTCGCCACCCAAGGGCTTGAGCCTTCGCCGCGTTGGACCGATCAGCCGTTCCGCCAGTCGCTGGGCAACCGCTGGGAGGCCCATGTCTGGCCGGCCCTGGGCCTGGGCAGCATCGGCTGCTTTGAAGAGCAACCCTATCCGACCAGCCGCGGCGTCCGCGCCGACCTTGCCGCCGAAGAGTACCTGGCCGATGCCGCTGCGGGGACCGTCCAGCGCCTGAGCTGGAGCCCCCATCGGATAGAACTGCGGGTCCACACCTCCAGACCCGCCAGGCTTCGCATCAACCAGAACTGGCACCGCGGCTGGCGCTCTTCGGCCGGCGTGGTGCGCAATGACGGCGGCGTGGTGGCCATCGACCTTCCGGCAGGCCGCAGAACCTTGGTCGTGGAGCACCGCGATCCCCTGGTGTGGGGCGGTCTTGCGATCAGCTGGGCCACGCTGGCGTTTCTGCTGGTGCTGGCGGCCGGCCAGGGGTGGCGCTGGCGGCAGCAGCAGATCGACGCAGGCCGTTCTTGATGGCACCAGCAGGCGGGCTGATGAAAGGCGCACAGCAATTGGCGCCGGCCGTGGCGCTGATTGGCGGGATCGACCCGTCGGGCCTGGCCGGCTTGGCTGCGGATCTGCAGGTCTGTTGGGCCTTTGGGGCTCGCGGGCTGCCGATTGTGGCCGCGCGGACAGCCCAGCGCACCGGCCAGTGGAGCTCGGCTTGGCCGGCAGACCCCGTCGAACTGCAGCAGACCCTCGCCAGCCTGGAGCCAGTGGCTGCGCGCAAGGTCGGCATGGTCGGCTCGGTCGCCAACGCCCAGCTGGTGGTGGCCTGGCACGATGCGCAGCCGGCGCCGCTGGTCGTTGACCCATTGCTGTACAGCACCTCGGGCGGCTGGATGTGGCCTCAGCAGACCCAAGCTGCGGTGCGGACGTGCTTTTGGGAGTCACTGCTGCCGCGCGCCGCGATCGCTACGCCCAATTGGCTTGAGCTGGCCTGGCTGAGCGGTGCAGCAACGCCAACCGACCTGGCGCAAGCCCAGGCGCTGGCCCAAGCCTGGCCGTGCCCTGTGCTGCTCAAGGGCGGTCACGCGCCCCAGCCGTGGCTCGGTCAAGACTGGCTGTGGGACGGCACGGGCTGGCAGGCGATGCCGCAAAAACCGCAGTGGCCAACCAGCCCCCGCGGTACGGGATGCCGATTGGCCACTGCGCTGGCGATTGGCTTGGGGCGGAGGCAGCCGCTGCTGCAGGCTTGCACCGCTGCCACCAGGTGGCTTGACCAGTGGTACTACGGCTTGTAGTTCCACTTGACGAAGTTGGCTTGGACTTCGGCCGGCGTCGGGCCGTGGCCCTTGGTCACCTTGGCCACCGCAAAGTCGCCGATGCTGTCGACGATGGCGCGGTTCTTCTCAATGTCGCTGGCAAATACCGCTGGGACCTGGTCTTCTTCAAAGATGGCCTTCCACGGGCACGCCGGCTCGCAGTTGGTGCAGTCGATGCATTCATCGGGATTGATGTACAGCTGATTGTCGTGGCCTTCGCCCTTGGCCTCGTAGATGCACTCGACCGGGCAGACGTCGGCGCAGGCGGTATCCTTGCAGTCGATGCAAAGGCTAGTGATAATATAGGGCATCTCGATTCCTCCGTCCTTTCAGCGGGTTCTTTGCGGCGGTTCCGTTCTGGCGCATTCGCGGCAGGTGCCGAGGTGGCGGGCCCGCGAAGGGCGACGGCGCTGGGCGTGATAATGGCGCCACCCAAGGCCATTGTCGAGCCCTGCCGATCTTTTGAGGCCGGTTGTGCCACGGGTTTGTCAGAAGCGGCGGCTCGGCGGCGCTGGCAGTAGGGGCGCAGGCCCGGCAATTGCCCGCAGAGGATCCGGTCTTCTAGCTGAACTCAAATGGAAATGCCTGGACATCGCCGATTTCTGTTGCCCCGGTCAGCGCCATCAACAGGCGGTCGACTCCCAGCGCCACCCCTGCCGCCGCTGGGCAGTCAGCCAGGGCGCGCAGGAACCGCTCGTCGATCGGGTATTCGGTGCGTCCAAGGGCCCGCCGCTGGGCCAGGTCCGCCTCAAAGCGCCGGCGCTGCTCCTGCGGGTCGGTCAGCTCGGTAAAGCCATTGGCCAACTCCACGCCGTGCAGATAGATTTCAAAGCGTTGGGCCAGATGGGGCTGCCGGTCAAAAGGCCGCGCCAGCGACGCCAGACTCATAGGCCAGCGGTCCAGGACCACCGCCGTGTGCTGGGCAAGGGCAGGCTCGACTCTTTCTACCAGGGCCTGCAGCAGCACCTCGGCGGCGCCGTCGCCTGGGCGCACGTCCAAGCCCGCAGCCATGGCCCGTCGGTGCAGCAGCGGCAGGTCGTCCATCCGTCCGGGATCAAAGCCGGCCCAGCGCGCTATCGCCTGGCGCACGCTGACCCGCAGCCACGGCGCAGCGGCGTCGAGCCGGGGCGCCAGGCCGGGTAGCGCCCACAGCGGCTGTAGCTGCGGTTCTTGCAGGGCGCGGTGGCAGTGCCGCACCAGGGCCCGGCTATCGGCCACCAGGTCCAGGTAGGTCGCACCGGCGCGGTACCACTCCAGCATCATGAATTCTGGATTGTGGCACTGGCCGCGCTCGCCTGAGCGAAAAGCATGTTGCAGAGAGTAGATGCGCGGCAGGCCGCCAGACAGCAGCCGCTTGCAGTGGTACTCGGGGCTGGTGACCAGGTAGCGGCGCAGCAACTCGCTGCCCGCTTGACCCGGGGCGGCCATACCCGCGCGCAGCTCGACCTGTACCGCATCCAGGTGCAGCTCCAAGCCCGGCGAGGTGGCGATGGCCGGCGGATCCACCTCGACAAAGCCGCGGCGGTCCAAGAACTGGCGGATCGCTTGCAGCAGCCGCGCCCTGGCGTGGATGAGCCACCAACGTCTGCCGCCGTCCTGCTGCCACCGCTGACGATCGCTCAGCTCCACGCCCGCCTACTCAATGGCCAGGGTGTAGGTGCGATCCAGCAACTGGCGATCCACCGCCGCCCGCACCAGCTCCCAAACGGCTGGCGTCTTGGCGCGGAACACGCCATCGGCCCCCGCTTCGCCGCGGAAAATGCGCAGGCTGGCGGCGTCGGTCTCGCTGCCGCCTGGGACGGTGTCTCCCGGTCTTGCCACGACCCTCAAGACGTTGTCTCCCACTGTCATGTCCTGGGTCATCTCGACGGTAAAACGGCCGGAGTCCAGGCCGATCTTGCGAAAGGCCTTGCCGTTGATCCACACCTCAAAGGCAAAATTAACCTTGGGATTGGGCTCATAGACCAGCACATAGCGCTGCTTGGGCTTGACCACCGCTTGGCGCGAGCTGGCCATGTCTGACTGGCCAACGACCTTGGGCTGGCCGTCGCTGCCGTACTCAATGCGGTAGCCGGGCGACATGATCTGCACGTCGCCGTTGCCGTCAAAGCGCACCTGGCAGTTGTTGAGCTCGGCGTTCTTGAGGCCCGTCAGCTTGACGCCGTTGAGATAGACCTCTACGGCCCAGGCCGGCGGCGCCACAATCGCCAAGATGGCCACCAAGCTCGCCAGCATCGACGCCCTGGCCAGCCAGCCGTGTCGGGTAAAGATTGCCATCGGTTTGCTCCTCAAGGGCTTGCGAAATCAGCCCAGCTTGGGGACGCGCGGCCAGGGCTGCGGATTCACGCTGGGGTTCAGCCGTGCCGCCGGCCTGTTCAGCCCAGCCACCGCAAGCTCGCGCCCGCTGCTGGCCCTACGCGCCACGCCCAAAGGTGCCACCGATCGACGTTTTGGCCAGAAAATCGCCAGCTGAACGCTCAAGGGGGCGAATGCAGGGCGGATGGCAGCGCAGGGCACTGCTCGGTGTAGGCCGTGCAGACCTGCGGCGTTTGGGCAAAGGAGGTAAAGGCTTTGATGTAGCACTTGATTTCTTCGTTCAGCCGCGCCGTGCTCACCACTCCGCCCGGGGTGACGTACTGAAAGCACGCCCAGCCGCAGCAGTCGATGCTTTTGGCTTTGGGCCAGATCTGACACGCCTTGAGAAAGCCGGAGCAGACGGCCTTGCACAGGCTGCTGGCGTCGCCGTAGCTTGGGTCGGTCGCTTTGGCGGCCCAGTCGCAGGTGACGGGGTCGACCTTGATCTGGCCATGGGCGCTGGGAGCCTGACAGACCTTGGTCGGCAGATCCTTGATGAACGTCAAGCCCTTGTAGGAGGGTTGGGCGCAGCTCTCCCACTGACCGTCCAGCGACTGGCAGGTGCTCAAGTTGCTGCAGATCGGCAGGCACAAGGGCTGCTGAGGTCCAGCAAAGCCGCTGGGCATCTGCACGCACAGGCCCTGGTGGCCGGCGGCTGTAGCGCTGCCGACCTGCTCTGCCGTGCAGTAGTCCTTGAGCTGGGCGGCGTCACAGCTCGCGCTGCACCATGGATGGGGCGCGTACTCGCTGTCGACGCACTGCAGCGGGGCTTCGCAGCCGACGGTCGGCGTGCAGCGCTGGCCAAAGCTCGGCTTGGCCACCGCCACGGGACCCGCGGCTACGGTTGCTTCTTCAGAAGAGCAAGCCGCCCCGGTAGCGACCAGAAGGGCGACCCACCCAAGGCGCCTCAGCCCGCCAAGCGGCCCGGCCAAAGAGGCTGCCACGGCTACAGCGCCCGCAGGTCGGCGGCGCGGGCGTGGCCTTCAAGCCCCTCTACCCGTGCCAAAACCGCAGCGACTGTCGCCAGGTGTGCGGCCTTGCCGGCCTCCGCGCGCTGGGTGGTCAGCACGCGCGTGAACGTCTGCACGCCCAGGCCACCGGTATAGCGGCCAGCCCTGGAGGTGGGCAGCACGTGGCTAGGGCCACTGACATAATCCCCCAGCACCTCCGCCGCCTCGCCGCCGACAAACAAGCCGCCAAAAGCGGTGCACTCGGCCGCCAGCTGGGCGGCGTCACGGGTGCAGACTTCCAGGTGCTCTGGGGCGCGATCGTTGGCCACCTGCAGCAGGGCCGCGCGGTCGGCCACAACCAGGATCGCGCCATGGCGGGCGATCGCTTCGGCGGCGATGGCTTTGGTCGGCAGCAGCGCCAGCTGCCGCTCTACCTCCGCAGCCAGCGACCAGGCGGCGGTTTGCTCCGTGGTGACGGCAATGGCGATCGCTTCGGCGTCGTGCTCGGCTTGGGCCAGCAGGTCAGCGGCGACCCTGGCGATGTCTGAAGAGCCGTCAAACAGCACCATGACTTCAGAGGGCCCGGCCAGCGCGTCAATCCCAAGCTGGCCATAGACTTGCCGCTTGGCCTCGGTCACCCACGCATTGCCGGGGCCGACCAGCAGGTCCACTGCGGCAATGCTGGCCGTGCCGTAGGCGGCAGCAGCAACGGCTTGGGCGCCGCCAACGGCATAGACGGCATCGACCTGGGCCAGGCGGGCGGCCGCCAGGATGTGCTTGTCTGGCCAGCCGTTGGGCCCAGGGGGAGACAGGACGACTACGCGCGCCACCCCAGCCGCGCGCGCTGGGATCGCGGTCATCAGCACGGTGGACGGCAGCGGATAGCGTCCTCCCGGCACGTAGCAGGCCACCGAAGCCACCGGCTCCAGGCGCTGCCCGGCAAAAAAGCCAGGGGCTACCTCGATCTCAAAGGCCTTGTGCGACTCGCGCTGGGCCACGGCAAAGCGGCGGATGTTGTCGGCCGCGGTCTGCAGGGCGACGCGCACCGGCTCGGCCACGCTGCTCCAGGCCTGTTCCATCAGCGGCACCGGGACTTGCCAGCGCGCCGGCACGTGGCGATCCAGGCGCTCGGTCCAGTCGCGCAGGGCCTCGTCGCCGCGTTGGCGCACATCGGCCAGGATGGCCGCAACCCGCGCCGGATCGGCTCCTGCTGCGGTGTAGCTCGGCGGCGGCAGCGCCGTGACGATTCGCATGGGGCCTCGGCAATTTTGCTAGTTTTGGGGCCAGGTTAGGCGGCGGAAGGTTCCATCCCAGGCGCCGGCGACGGCTTCGCTGCCATCTTCAGAGAATTTGACCAGCTTGAGGCCCGTGCGGCAGTCGCGCCGGTCGGCCTTGATGGCGCCGGTGCTGATCTGGACCACCCGACTGGCCCGGTCGTCGCTGGCTGTGGCCAGCAAAGACCCCGACTTGTCGATGGCCAGCCCGGCGACCACGTCATCGTGCAAAGCGAATTCGCCGGCCTTCTCGCCGGTTCGGCCATACCAGACACGGACTTTGCCGTCCCAGCCGCCCGACGCGACCATCTGGCCACTGGCGTTGACCGCCACCGACCCCACTGCGCCTTCGTGGGCCCGCGCCGTCAGGCGAGCACCGCCGCCCACGGGATCCCAGGTGCGGACCATTCCGTCTTCGCTGGCGGTGACCACCAAGCGCTTGGAACCGGCGCAGGCGACTGCCGTCACCGCTTCGCGATGGCCGCGCAGGATGCGCCGCAGGCTCAGGTCGGGCAGCTCGTGCAGGGCCACGCTGCCATCGGACAGGCCAATCACCAGCAGCTTGGCGTCCGTTGCGATGGCCAGGCAAGTGGGCGAGGCGTCGCACTCCAGCTCGCCGACCAGCCGTCCGGCGCCGATGTCCCACAGCCGCACCAGGCCGTCCAGGCTGGCCGAAGCCACCAGTCGCCCGTCTGGCGAGCCGACCACGTCCTGGATCAGCGCGTCATGGCTGCCGATTTCTAAGCCGTTGACCAAGTCCAGCACACACAGTGGCTGCTGGCCCAGCGCACCCAACTCGACCAGTTGCAAGCTGTGGTTGGCGTCGGCATAGACCGCGTGCTGTAGGTTGGCGGTCAGCCACAGCGCCTCAATCTGGCGCCGCGGCGCCTGGGCGGCTTTGGGCATGGCCTGGGTCATCTGCTGCAGCGCACCCAGCAGGCCACCGGGCCCACTGGCTGCCAGGCCAGCAAAAGAGGCAAACCCAGGCAAGCCAGAGATATCCGGGGCAAAACCACTCCCGGCCAGCAGACTGTGGAGATCAGGATCAGCCGGTCGGCCCATTGGCGGCAGCGGATCGCGGCGATACTCCATCCGCGGGGCCACCGGCATCATCGCGCCGCGGTCCTCTGGCTCGTCCGCCTGTGACACCTCTCCGCCGATCTCAAAGTAGTCAGGCGCCTGTTCCTGCTGCGCCCAGGCCGTCGCCTGTACCACGGTATGCCCCAGCAGGGCCTTCTCGTCGTAGGGGGCCTTGGCGGCAATCAGCACCCGCGGCGTCGGCTCCGGCTCGGCCACGATGGCAGGCTGCAGCGGTTCCTGGCGCGGCGTGGCCACCGGCGTCGGCGCGGGCTCGGCGTGGCTTGGGCCGGGCTGAAGCAGGGGAATCCGGTACATGCCGGTCGGCATGGGGGTGCCCATCGCCTGCTCCAGGGCTGCGCGCAGCTCACTGGCCGACTGCCACCGGTCGTCCGGCTTTTTGGCCAGCGCCTTTTCGACCAGCTGCGCCAGCGCGGGGCGCACCTTGCCAGGGGCACGCTGGGCCAGCGGCTCGGGCGGCTCGACCACGTGCTTCATCACCACGGCCAAAGGGTTTTCGCTTTCAAACGGCAGCGACCCGCTCAGGCATTCGTAGAGCACTACGCCCAGCGAATACAGGTCGCTGCGGCCATCCACGTCCTGGCCCATTGCCTGCTCAGGGCTCATGTGGGTCGGCGTCCCCAGGGCCTTGCCGGCCTGGGTCATGGTCGCGTCGTGGGTCTTGACGATGCCGAAATCCAGCACCTTGACAATGGCTTCGCCGCCAGCCATCTGGTGCAGCAGGATGTTGGCCGGCTTCATGTCGCGGTGGACCAGCCCCATTGCGTGCGCTTCGCCCAAGCTGCGCAGGACCGCCACGGCAATGTCGACCGACTGGGTCTCTGTCAGCGTCTGCCCGCCATCGCGCAGGCGATTGAGGGTGTTTTGCAGGGTGTCGCCGTTCAGCCGCTCCATCGCCAGGAACAATTCGCCGGAATCGGTCTGGCCAAAGTCAAAGACCCGCACGGTGTTGGGGTGGGTCAGACGCGACGTGGTAGAGGCTTCTTGGAAAAAGCGCCTGGCCAGCTCCTGGCCCTCGCTGCCCATGACATGGGTCAGGATCTTGACGGCTACCGGGTGTCCAGTGGTGACGTGGACCGTGTCAAAGACCACGCCAAAGCCGCCGCGGCCCAATTCGCCAAGGATTCTGTAGCGCCCGCCGATGACGTCGCCCACCTGCACTGCCTCCCGCGACGCGCTCATTTGACGCACCGTGGGCGTGCCATCTTCTGGGCAGAAGGGCGCGCTGGTCGAATTGCCGCAGCGGGGACAGTAGCGCATGGACCTCAGACTGGGCGGCAGGCCGCCACAGGGGCAGCATCTATTGGACGGGCCGCGCCGTCAACGCCCGTCGCAAGGACCCCCAACCGCAATGGCGCTGAGAGCGCGGCAGCGGGCTGGCCCTGGGCGGCGAAATTCGACCCGAAAGCGCTACCCTAACCCAGTGAGCAAGATCCCGGGGCGGCCCAGATGGCATCAGGGCGTGTGGCTGCAGGGCCGGCGAAGCAGCGGCAAAGGGCTTGCAGGCGCACCGTGGGTCACCTTCTGGTCAGTGCGCTAGGGCTTGGTCCAGACGCAGGCGCCGCCGCTGCACTTGTCGGCAGAGGCACTCCACTGGTCATTGCAGTCGGCATCTTTGCCGCAGGTCTTGGGACCGCAGCCGCGCGTCATCGCCAGATCGTCGATGTAGACGCCTTCGGTGGTGTTGCCCACGGAATCCACAGTATCAAAGCGCACTTGCACCACAACTGTCTGGCCGCCAAAAGCAGACAGATCGACCTTGACCTGCGTCCACGTCTTCATTGGCAACGCGTCAAAAGCCAAGGTTTCTTTCTGCCAGACCGCCACCGGGGCTGCGCCGTTGCCCACGACCTCTACGTCCAGCGTGTCAAAACCGCCGGACTCTGTGTCCATGTACAACCAAAACGACAGCACCAAGCTCTCGCCCTTGGCCACGGTCACCGGCGCCACGATGCCAACCGTGCCGCTGTGGGCCGAGCCGTTGTCAAAATTGCCCTTGGCGGGGTTGCCGTAGTACAGGGCGCCGCTGCCGCTCTTGCTCTTCTTGCCGCTGATCCACTGCCACTTGACGTCGTTGGCGGAGCTGGCAAGGCTCAGGCCGGTCAAAGCGCTGGTCTCAAGATCGTTTGAGTAAACAAGGGGTTCGCAGCACTCCGGCTTCTTGAGGGCCGTCCAGGTGCACTTGCCGTTGACGCAAGCGTCGCTGGTGCACACCGGGTCGCCGTCGTCGCACTGCTCGTCTTTGACACAGCAGGTGTTCTGGTGGGCGCACTTGTTCTTGGTGCAAGTGTCGATGGTGCAGGTGGAGTCATCGGCACAGTCAACGGGCGTGTCGCAGCAGTTGTCGCCCACCGCGGTGTGGGCGCAGGCCAGGCCGACGCCGGGGCAACTATCCAGCGTGCAGGTCTTGCCGTCGTCGCAGTCGCTGGCCTTGTTGCAGCACTGTGACCCAGGCAGCTTGGCGTGCTGACACAGGTTATTGGTGCAGCTGTCGGTCGTGCACGGGTCCTTGTCGTCGCACTCAGCCAGTTGCAGGCAGCAGTTGGACTTCTTGGTGTGGCCGCAGCCAAAGCCCGAGCAGTAGTCGTTGGTGCAGGCGTTGTCGTCGTTGCACAAGGCACTCAGCTCGCCCGGAATGCAATAGTCTTTGCTGGTTGAATAGGTACACAACCCATTGCTGCAGCTGTCAGCGGTGGCGCCCAGCCCGTCGTTGCACTGGCTTGAGCCGCTAAAGCCGGACCCATTGCACTTGCGCTGCTTGCAGGTGCTGGTGATTTGCAGATCATCTACGGTCCATCCGCCAACACTGCCTTTGCCACCAAGCACTTCTATGCTCAGCTTGACGTTGCGGGTGGCGGCACGGCTGCCAAGGCCGCTCAGGTCGACCACCGCGGTCACCCAGCTGGAGCCGGTGTTGCCGCCTTGCCAGATCCACCAGCTGCCGACACTGGTGGCCGCCAGGATCCGCACCTGATCGCCGCTGCCCAGCGTCCCCTTGTAGGCAAAGGTCAATTTACTGTCCAAGCCCACGGGCAGGGCCACAGCGGCAAACCTGGCTTGGGCCACCGCCTTGCCCCCAGGCAGAGGCTGACCGCCGGCTGCTGCGGCAAAACGCAAGCCAGAACCGGTCTTGCCAAAGCCCGCATCGATCGCGAATGCGGCGTACTGAGAGGGCACCAGCGTAGGCAGCCAGGTGTCGCTTGGCTCAAAGCCGGTCTGCTTGACGGCGGGCGTGCAGCAGCCATCGACTACGGCGCCCCCCGGCGTCATCTTGGCGCTGATCGCACAGCCCTCTGCGCTGCAGGTGGCCTCCGCGCACAGCTCCACACCCGTCAGGGCAGGGGCGCAGTCCGCCGCTATCTTGCAGCAGGTCGCTTCGTGGCCGCAGGCGTTGTTCTGGCACAGGTCGACGGTGCAGGCATTGCCGTCGTCGCAGTCTAACGCGCTGGCGCAGCAGCCGGTCCCGACCTTGGCCGTGTAGTTGCAGGTGCCATTGGCGGCGGCGCAGGCGTCCTCTGTGCAGGGATTGCCGTCATCGCAGTCGGCGGCCGCCTTGCAGCAGCCGTAGACCGTGTCTGTCTTGCAGAAGCCGACGTCGCATTTGTGCACAGTGCAAGGGTTGTTGTCCTCGCAGTCGTTGGCGATTTCGCAGCACTGGGCGCCCTGAGGCACCTGGTGGCTGCAGCCCTTGGCAGGGTCGCAGCTGTCCTGGGTGCACGTCTTGCCGTCGTCGCAGCTCAGCGGGTCGTGTTGGCAGCCCGCGGCGGGGGTGCAGCCATCGGCGGTGCAGCTGTCGCCGTCTTGGCAGTCAATGGCTGTGTAGGTGCAGCCTTCGCCGGGCAGGCAGGCGCCGACCGTGCAGGCGTTGCCATCGTCACACAGGTCGTTTTTGTGCAGACAGTCGCCCGAGTTGACGTCGCAACTGTCGATGCTGCAGAGATCTTCATCGACGCAGGCTTTGACCGTGGTGGTGCAGCCGGAAACCGGGTCGCAGCCATCCACTGTGCAGGGGTTGCCGTCGTCGCAAAGGGTCGGAAACTTCAGGCATTGTTCGGCATAGGGGCCCTGGGCGTCGGTCTTGGTGGTCACGCCTCCCAGGTCTGACTGCGCGGAGTCAGCCACTGCAGCATCGGCACTGGCCGCGTCGGCAGGGGCTGCGTCGGCGCCGGCGTCGCTACCAGCCTGCCCAGCGGAATCACCACTATCTTCTTGCGGTTGAGCCTCGTCAGAGCAGGCCGAGGCCGCCAACACGGCTCCCAAGCACGCCAACGCCGCGGCCCAGCGGGCTGAGCGACGCCAAAGGGCTTCCATCGCGTCCTGGGGGCAACCACCGGTGCGCGCGCGACTATAGATTTCCAAATCCGGCCTCCTGCTGACCCAGGATAGCGGGCGACCCGCTCTAACTGCAAGACCGGTGGCGGCGCACCGCCACTATCGCCAGCAGCACCAGCAAGATCGCCCCGGGGTGCGGTGGCCGCGGGGCAGCGCCGCAGTCGATGATGCCCGGATTGTCGGCCTCTTGGCAGCTGGACTCGTCGGTCTGGCCGTCGCAGTCATCGTCCAGCTCGTTGGCGCACATCTCAGCTGAGCTGGCGGTCAGGGGCTTGACGCTGCAGGTCGCCGCCAGCTTGTCGGCGCCACAGATCAGCTTGCCCACGACTTTGCACACGCCCTTGCCGGCCTCGCACTGGCTGCCGACGTTGAATTTCTCGTCGGTCTGGCCGTCGCAGTTGTTGTCCAGGCCGTCGCCGCACAGCTCGGTGCCACCGCTGGTCAGCTGGCTGGCATTGCACACCAGCTCGCCGCTGCTGCCGCACTGCCACTGGCCTGCCCCCGCGCAGACGCCGTCGCCCTTGGTGCATGGGCTGCCAATGCCCATTTCCTCGTCGGTCTGGCCGTCGCAGTCGTTGTCCAGCCCGTCGCACTTGGTCTCCGTGACTTCCCAGCTGGGCGGAAACGAGCAGGCCCGCATGCCGCCTTGGCAATTGCTCTTGGCCTGGCTGCACACGCCCGTCGAGGTGCAGTCGTTGGCCAGCGACACCAGGTCGTCTGTCGCGCCGTTGCAGTCGTCGTCCTTGCCGTTGCACAGCTCGGTCGGCACGGCGCCGCAGCTGCCGCAGGCGTTGCTCAGACCCTCGTCGGTAAAGCCGTCGCAGTCGTTGTCAAAGTCGTCGCACAAGGTCTCGTTGACCGCCTCGTAGCCATAGGGATAGGTGCAGGAGAAGCCGCCCACGCCGTCGCACTTGGCCACGGGCTTGCCATCGGCCAGAGGTCCGGCGCAGACGCCTTTGGTCAGGCAGGTGCCCGGCGGGGCCACCAGGCTCTCGTCGGTCATGCCATTGCAGTCGTCGTCCTTGCCGTTGCAGACCTCGGTGGCCCCCGGAAACACGGCTTTGCTCAGGTCGTCGCAGTCGGCCTGGCCGCCGGTCATCGACACCGAGGGGTAGCCGTCGCTGTCGAGATCGCAGGGCGCGTTGACCTTGCCCGGGCTGCCGATGCCGGCCAGATCGCCAACGGCGGGGCACCAGGTCGCCAGGGTGTCGTTCTTGCAGCTGTCGGTCTGGCCAGGGTCCAGGCCCCAGATGCCGCCCTTCTTGGCGCACACGTCGTAGGCCACCGTGTCGATGGGCCCAGAAGGGCCGTTGAGCACCAGCTTGCCGGCGCAGGGCAGGGCAAAAGAATCGCCCAGATCCAAGACCTTGAGCTTGAGCAGCGCTGTCGCCGATCCTGACGGCACCCAGCCAATGGCCACCGTCTCACCGGCCAGCAGCTCCGGCAGCGCTTCGCCGATGTCGTACGACTTGCCCTCAGGCAGCAGCCCCTGGGCAGGCCCGGTGACGTCCAGGTAGACTTTGGCCAGAGAAAGGGTCTGCTTGCCCGGATTGTGCAGCTCAAGCCAGCGCGGCCCCTGGGAGTCAGAGACCGAAAGCTCTGTGATGACCAAGGTATTGAGCGGTGAAGGGCAACCGCCGCCGGGCGAAGGCGCCACCGCCAGCGCCGCCGTGGGCGCCACCGTCAGCCAGCCTAGCGCCAGTACCGCGGCCAGGGCCAGGGGCAGCAGGTGGCTGACATCTCTATGGGTTTGTAGAAAACGCGGTGCCATCATCAGGGGATGCGGTGAAAAGTCTCGGGTACTGAACTGGCGACGGCAGCGGTCCATGTCCGCAGGATACGGATGTCTGCTGAACAATCCAGATTTTGCGCGGTGCGGCGGAGAACAGCCGCTCTATTCCCACTCAATGGTGGCCGGCGGCTTGGAAGAGATGTCGTAGACCACCCGGTTGAAACCGCGCACTTCGTTGATGATCCGCGAAGAGATCCGCACCAGCACCGCCCGCGGCAGCTCGGCCCAATCCGCCGTCATGCCATCGCTGGAAGTCACGGCGCGGACGGCGCAGGTGTTCTCGTAGGTGCGCTGATCGCCCATCACGCCCACCGACTGCACCGGCAGCAGCACGGCAAAGTACTGCCAAAGCTCGATATGTCCAGGCCATTGCTCGATTTCTTGGCGGACAATCGCGTCGGCGCGCTGCAGGACCTCTACCCTTTCGCGCGTCACCTCGCCCAGGATCCGCACCGCCAGACCCGGCCCGGGAAACGGCTGGCGATCGACCAGGGTAGAGGGCAGCCCCAGCTCGCGACCGAGCACCCGCACTTCGTCCTTGAACAGCTCGCGCAGGGGCTCGACCAGGCGCATGCGCATCCGGTCCGGCAAGCCGCCGACATTGTGGTGCGACTTGATCGTGGCTGATGGGCCGTTGAGGCTGACGGACTCGATCACATCGGGGTACAGAGTGCCCTGGGCAAGAAAGTCAAAGGTTCCGCCCAGGCGCTCCACAGCCTTCTCAAAAGTCTCAATGAAGACCCGGCCTATGATCTTGCGCTTCTTTTCCGGGTCAATCACCCCGGTCAAGGCGGCCAGAAACTGCTGCGATGCATCGACGCAGTGCAGGTCCAGGCCCAGGCCCTCGCCAAAGATCTTTTGGACTTGCTCGACCTCGCCCTGGCGCAGCAGGCCATTGTCCACAAAGACGCAGTGCAGCTGCCGCGGCGCTCCGGCTGGCTTGTGGGCGTCCAGGGCCAGGTGCAGCAGCGCCGCGGTGACCGAGGAGTCCACGCCGCCAGACAGCCCGCACAGCACCTGGCCACTGCCCACCTGTTGGGCGATCTCGGCGGCGCTGCGCTCGGCAAAGCTGGCCATGGTCCAGTCGGGCTTACAGCCGCACAATTCCAGGACAAATTGCTGCAGGATCGCCCGGCCGTGCTCGCTGTGGGCGACTTCTGGGTGAAACTGCAGACCGTACAGCCGCGCCTGCGCGTCGCCGATGGCCGCCACCAGTCCGTCTCCCGACCTGGCCAACACTTCAAATCCCTTGGGAAGCTCGGCTACATGGTCGCCGTGGCTCATCCACACGGTGCTCGCCGCCGGCAGCCCAGACAGCAGCGGGCCGCCATCGCCCTGCACCAGCAGCTGCGCCGCGCCGTACTCGCGGGTCGTACCGGCCTCCACGCGCCCCCCCAGCACGGCCACCAGCGCCTGCAGTCCGTAGCAGATGCCAAGCACCGGGACGCCAAATGCCCTTGGATCCTCGATTTGCGGCGACCCGGCGTCGTAGATCGAGTTGGGCCCGCCCGACAGGATGACCCCGCTCGGCCGCCACGCCAGCATCTGCGCCTGGGGCCGGGTGCAGGGCCAGATCTCGCAGTAGCAGCCCAGCTCGCGAATGCGCCGGGCAATCAGCATGGTGTACTGCGATCCAAAATCAACAATTAAAATACGCTGTTGAGTGGCAATCGTCGTCAATGGCTACCCCAGTCCCAGCTGCAGCCGCAGCCCTTGCGCCGTGCGCAGCAGCCCTTCGCGAAGCGCCACTTTGGGCTGCCAGCCCAGGTGTTCGATGGCGCGGCTGATGTCGGGCTTGCGCCGCGTCGGGTCGTCCTGGGGCAGCGGGTGGTAGGTCACCGTCTGCGGTCCCAGCAGCTCTTCAATGGCGCCGATGAGCTCTAGCATGGTGAACTCATTTGGATTTCCCAGGTTGTACGGCTGATCGTCGCCCCGCTCCAGCACCAACTGAACGCCCCCCACCAGGTCGTCGACGTAGCAGAAGGAGCGCGTCTGGTGGCCGGTTCCAAACACGCTCAGCGGCTGGTGGCGCAGGGCTTGGCTCAGAAAGTTGCTGACGACCCGCCCGTCATCATGCTTCATGCGCGGGCCATAGGTGTTGAAGATTCTAATGATTCTGGTGTCAACGCCAAAGGTGCGCCGGTAGGCCATGGTGGCGGCCTCGGCGTAGCGCTTGGCTTCGTCGTACATCGAGCGCGGGCCAATGCTGGACACATTGCCCAGGTAGCTCTCTCGCTGCGGATGCTCGGTGGGATCGCCGTAGATCTCAGAGGTCGAGGCCAGCAGAAAGCGACTGCCCTTGCGCTTGGCCAGCTCCAGGCAATTGAGGGTGCCGTGCGACCCCACCTTGAGCGTCTCAACGGGCAGCGCCTGATAGTCAAAAGGCGAGGCCGGCGAGGCAAAGTGCAGCACCGCGCTCACTGGACCGTCGATGTCGAAGGGCTCTATGACGTCGCGCTGTTCAAACTGAAACTGAGCATTGCTTTGCAGATGAGCGATGTTGGCCAGACGACCGGTGCACAGGTTGTCCACCGCCGTTACGGCGTAGCCGCTCTCCAGAAATCGCTCGCACAGCGAGGCGCCGACAAAGCCGGCCCCGCCGGTGATCACAGCCCGGCCCTTGTTCATGCCCTTCCTCGCCTGTGGGTGGATGCGTGCTCAGAATTTGGGCAGGCGGGCCAAATATCGCAATTCACTTCCGATATTCCTTGCCCGACTGAGAGATACGTCCATTGCCGGGCAGCCGGTCGGCGACTAGCCCGCCAAGCTCCTAGCCAGCGCGTCAACGCGCGCCCCGCGGTGGCAGCCCAGTCAAAGGCGCGATCGCGGCCGCGGATCGTAGCGACCGCGCAGCGAATGTCCAGCGCCGCCCGCGGCCAACCCTGACCAAGGCGCCGCCAAAGTTGACAGATATCGTCAAGCGGCTATGGTCGCAGATCTGCGCCGATCGCTTGGCGCCGTAGGCCATCCCCCGCATGTCTTCTGCCGTCTTTGCTGTCTCTCTGCCCCAGCGCCTTCGCCAGCTGCTGGCCACCGCCACCGTCGCCGCCGCCGAACAGGGGCTGCTGCCCCGCGCCGCTTCTGCTTCAGAAGTGGCCCTGGACCGACCCAAGCAGGCCGCCCACGGTGATCTGGCGACCAATCTTTGCTTCTCGCTGGCCAAATCAGCCGGCAAGAACCCGCGCGCCCTGGCCGAGGCGATGCTGCCGCTCATCCGCGCAGCCGACAGCGAAGGGCTGCTGGCCAACCTGGAAGTGGCCGGGCCGGGCTTTGTCAATCTGCACCTCTCTGCTCTGGGCTGGCGCTCAGCCGTGCGCGATGTGCTGCAGGCGGGGAACCGCTACGGGCAAACCCAGGCAGGTCAAGGCGAAAAGGTGCTGCTTGAGTTTGTCAGCGCCAATCCCACCGGCCCCATGCACGTGGGTCACGGCCGCGGCGCGGTGCTTGGCGATGCCCTGGCGCGGATCTTGCGCGCGGCCGGCTATGTGGTCAGCACCGAGTACTACATCAACAACGTTGGCAACCAGGTCGCCAAGCTCGGCGAGTCGACCTGGCACTGGCTGCGAGACGACGGCAAGCGCCAAGCGGCACTGGAGCAGTGGAACCAGGGAGAGCCGGTGGCTTTTCCCGCCGGTTTTCCAGAAGGGTTTCCAGAAGACGGCTACCGCGGCGCCTACATCGCCCAGATTGCCCAAGAGCTGCGTCAAGATGCCGAGCTGGCCGGGGTGTGTCGCGCTCAGAGCGCTTGGTTCAGCGACGCCTCTTGGGGCCAAGCGGAGCCGCAAAACTCCAGCGGCCGCGCCGACAACCGCGCCATCACGGTGGCTGCCTGGCGGGCCAACTTGGCGCGCATCGAGCAGGACTTGGCGGTGCTCGACATCCGCTTTGACCGCTGGTTCAGCGAGCGGTCATTGCATGGTCTTGATCCTATTGGTGAAAGTCAAGAGATGCGCAATGCGGTGGCCGACTGCGCCCGCCGGCTCCAGCAGCGCGACTGGGCCTACGAGGAGGAAGGCGCCGGCCAAGACGATGACGGCAACACCCTGCAGGGAAAAGCAGTTTTCTTTCGAGGCACCCGCGAGGACGTGCCCAAGCCCTTTCGCGATACCAAGGACCGCGTGATCCTGCGCGGCGATGGCCGGCCCACCTACTTTGCCGCCGACATCGCCTACCACGATGACAAGCTGGGCCGCGGGTTTGATCACCTGATCAATGTGCTGGGGGCTGATCACCACGGCTATGTCTCGCGGCTCAAAGGGGTCATCCACGCCCTTGGCGATCTGCGGCGCAGCGAGGGCGACCCCAAGGCCGACCGCTGGAGCGGCGATCGCCTAGAAGTGATTCTGATTCAAATGGTGGCGCTGCTGCGCGATGGCAAGCCGGTGCCGATGGGCAAGCGCTCTGGCGAGTTTGTGACCCTGCGCGACGTCGTCGACGAGGTGACCACCGCTGGCAACCCCCACAGCGGCCGCGACGCGGTGCGCTTTGTGTTCTTGACCCGCAAAGCCGATGCGCAGCTGGACTTCGATCTGGAAGTGGTGCGGCGATCGTCGATGGACAACCCGGTCTACTACGTCCAGTACGGCCACGCCCGGCTGGCATCGATTCTGGCCAGAGCCGCTGCCGAGGGCAAGCCGCTGCGCGATGGCGCCGATCTCAGCGGCCTTGAGCTGGACGACGAGCGCGAATTGGCTCTGGTTCTGGCCGAGTTTCCTGAAGTCGTGGCCCGCGCCGCCAAGGGCCGCGAGCCGCACCAGCTGGCGTACTACCTCATGGACGCCTGCCGCGCTTTTCACGGCTACTACTCGCGCCACAAGCACGACGCGCGGGTGATCAGCGATGACGACCGCACGACCCAAGGCCGACTGGCGCTGGTGGCGGCGCTCAAGCAGGTGATCGCAGCGGGTCTGGGCCTGCTGGGCGTCAGCGCGCCCGAGCGGATGGCCGAGCTGCCTGAAGAGCAGGCCGAAGAACCCGCCAACGGCTGAGCCAAGCGCAGGGGGGAGGTCGCGTGTTTCCAGAGGATTCTCAAACCCCGGCCGGTCAACCCCCGCTCGACGGCAGCTCGCTGTCCAAGCTGCGCGACTTTGAGAAGGTCCGCGAGAGGATCGTGCTGCGCATTGAGCCGCGGCACGTAGCGCAAGTCCTACTGGCAGGCCTGTTGCTGGCAGCTGCGGCGTTTGTTGGCGGCTATGTGGTGGGGGCGCGAGGGTATCGGCCGGCGTGGCTGGGCGACGCAGTCACCGGGCCCGCGGTGGCGGTGTCGACGCTCGCAAGCGGGCAGGCGCGGGCACTGCCCTCTGAAAATGACCAGCTGGGTGGCCCAGATGCTCTGGCTGCAGGCGCTGATCCGGCGGTGCAGGTTGCCGTCGAGGCTAGCGCCGTTGCAGCCGCCAGCGGTGTGGCGCCGGCGGTAGCTGCGGGCCCGGCGGGCGAATTGCCGGCGGCGGACCCCGGAGAGCAAGTCATCGCCGCTGCCGCTACGGCGGTTCAGGCTGCGGCCGCAGCGGCACCTGGCCCGCCCTCAGCCGCGCCCGACCCGGCGCCCTTGGGAAGCGAATCCGCAGGTTCAGAGGCCGCCAACCCCGATTCCGCGCTCCTGGCTGAGTCCGGCTCTGCAGCCGCTGCAGGCGCGGACGCATCTGGCGGCGCCGCCGCCCCAGCTGTGCCCCCCAGGGCTCCCAGAGCTGGGCGACCAGCTGTGGGCAGATACATGGTTCAAATCAAAGCTTTTCGTGCCCAAGTCGACGCGGACGCCTTTGCCGAAGAGCTGCGCACCAAGGGCTACACAGTGGCCGTCTCTGCGGTGGAGGTCGAAGACAAAGGCCAGTTCTTTCGCGTGCGCATGGGGCCGTTTGGCACGTTGGACGCAGCCCGCGCCGCCCAAAAGAAGCTAGAACAGGCCGAAGGTCACGCCACCATCATCCTGGCCACTCCTTAGGTCTTGGCGGTCTGCTTTAGTTACAGGTGGTTGTCTACGTTGGCGCCCAAAGGCTGGCGGCGCCGGGTTTGTGTCGGTGCGGCCCATGTGCTATGGGATGCGACGCCGCCCGAGTGGCGCCCCCGAGGTATCCATGGCCAAGATCGCTGCTGCGCCCCTGCCGCTGCAACCTGTCGTCCGTCCCAGCGGCTTGAACGCCGAGGCGTGCACGGTTCACCTCGATCTCTCCAAGCTGCCCTTTGAAAGCACAGCCGACCTGGAGCCTCTGGCGTCGGTGATCGAGCAAGAGCGGGCGATGCGCAGCATGGACCTCGGCCTGTCGGTCACGCGGCCCAACTACCACGTCTACGTCGCCGGCCCCTCAGGCACGGGCAAGCGCAGCCTGCTGCGGACCATGCTCGACAAGCTGGCCCCCTCGCGCAAGACCCCGACCGACTGGGTCTATCTGCACAACTTTGCCGATGACGATGCGCCCCGGGCGATCTCGCTCAAGCCCGGCGAGGGCCGCGAGCTCAAGAAGGCCTTTGACAAGCTGCTGGACGCGCTGAAAAAAGACATGCCCTCGGCCTTTCACAGCCCAGAGCACCAGCTGCGGCTGCAGCACACCGTCAGCCAGTCGCAGATGGCCCAGACCGATGCGTTTGTCGCCCTATCGCGCAAGGCCGAGCAGGTGGGCTTTGTGGTGCGCGCCTCCAAAGACGGCGAGCTGGAGACGCTGCCTCTGGCCAATGGCAAGCCGCTCAAGGACAAAGAAGTTCTTGCTTTGCCTGAAGAAGAGCGCAAAGCCATCGACAAACGCAGAGAGCAGCTAGAGCCGCTGTTCACCGAATTCGTCCAGTCCAACCGCGAGATCGAGCAGACAACCCAGGGCAGAATCGAAGAACTGCAGCGCGACATGGCCGGCGAGGTGGCCCGCGCGGCCTTTGCACCAATGCGAGAGCGCTTCAAGTCCGGCGGCAAGAAGCTCTCCGCCTATTTTGACGACCTGCAAGCGGATGTACTTGAAAATATTGCCCGCTTTCTGCCCGACGGCGAAGAGGGCCAGGCCGACAAAGACCGCGAAGAGAAGGACCCGTTTGTGGCCTTTCGCGTCAACCTTTTTGTCGACAACCACGCCACCAAGGGCGCGCCGGTCGTCTTTGAGAGCCACCCGACCTACTACCGCCTGTTCGGTCGGCTAGAGCGGCGGGTAGAGCAGGGCATCTACTTCACCGACCACACCATGATCCGCAATGGCTCTTTGGCCCAGGCCAATGGCGGGTTCTTGGTCTGCCACGCGGTGGATCTCGTGCAGTCTCCCGGTGTGTGGGAGAACCTGAAAGTCACTTTGCGCAATGGTGAATTGTCCGTTGAAGATCTGGGCGAGAACGCCGGCCTGCTGCCCACTTCGGGGTTGAAGCCAGAGCCGATTCCCCTCAACGTCAAGATCGTGCTGATTGGCTCCAACTCTCTGTACCACATGCTCTACCGCGGGGATGACGACTTCCGCAAGATCTTTCGGGTCAAGGCCGACTTTGACCACGAGATCCGCCGCACTCCGGAAGCCGTGGAGAAGTACGTCCGCTTCATTGCCACGGCGGTCAAGAACAACGAGTGCCGGGCCGTCGAGCGCGATGGCGTGCTGGCGATCTTGGAGCACTGCGCCCGGCTGGTGGACTCTCAGCGCAAATTGACCCTACGGTTCAACCGGATCTCTATGCTGCTCATCGAGGCTGACTGGTTTGCCGCCAAGTCCCGCAGCAAGGTCATCAACCGCAAGCACGTCGACAAGGCCATCCAGCAGCGCAGCCACTCCAGCGCCCTGATTGCCGACAAAATGCACGAGGATCTTCTGGACGACCAGTGGCTTATGGAGGCATCAGGCTCTGAGATCGGCGTCATCAACGGCCTGGCGGTCCTATCCGTCGGCGAGCACCAGTTTGGCCGGCCTTTCCGCATCACCGCCCGCTGTTTTGCCGGTGCCGCCGGTATCGTCAACATCGAGCGCGAAGTGGCCATGTCTGGAGAAATCCACGACAAAGGCGTGCAGATTCTCTCTGGCTTCTTGGGCGACCGTTTTGCCCGTCGCCACCCCCTCTACCTCACCGCCACCGTTGCCTTCGAGCAGAGCTATGGCGAGGTTGACGGTGATTCGGCTTCTAGCACGTGGCTTTACGTGATTCTCTCTGCGATTGCGGGCGTGCCCATTGACCAGGGAATTGGCGTCACCGGCAGCGTCAACCAGCTGGGCCAGATCCAGCCGATCGGCGGCGTCAACGAGAAGATCGAGGGCTTCTACCGGTTCTGCAAGGCCAAAGGCATAACAGGGGCGCAAGGGGTAATGATTCCCTGGCAAAACGTGCAGCACCTGGTCCTGGACAAAGAAGTCCGAGACGCGATTGCCAAAGGCAAGTTCCACGTGTGGCCGGTGCGCACGGTCGAAGAGGGCCTGGCGATCCTGACGGGCGTCGAGGCGGGCACCGTCCTGGCCGATGGCACCTACCCCGCCGGCACGCTGATGCGGCGGGTTGCCGACCGCCTAGATGCGCTGCGTCAAGACGCGATCAAGTCCGTCAAGGCCGCCGGTCGGCGCGGCCTGGTCGGCGGCAGTGCAGTCAGGACCAAGCGCCGCCGCGACGAGGCCGAGGACGACTCAGGCGGCGGCGACGACGACCTGGGCGACGACGGCGAAGGCGGCGATGACGACATGCTGTTGCCGCGCCTGCTGCCGCCGTTGCTCGGCGACTAGTACCCAAGACCGTTAATTCGATCCGGGTTGCACCCGGTTCTTGTTCACAGGTCTTGGGTCCTACTGCTGGGTCTTCTTCCGTACCCCAAACCACGTCCGTTCCGGAACCCGGAACGAACTTGGGGTTTGGGGTACT
>CAIXGW010000393.1 GCA_903919145.1 uncultured Myxococcales bacterium
AACGCGCTGGGCATAGTCCATGATCGAAGAGTACTTGTAGTCGTCCATCCCGGCTTTTTTCTGCTCAAGCGTGGGCTCTTCCAGGGGCTTGCCCGACTCGCCGCGCAGGTCCCAGTAGTGGTCGTGGTAGTTCAGCGCGTCGTAGCTGCCCTCAAAATTGTGGCGCAGGCCCAGGGTGTGGCCGATCTCGTGCTCGGCGGTCGATCGGAAGATTGCCTCGAACAGCAGATTCCACATCTCTTCGGTCGGCTTGTCTTTGAGTTGCTCTACCAGGCCCATGGCGGCGTCATCGGCAAAGCTGGCCAGGGTGATCGAGTGGGTGCCCAGCAGGCGGTCGCGCTGCATCAGCCGGGTGCGGGTCGACAGCGGCGCCCAGTGGGCCGGCGACAGGGCCGTCAGCTGCTTGGCCGACAGCACCGGCATCGGCGCGCCCGGCGGCGACGACGCCAGGGCTTTCTTGAGCTGGGGGTCGCCGTGGGCCAGTGCGACCGCGCGGTTGATCAGGTGGCTGAGCAGCGGCGTCCCGTCCAGCAGCGCCAGCCGCGCCTCGGCCCAGCCGGATTTCTCAGCCAGCGCGCTCTTCTTCATGGCGTGGACGGCTTTTTGCTTTTCGCGGTTGCTCACCCGGGCGGCGAATTGCTGGGTGCTCGCCAGAGCCTGCTCGTGGGCCAAGCTGCCGGGGGTCCGCTGGTCGTCATCGCCGGCCGCTGGCACGCCGCCCAGACCCTTGGGCTTGGCGGGGGTAGCGGCAAATTGCGCCAGGGCTTTCTTCACTTCCTGCTCGGTAATGTGCCCCAGGCCATACTCTTCTGGGGTGATCTCGCCGCGCACCAGCCGCACCAGGTCGCGGGCGCTGGTCGCCAGGACCTTATGGCCGCCGCCGTAGACGTGGGCGCCGGCGTGGATGATCTGGCCGGTCACGGGATCGGTCGAGCTTGGACCGTAGCCCAGCAGACCGGCCCGGGTGGGCTTGGCAACATAAGACAGCAGCGAGTAACGCAGATCGCCTACGCGCTGTCCGCGGTCGATGACTTTGCCCGCGGCATCGACGGCAAACGTGTTGTCGCGCAGCTCAAACACCGGCGCCAGCTGCTTGACGTCCTTGCCCTGCAGGGTGGCCACCGTCAACGCAAACGCGTCATTCCACTGCGTGCGCATTTTTTCAGCGGCTGGCAGCAGCTCTTTGGGAAAGCCAATGCTCTTGTAGTACACGACCGGCTTGACCTTGCGCTGGGGATAGGGAATCGGCTTGCCGGCCGGGTCCAGGCTCTTGTCCCACAGGTTCCAGCGCGAAATCATCAGGCGGCGCGCGCTCTCTGTCTCGCCGTGCAGCTCGTCATAGCCGTGGCGTTCGGCCCGAAAGAAGCCAAACTTATCAAACATCGGGATGCGCACCGGCTCGCCGTCGGGATCCTGGGCCACCGAGCCATCGGCAAACACGCGGGTGCGGATGAGGCTGCCGTCGGGGTGGCGCGCCAGGTAGTTGTCTGGGTATTCCAGCGCTTCGTAGTCGTCTTTGGGGTCCACGCGGCGAAAGGAGGTGCGCAGCGTCACTTCGGCCGGCTGGCAGTCCTCATTGCCGTAGAACCAGCACACCGGCACCGACCAGGGGCCGTAGTCATCCCAGCCGGCAAATTCCTCTGGGGTGGCGTAGACTTTAGAGACCACGTCAAAGTATTCGGCGTCTTTGGCAGCGCGGTGGTCGGCCGGCGAGCGGGTCTCGCGCCAGCCCGACTTTTTGGAGGCGTCGCGCCAGGCCATGGTAAACGCGTCAGGATCGGCTGGGTCGGTGATAGAGAACGCCACCGGCTCGGTGCGAACGCTGTCTACCGTAAAGTCAAAACCCTTTCCGGGGGCTAGATTGCGGCTCCAGTCAACCCGCAGGTAGCTGCGCTGGTACCAAGGTCGGTCCTGGGCGTTTTCCTGCAGCACGTTGTCTTGCTCGCCGGTCGAAGCGCTGTAGCCGCGGATCACGTCAAAATGCCTAAGGATCTGATAGATCGCCACCGGCTGGCCCGACTCGCCAGAGCTCCCCGTCGCCCCGGGCTGGCCGCGGCGGCTGTGGGCGCGGTCGGTCCCGGCCACAAAGTCGTAGGCGCGGTAGGCCACCAGGTGTTCTTCTTGGATCTGCCAGCGGACCCGCTGTAGCGCGTCGGCCTCGCCCACAAACGTAAAGCCGGTGGTGTAGGGCGCATCGATGATGGTGCGCTGCAAGTACCACTCGCCGCTGAACAAAGCCTTGGGCAGCGCCCCCGGCTGCACGCGGTCTATGGTCCCGACATCCTGGGCACAGCCGCCCAGCATCCCAAGGCCGGCGCAGCAAGCCAACAGCGCAACAACGGTGGTCCAGCGGCCTAGCAAGCGGTGCATGAATTCCTCAGGGGTAGTCCGGGTTGCGGCAGGTCTCGGCGATGGGCAGACGCACAGTTTCGCCCCGGTGCGCGCCAATGAGCAAGGGCCAAATGGCGGCCTGCGGTCCGGGGTCGGCCTCAGAGACGCCTGTGCCTAGGCCGCCCAGCGCCGCGACGCCAGCCGCTGCAGCCGCTCTCGCTGAAAATCGCCAAAACGATCCGCCAGGATCGCCGCCCGGGCGTCTCCCGCCATCTGCAGATAGAAAGCCAGGTTATGCAAGGTCAGCAATGTAGCGCAGTTCGCCTCGCCCGCAACATAGAGGTGGCGCAGGTAAGAGCGCGTAAACGTCTGGCAGGTGTAGCAGCGGCAGTCGGGATCCAGGGGACCGTCGTCGTCAAAAAACTGGCGGTTCTTGATCGCCAGCTTGCCGTCGTGGGTAAAAACCACGCCGTGGCGGGCGTTGCGGCTCGGCATCACGCAATCAAACTGGTCAATGCCATAGCCGATGCAGTGCAGCAGGTCCTCTGGGGTGCCCACGCCCATCAGGTAGCGGGCCTTGTCTTTGGGCATCTGCGCTGCGGTGTGCTGGCAGGCGGCGTACATCTCTTCGGTCGGCTCGCCCACAGAGAGTCCGCCGATCGAAAACCCCTCGCACGGCCTGGAGCAGATCTGCTCTACGTGGGCCGAGCGCGCTGCCAGATCGACGCCGCCTTGGACAATGCCGTACAGCGCGCAGTCGTCCCGCCGCTTGCGCGCCGCCAGGCAGCGGTCCAGCCAAGCCGTCGTGCGGCGCATCGCCTGGGCAATGACCTTGGGCTCGGCCTTGGCGGGCGGGCACTCGTCAAAGGCCATCATGATGTCCGAGCCAAAATCCTCTTGCAGCTGCATGGCGATCTCAGCATTGAGGGTGTGGCGGCTGCCGTCGATGTGGCTCTGAAAGACCGCACCGTCGTCGCTGATCTTGCGGATCTTGGCCAGAGAGTACACCTGAAAGCCGCCAGAATCCGTCAGGATCGGCCGATTCCAGGCCATAAAGCGGTGCAGCCCGCCGGCGGCGGCAATGCGCTGACTGCCGGGGCGCAACATCAGGTGGTAGGTGTTGGACAGCATGATCTGGGCGCCCAGCTCGGCTACGTCGCGCGGCAGCGCGGCCTTGACGGCTGCCTGGGTGCCCACGGGCATAAAGATCGGCGTCTCTACCACCCCGTGGGTCAACTGCAGGCGCCCGGCGCGCGCGCCACTTTGGGCACAGACGTGTTGCAACTCAAAGCGATACATGGATTCCTACAGCCAGGTGGCCAATTCGCTCAAGGGCTTGTGGCGGATCGCCGGCATCTGGATCGCTGGCTCGCCCAGGATGATGGCGCCGACCAGCTGCTCGCCGGGCTGAACCTGCCAGAAAGCATGCAGCTTCTCGCCGATCATCGCCGGGCTGGTGGTCCAGTAGGAGCCCAGTCCATGGGCCCAGGCCCCCAGCTGGATGTTCTGCATGGCACAGCAGCATGCCGCGTAGTCCTCGCGTTCGCGCACCGCATCGGCGGGATTCAGCACCTGGCGCACCGCGATCGCCGCCGCCGCGCCAGCCAGAATCGCGCGGATCTTGGCCGCCTGGCTGCGCCCCGCCGGCTGCGGGCCCAGCTGCTGGTCCACGGCGTCAGCCATTGCCGCCAGCTGGGCGCTGCCGACTACCGAAAACCGCCACGGCTCGCTGTAGTGGTGGTTGGGCGCCCAGGTGGCCAGCTCCAGCAGCTCCTGCAAGAGGGCGCGGTCCACCGGCTGACCGGTAAACAGCTTGTGCGAGCGCCGGGTGCGAATGGCGGTCAAGACATCCATGTTTTCCTTGGTACAGCGGTAGGGAAGCCGAGAAAATGCGGCGGTCGGTGGGCGGCCAGCTGCTGGGGCCGTCGCCGCGGCGGTGAGCTTGGCCACCGGCTTGGCTGGGCCAGGGCAGCCAATCAGCCGTTGCCGCGGACGACCCAAAGTGCCGTCGCTTGTTGGGGTTCAGGAACTGCGCCGCCGCACCTGCACGGCGTAGACGCTGCGGCCTTGCTTGCTGGGCGCCTTCTGCAGCGTCAGCACGCCCAGGTGCAGCTGAGCGACTTTGCCACTCTCCATCTGGATCGACACGCGGTCCTGGTCAAAGACCTGGGTCACCACGCAAAAGCCCAGCGCCGGGTGCTCTAGGGCATCGCCGACCTTGAGGTTGGGCATTTCCTCGGGCTCCAGCAAGCGCGACGGCATCGCCTCCATCGCCAGCCGCCCAGATCGCGACGGCCCCGCCTCGGCGGCCACCACGTTGATGGCGACGTCCATCCAGCGCCACTGGCCAGTGGTGTAGTCCTCGTGACGGCGCAGGGTGATGTCGTCAAAGGTCCAGGCCACCAGCTCAATCGAGCCCGAGACCGCTTCCTGAAGCAGCCCGGCGGCCGTCTCGCCGTCGGCCGTGTACAGCAGCACCCGCGCCTCCAGGTCGCGCTCGCCGCCGCGCATCGACACGGCCACCTTGCAGGACACCAGCTGCGAGTACCCTGCCAGCAGCCGCGGCGGCGCCGGGTGGCCCTCGGCGGTCAGGCCGACCAACACGGCGTCTCTGACCGCGCCGCAGCCTTCCAGCCACCCCGAGTCAATGCGATAGCTTTCGGTCAGTTGCTTTAGCGTTGCCATCAGCGGCAGGCCTGGCGGGACTTCACCTACAAAGCGCCGGCCATCGCGGGTCTCAGTAAATATCATCGGAGGTCCTCGCGCGCAGTCGCCATCGCCGCCTCGCGCGGTTTTACGACGCTAGTCAAGGCTAGCCCTGCTGTCAACCTCCCCCGCCAAGGCGCAGGTGGCCAGCTAGTACCCCAAACCCGAAGTTCGTGCCGGGTTCCGGAACGGACGCGGTTTGGGGTACGGAAAGAGACCCAGCAGTAGTAGCCAAGACCTGTGAACAAGAACCGGGTGTAACCCGGATCGAATTAACGGTCTTGGGTACTACTTGGCGGCGGTGATCCAGTACGGCCAGTACGGAGAGAAGCCGACCGACGACTCGACCCCAATAGCAAACTTGTACTCGCCGTGGCGGAAGGGCAGCACCGAGTTGCCGCTGAAGCAGACCTGACCGCCAGCCGTGGTGGTGTCGGACCACAGCAGACCATCGGGCTTGCCGTCGACGCCTGCGACCTTGGTGGTGTTGTTCCACTTGTCGGCGTACCCATAGACTTTCATGGTGTACTGGCGACCCGCGGGGGCGCTCAAGCAGATGCTGCCGCCCCAGCCCGTGTCGACCTTGTAGAAGTCCTTGTCGGTCGCGCTGGACAGATAGCTGTAGAAATTGCCTTTGCGGGTCAGGGCTGACGCCACCTGGATGACCTTGTCGGGTACGCCATCGGCGTTGGTATCGGCGCCGCCGTTGGGCTCGTAGTTGTCCCACTGGTGGGTGCGCAGGTACACCGGCTGGTGCGGCGGCAGGCTCGACTTCTTGTTGAACGTGGCAGCGCCCAGCTGCTGGCAGTAGACCTTGCCAGCGCCATCGACCGCCGTCACGTCGATGCGCCCGTCGCCGTTCATGTCCCAGATGCCACGCAAGCCGACATTGCTGCTGGAGATCACCGCGCGCGACGGCACGTGCTCTACAAAGGTCTTGCTGGCCGGCACCCACAGGTAGACGCGCAGCTCATTGCCCACGGCGGAGATCTGGTCGGGGTAGCCGTCGCCGTCGACGTCCCACAGACCAAAATCTGCCATGTTGCCATTGTTTTCGACCACACCATCGTCGTTGATGTCGGTGGGGTAGGCCAGCGACGTCGTGGTTGTCGGCGAGCCGCTCAGGGCCACGCCCGCGGTGTTGAAGCGGTGGTGATAGGCCTGGGTCGCGTTGATCTGCCCGGCGATCTTGGTCGCTGAGTAGGTCACCATCGCCTCAATCTGGTCGCCAAAGCGGAACAGCGAGCTGACGTGGACGCCATTGAGCTTGGCGATGGTGGTGTTGAACGCACAGGTCCCCGTTGGCGAGCACCACGGGCCAAAAGTGCCCTTGGCCGCATCGGTGAGCTTGTAGGCGTGCAGGTTGCCGCCCCACAGCTGGGTGGACACCGCGCCGCCGTCGCCGGGGTAGCCGTTGCCAACGATCAGGTCGCTGACGCCGTCGCCGTTCAAGTCGGTCAGCAGGTGGGCGTAGTACTCGCAAACGCCGTCGGGATCAGGAATCGCCGTCAGCATCTTGAGGGTGCCCGAGGTGGTGTCGTAGCGAAACACCTTGTTTCCAGAGGCCTTGTCACACCAGTTGCTGTAGATCATCTCGGTCGTGCCATCGCCGTCCAGGTCGCCCAGCAGGGTGCGCGACGCGTCGATCACCTGCTCGTTGTTGCTGACCACCTTGAAGGTGCCGTCGGGCTGCCAGAAGTAGACCTGGGGCTTGCTGGCATTGGGGGTGATGATCTCCAGGCCTTGGGTGCCCGCGCCAAAGCTGTTGAAAGTATCCAGGTCGGCGACCACGGCTTGGTTGCGCGAGTAGTTGTAGTTGGCGGCCGAGTAGTTGTAGAGGGGCTTGCCGGTGTTGCTGAGCACCGCAAAGCCAAAGGAGTCCTGCACCACCACCTCAAAGTTGCCGTCGCCATCCAGGTCGATGGGCTTGGCCGCCGAGTTGCCGGCGTTGAACTGCAGCTGGAAGGGCCAGCTGCCGTCGCAGCTGCTGTAGCACAGCTTGTCGGCGCTGCCGTTGCAGTCGTTGTCTTTGCCGTCGCCGCAGGTGTCCAAGGCGCCTGGGTAGGTCGTGATGTCGGTGTCGTCGCAGT
>CAIXGW010000394.1 GCA_903919145.1 uncultured Myxococcales bacterium
AGTGATGCAGTACAGTCTCGCGGAGGGAGCCGCGCGGACGGGGGTACCCTGGGGTTAAAACCCCGGGCTACAAAAGCAAAGCCCGCCTGCGCGGGCTACCGGGCGCAGGTCCAGCCAAGCGAAAGTCGCGCCCAATCGCGGGCCTCTGCCCTACCCTACCCCAGCGCACCCTCCAGCGCCGCGACCTGGGCCTTGAGGTCGGCCAGCGCCTTCTTGAAGCGCAGGCGCTGATGCCCGCCCAACTTCTCGGTATCCGCCGCCACCCAATCGGCCTGTCAGGTGTTCAGGTCCTCTACCGCCCGCTCCAGCCGCGCGACCCGGCGACTGGGCTGGGGCTTGTGCTCGGGTTCACCCTTGGGCGCAGGCGGTTGCGGCAACACCGCTCAGGCGTCTGGCCGGTCTAGCCGATTCCACAGTCCGGTAAGTACCTGGAGGTCTCGGGGCAACTCCTGCGTTGCGATTTCCCAGAGCGCCTCGGCATCGATGTCAGAATAGCCGTGCGCAAGGAAGTCGCGGAGGCGGATCGCCCCGCGCCAGTTGAAGCTCGGCTCAAGGGCCTGGATGTCGGCCGGCACTGCCTTCGCCGCTTCGCCAAGGACAAGCAACTGCCATTGCACGCCCGACTTGCGGAGGTCGTCGCTCAGGAATGCCGCGCGGTCGAGCCCTTCGGTCCATGCGACCGCCATCTTGGCCGCATCGACCATGTCGCCCACGCGGAGCCACGCACTACGCGACACGAATGGCCTCTTTCTCTAGCACCTCAAGGGCTCTCTGCTTCACCGCCCGTCGCGAAATCACATCGACGTGGCACTGCAGGCGCTCTGCCAGCAGGTCCGCGATGGCCAGGTGCCGTTGAAATCTCCCCTGACCCTCGAAATCAACTAGCACATCCACGTCGCTTAGCGCCGTCGCTTGGCCTCGCGCAGTGGAGCCGACCAGCGCGAGGTAGGTCAGCCCCAGGGCCTGGAGACTTGGGACGGCTTGCCGCAGAAGCACCAGCGCCTGTTCTGTGGTCATGGTCCCTGCCTCCTGCCCGCGCCGCAAGCCTAGAGCCGCAGATGCGTTGGCTTCTAGGCTAGGCGGACCGTCTGGCGTAGTCAAATTCGCAAGTGGCATCGGGTGGGTGCGCGAGCGCTGTAGACGACAGATGCACGTCAGGCTCGGCCGGGTTCGAGCAGGCCTCCGCGCCTGCGACCGGTGACCACGGGACGGGACCGAGAGCCAGCCCGGCCAACTACGGCCCCAGCCAATGAATTGGCGGGCTATCATGGCCCCGTCCGCCTGCGCGGACGGGAATCGCCGCCCTGCGGCGATGGAGCCACACGCGTGAGCGTCGGCCATGGCGCAGGCCCCGGCGCCAGCCCAAACCGTCACCCCCGGCCACGACCGGGGGCCCAGGCTACGGAACCTTGGCAGCAGGCCCAGCCTGGCGAGCGGTTGCACCTTGACCGGGTGCGGACGCGTCTCCGGCGCGTCAGGTTCAGCGCCAAGCGGAATGCGCCGGGCCCACCGCCAGCCCAAACCGTCACCCCCGGCTGCGACCGGGGGCCCAGGCTACGGAACCGCGGCTGCAGCCCCAGCCTTGCGAGCAGTTGCACCCCGCCCGGGTCCGGACGCGTCTCCGGCGCG
>CAIXGW010000395.1 GCA_903919145.1 uncultured Myxococcales bacterium
CGTACACACCTCCCCAGCCACATCGACCTTGCCAGATGCCGACTTGCCG
Source organism: uncultured Myxococcales bacterium (assembly GCA_903919145.1). Lineage (GTDB taxonomy): Bacteria > Myxococcota_A > UBA9042 > UBA9042 > UBA9042 > SXRM01. The sequence continues at coordinate 50 of CAIXGW010000395.1, forward strand.
TCCAGCCGGGCGATCCGCACCACGCCGCCTTGGCCGCCGTTGCCCAGGCACCCCTTTGCGGCATCCACCTGCCCGGGGTCCGCCTCCAGCCACGTCAGCCACGCCTGGGTGGGCACCAGCGGGTCCGCGGCAAATTGGGGAAAAGCTTGGCAAACAGTAGTGCTGGCGCCAAAGAAGCTGGCGACCGGCAAGGTGAGGGCCTGCGGCTTGACCTTCTGCCCCGGGGCCAGCAGCTGCGGATCCAGTGGCAAGGCTTGCAGGCGCGCGCCCTTCTTGACGACCCAGCCGCCGCTCTCTACCGCCATGCAGCTGTCGCTCTGCCAGGCGACCCAGGTGCGCTGGCCGCCGCCCTGCAGATCGTGGCGGGCTAGCGCTGGGTTGGTGGGGTTGGGATCGCTGGCGCTGGTGGCGGTGAGCTCGATGGCCTTGCCGCCGTCGGTCAGGCAGGCGCCGGCCGCCTTGCTGCAGCCGTGGCCCCACGGGCAGGCGTCGGGGTTCTGGCAGCCTTTGGCGGTGTCGCAGACGTCCGCGGTGCAGGCGATGCCGTCGTCGCACAGGCTGGGCTGGCCGGTGTGGCTGCAGGCGCCGGCGGTGCACGCGTCCAGGCTGCAGGCGATGCCATCGTCGGTGCAGGCGCTGCCGTCTTTGGTGCTGGTCCACAGGGCGGTCGAGAGGCTAGGGTCGCACACTTGGCAGCCGCCGTTCTGGCTGCCGCCCTTGGCGATGCACTTGCCCTGGAGCACGCAAAAGTCGGCTTTCAGGTTGGCCTTGCAGGTGCCGGCGTTGCAGCTGTCGGCCGTGCAGTCCAAGGTATCGCCAGAGCACGGGCTGCCGTCGCTCAAGCTATCGTTGACGCAGCCCTTTTTGACGTCGCACGCGTCCGAAGTGCACTCGTTGCCGTCGGCGCACTTGAAGTTGTCGGGCGTGTGCTGGCAGCCACCCTTGGCGTCGCATTTGTCTAGCGTGCAGGTAAACTTGTCATCACAGAGACCATCTGTTGCTGTGCCAGTCTTGTTGCAACCTCCCTGCCCATCGCAGTTTTCGACGGTACAGGCCACTGCATCGCCCTCGCATGTGGCCGTAGTCGACTTGGCCAGGGCCACGCAGCCCTTGTCTTTGTCGCATTCGCCCAGGGTGCAGGGGCCGGCCTTGTCGGTGCAGGCGCCGTGGTCGGCTACGATGTCGCAGCTGCCGTTGCCGTTGCAGGTCTGCTGGGTGCAGGGCACGCTGTCGCTGTCGCACTTGTCGCCGGCTTTGCGCTTGGTCCACTCTTTCTGGCTGACCTTGGGGTCACAGTGCAGGCAGGGATTGTCTGGCGAATTGTCGTTGGCGGCCACGCAGCCAGTGCTGTCGATGAGGCAGCTGGCGGGGTCAACGCCGATCTTGTCGCAGGCGCCGGCCAAGCAGGTGCCGACCTGGCACGCCGAGTCGCCTTGGCACGGAGCTCCGTCTGCCAGGGACTTGATCGCTTTGGGGTTGGCGGCGTCGCAGACTTCGCACGGCTTGGCGGGGTCCACGGCCGCGCCGTCTTGGTAGCACGCGGGCTTGCCGGTAGCGTCGGCCAGCAAGCACGTGCCCGGCTTGAGGGTTGCCGCCGAGCAGCTGCCCTTGCCGTCGCACTGGTCCACGGTGCAGCCCAGCTCGTCGGTGGTGCAGCTGGCTCCGGCGGCGGCGGGGGTCCACTGGCTCGGGCTTGCCGCCGGGGCGCAAACCAGGCACGGGTTGCCCGCCTTGGCCGATCCCGCCGTCGCGCAGGTGCCATCGATTAGGCAAGCCTCCTTCTTCAGCTCACCGTGGCCACAGGTGCCCTGGCCGTCGCAGCTATCGGTCGTGCAGGTCTTGCCGTCATCGCTGCAGGCTGAGCCCGCCTCCTTGTAGCCAAGTTTGCAGACCTTCTCCACGCAGCGCGGCGCTTGGCACTCGCTTGGCGCGGGCGTCTTCCAAGAGCCGCCGGCCAGGGCCTCAATGCACACCGTGTCTGACGTGCACGCCACCAAGCTGGGCAACACACACGTCCCCTGCTGGCAAATCTGGCCCGCCGGGCAGTTTTGCGATGTCACGCAGCCGGCCGTCGGCGTCGCGCTGTCGCAGCCGATCGCCAAGACCGCCGCCATCAATCCAACCATCAGCGCTTTGCTGCCCACGCGTCCCCCTGAGCGCCGCCATGACAGCCGCAAGCCCAAGCGGACCAGCGTACCGCAATTGTGCTCGCCTGCCAAAACCGACCACGTGGTTGGGTCCAGCGGTCCCCTAGGGATTGTCTGATCGTTGAAAATACGAAGAACGTCGCCGTTGCCCAGATCCAGGAGCACCCCACTGCAGGTAGCCGCGAGTCCGGGTCCGGCGGTCCCCTAGGGATTGTCTGATCGTTGAAAATACGAAGAAGCTCTCCTTTGCCCAGTTCCAGGCGGACCCAACTGCAGCTAGCCGCGTATCCCGCTGGGTGGAACCGCAGCACGGGGGCTCCAGCCCAGCAGTGATCACGGCTCCCGGCGCGCGTTTGGCTGGCGAATCCTCGGCGAGGAGTCCCCTAGGGAGTGTCTGATGCGCGATATTGTTGCGATTTGTGGCACCCCTCCGGTCGGGCTTCCCCGTGGCTGACGTGTCGCAGGCCAATTCGCATCGCCAGCCCGCGGCAAAGTTGGCCAACCGACGACAACTCTAGTACGGGGCAAGTTCGCCCTGGCCGCGAGACCGCCGTGAAAGAGCTGCGCCTCTACGACCCGGACTACTACTGCGAGGTCACCCTTAGGACTGAAGGAGGAAAGTTTGGCTTTGACTTGAACAACGCTGACCTGCGCGACCAGGTCTACGGCGTGTTCGCTGAAGCCGTCAGGCGCTACAAGGTTTCAGTCTTCGCCTTTCATTTCATGAGCAACCACTACCACGGTCTCTACGGCTACCAGTCTGCGGCGCAGCTTGTCGCGTTCCTGGCCTTCCTTCACGGCAACTTGGCCCGGCTGGCGCACCGCACCAACAAGAGCAAAGGCAAGTTTTGGGCGCCGCTCAAAGTGTTTGCCGTGGCGACGGATTCCGAGTCGGTCCGGCGGCGAGTGCGCTACATCATGCGCCAAGCGGTCGCTGCACAACTTGTCGACCATCCGGGGTGGTTTCCCGGGCCATCGACGGTGGATGCGATGCTGTATGGCGTCAAGCTCATGGGCCGCCGGGTTGACGCGACCAAGCTCTGTCGGGATGCCGCGCGGCTCGTCGGTGGGGCAAAGCCAGAAGAGTCCTACGACACCTGGACCGAGCTGCCGGTGGCCGTGCCGCACTGCTGGGCGGACTTGAGCGCTGGGGAGTTGCGAATGCTGTACGCTGACATCGCCGCGGACACGGCAGAGGATGGACGGTCCCGCGAGGATCAACGGTCCCCTAGGGATTGTCTGATCTATGAAATTGCTGATGATTGTGTTGACGTCGCGGCGGCCGCCAGCCAAGCCGCAGCGCCCGCGCAGGAGCCTGACCTTCCGCCGGCCCAGCCGCCCAAGCAGCCGGTGCCCACGCGCACGGCCGAGGACGGTGGCATATACAGCCAGGGGCCAGTCAAGCAGAGGCAGCAGGCCGGAAAGCGCGGCCGGTCGGCGCCTCCGCGGTTGCTAGCGGCAGACCCGCAGCTAGTGACCGCCTACGAGGAGCGCTACCAGGCGTCGGCGGCGGAGTACTGCGCAGTCAAACAGGCGTGGCGCGACGAGTCAAAGGTCCGCGACGGCGGGCTGCGCGCGGCCAAGCTTGCGCTCCCGGCCTGGATGCTGCTGGGCACGCTGCCGCTGCGTCTGGCGGGCGACACGTGGGGCGGCGCTGGGGTGGTCTTCGGATAGGCAGTCACAGCAGAGAGCGGTGGAAATTTTCACCAGCAGGGGACGCGATGCGGCGCAGTATCACATCGGACATTGCCATGGGGACTGTCGGGGACGGCCCGCCGAGGGCGGATGACCTGCACGGCAAGCGTCGCAGGGGGGCCCCGGGTTGAGCGCGCGCGACTCAGGGCGCGCCCAGCCGGAGCTGCCGAGGGGGGGCGGCGAGGGGCCTAGCGCCGCCGCCGCCGCCGCTTCTTGTTGCCGCCTTCGCGGGGAGCGCCGGCTTCGCGCGCTGGACTGCCTTCGCCCTCGATGGTGATGGTGATCGTCAGGCTGCCGCCGGCCTTTTTGAGGCGGGCGTCGCGCAAGGCGTCGGCGCCAGCGCTGAGCAGGAGCTCGGCCAGGAGGTCTGCCGTGCCACGCCGCACCACCGCGATGGAGGTCTTGGCCACTGCGGCCTGCGCCGGGGCAGGGCCTTCGCTGTCGTCGTCTTCGTCGTCGTCTTCGTCCTCGTCGATTTCGTCAGAGTCTGCGCTTTCTTGCGCAGCGGCAGCGGCCTCTTGGGCAGGGGGCTGCAGCCGCAACGCCGCCAGGGCGGCCTCTTCGTCGGCGTCGAGCTCCGCCAGCGTCACCTTCGGCTTGCTGTTGAGCAGCGTGTGGAAGCGCGGCGGCGGCAGGCCGGTCGTCTCGCAGACCCGCGACCACAGGCGCTGCAGGGTCCTTTCTCGCAGGACCACCAGAAACGCGGCGGTGGTGCCGTCTGGCGCCATCGCCTGCTCCAGGGCTTCGTGGGCATCTTCCAGGGCTTTGGCGGTGTTGGCGTCAATGGCGGCCACGGTGGCATCGCGCTTGGCCTGCTGAAAGCGCTGGTGGGCGTCGGCAACCTGACCGCGCGCCATGGCGTAACCGCTCCACAGCACCTTGGTGAAGGCGCGCATGTACGGGTTCTGGTGGTAGGCAAACTTGAGCAGGCCATCGGCATCGCCAGTGCCGCTGCTGGCAGACTTGGTGGTCGGCAGGCCGGCGAAGGCGCGCTCCAGAAAAGCCACTTCCTCCCTGGGGATTTGGTGGGCATTCGAGACTTTGGACATCGGCACACTCTCCTGCTGGGGTAGGGACCGCGGGGCTGCAGCGGGCAGGGCATAGAGGCCTGCAGGGCACCTGGCGATCGAGTCAACGGCAAATTTTATCAGCCTTTTCTTGCTGTTGTGGTGCCATGGTCGGCCTCCGACCGCTTCGCCCCCAACAAGGCCGGCGGAAATCTAGCAACCAGCCGCCGCGCGCGCAACCGCCGCCCACAACCCTTGTTGGCCCTTGCGAGTCTGGCGGCTCACGGTGCAGTGCCGTCGGGGCAAGTGCCGTACTTCGGCAGAATCACTTCTTTCTTAGCCGATGCCTTGCCAGCGCCCAATTGGACCGTCGCATCCACGCTGCCATCGCGCGGCGAGTCGGCGTCAAACTGCAGGGTGGTGACGGCGCTGACCAGCTTGCCCTTCAGGGCCGCCGGGGCGGTCAGCGCGGTCTGTTGGGTCCACACCAGCTGACCGGCATCGGCGTAGCAGCCCTCCAGCTTGTGGTGCAGACCTTGGATCAAAAAGGCCGCTGCGGCCGACTCGCCCGCCGCCAGGGCAGTGCCGGCGCCGTTGCTGGTCGAACCCGCTCCGTCGGTGTCTTTGGCAAAGGTCCCAGAGAAGGTGTAGGTGGTTTTGTCAACAACCATCTTCTTGATTTCACTAGTAAAGGTCTTGCCATCGCTGGTCGACTCGGTCGCAGTGCCGTCGATTTGCGTGGCATCCACTTTGACGGACTGCAGCACAAATTGCGCCACCGCCACCGCGGCCTCGATCTTGACCGTGACGGTAACCAGGCCTGACACGCTGACCCCCGCCAGCTTGCAACCATTGGCGGGCAATACGATCTTGACCGTGTCGCTGCCCGGGCCGTGGGTCACCGTCAAGCCGGGGCAGGTGGTCTTGCTGGCCAGGTATTGCTTGGCCACTGCGTCTCCATTGGCGCCAGCCGTCTGGTCCGCCGCCAGGGCCCCTTCTACACCCGCCGTCATGATGACCCTGCTGTGGGCCAACAAGTGCGAGATCGAGCCCTTGGCCGTCGCCCCGCTTAGCAGCTGGGCCTCGTCAATGCGCTCTGTCACATCCACTGGAGCGGGCTCTTCACTGCTGCATCCCGCCAGCGCCACGGCGGCCAGCGCTCGCCACCACCCCTTCTTGCCCATCTTTGCCCCACCCCGCGCGAATCGTCCGCGTGGCCCAGAGCGTAGGGGAGGCGGGGTCGCTTGTCGATACTCTTGATGAATGCTTACTTGGCGGCGCGAAACGAGCTGGTCCAGGCCGGTGGCGGCGGGGCGGTGCCGTCTTTGAGCTGCTTCTCCCAGTCCTGGTCGCTCAGCCTCTCGATCTTCTTCCAGTCGACCTCATGGTAGCGGAACACCGGGCCCACAAAAGTCTCTGCGCCGGTGCAGGTATCCACCGTCATCACCATCAGGTTGACCTTGCCAGTGGCAACATGCAGCACATTCGGTCCCGGCAGCGGCCCTTGGTTGGGGTTGGTGTGGACATCGGCGATGGTCGGCTTGAACTTATCGACGCTTTCAGGACCAAAGAACAGCTTGGGATACCAGCCGCTGTACGTCACCCCGCACACATTGCCGGCCATGATGACGCCCTTTAGGAACGCCACATCGTCGGCCGTGGTGCCTTGGCCGCTCAGCTCGTGGGTCGCCGCCAGCTCCAGCTTGCCCATGTGCTCCTGCCAGTCGGCAAAGAACTTGGCCAGGCTGTCTTTCATCCACGGTTCCTTGGTCTTGACGTTGGTCAGCGCCTGCCCGGCCAGCCCGCCCATGGTCTTTAGCTTGGCAAAAAACGCTGGATAGGGCTCCACATAGGCGCTTGGGTGCTCGCAAGCCACGCCACCGGTGTAGCTCTGCTTGGCGTACAGCAGCGTGTCATGGCGCAGCTGGGCCCACGAGGCCAACTGGGTGTTAGCGGTCTTGTCGCGCCACGCTTCTGTGCGCATCGCAAAGGGGAATTTGGCGCCCGTGGTCGGCGGATTCAGCTGGCGCAGCGAGTCGAGCCACAGATTGTACAAGTTGCCCTGCCAGAACTGCTGAGAGTGTTGGTCCACCAGCCAGCGCAGGTTGTGCAGGGCTCCAAAGTAGGGAAATTGGTCAAATTCCTTTTGCAGCAGCGGTAATACCTGGTTGTTGCCCAAGACGAACATCGCGTCCAAGGGGTTGGGCAGCACGCGCTGGACCTTCTGGCCTTTCCACAGCACCCGGTCGTACACCACGTTGCTGAACACATAGGAATCGATCACAAACCGTTGACCCAGCAGCGCAAAGGAAGGCGGCAGCGGCGTCGCCTCCTTGCTGAACGGGTTGGTCTCCAGGTAGTGGCTGGCGATCTGCTGCTTGCCGTAGGCTCCGCCGGCCAGCTTGTCGATAAGGGCAGCGATCTGCGCCTCGCTCAGCTGGTCGACCACGGAGGCCGCCTTCCAGCCCTGGTCGGCCACCAGCTTGGCCACCCCCTGCAGGTCAATGAAGTCGATCGGCCCGACCATCAAGGTGATCAAGTCCTCCGCAGCCTGGATGCCGCTGCTTGCCCCGCCCAATTCCACAGCCTGGGCCAGCAACATCGCCGCCATGACCTGGCGCGGCCGCCACAGCCAGTGGCCCGTCATACTGTCGAACTCGGCAAAGCGCAGGTCGGTGCGCCCCAGCCACATCATCGCCTGAAAGTACCGCTCGAGCTCTTTGTTGCCCGCATAGTGGCCGCGCGGCTTGAACTGGCTGTAGTCCTCTTTGCGCGGGCTGCCAAAAATCGTCACGTCCTGCAGCTTCTGGCCGGCCACATAGCCCAGGAAGGTCTGCACCTGCTTGTCTACCGCCGGTCCGGTCACGGCCGCCACCGTCTGCCCCGTCAGCAGCGTCCTTGCCATGGCCAGGTGAAAATCCACGTCGGCCACCGCGGTCTGGGCCAGCGCCGAGGGACCGGGCTGCAGCTTGCTCACCGCCGCGTGCGCCTTGGCCAGCCCTTCTTGCAGGGTGGCCGTCAGGACGTACAGCTCCAGGTTCATCAGAATGTCGTCATAGGACGCGTGCAGGGCCTGCAGCACCGCATCGGTCGTGACCAGCACCGGCAGGTCCTTTTGGAACACGTCCAGCAGCGCAGCCGCCATGGTCTCGTGCTCTAGCCTCTCTGCCACCACAAAACCGTTGGCCTTGAGCTTGGCCTTCTCTGCGTCGGTCAGCCCCAGCTTCTGGTTGACCAGGTCCATGTGCTTGGCGGTCAGCGGGTCGTAGTTGGCGGTAGACGGCTTGGCCGCGTCAGCCGGGGTGTACTTGGCCAAAAAGTCCTGAAGACTCAAGCTTTGTGCTTCCTGGACCACCGGCCCAAACTTCTCCATGAACTGCGGATCGCCCGTTACCGGCTGCGGCGCAATGCCCGGCCCGGTGTCCAGAGCGCCCGTAGCGTCAACGGCTGCCGCCGCTGACCCCGTGTCCTCACAACTCCATGTTCCTACAAGCAACAGCCCAACCAGGGCCAGCCGCGCCGGCCCCATCGACATTCGCTGCATGGCAACCTCGCATCGGGCCACGCGCGGCCCTTCCGCTGTTCAATCTAGCACAAAGCGTGCCAGCTGCGGCGGCCAAGGGCTGGCTGAAATCAACAGCAGTATCGAATGGTTCTGTGCAGGTGGCTGAGCCGACGCGGTCGCTGGATGCTGAAAATGTCTACAGTGTAGAACAACTCAACAATCGCCTAGCGCCCCAAGCGAAACAGCGCTTCTTCCACCACCGCCTGGGCATCGACCTCAAAGTGGCGGCGCAGCGCGGTGCGGGTGTCTGACAGGCCAAAGCCATCGGTGCCCAGCGAGTGCAGGCGGCCGCTGAGCCACGGCGCCACCAGGTCGGGCCAGGCGCGCACCCAGTCAGTCGCGGCGACAATCGGCCCCGCGGTGCCCTGCAGCTGCTGCAACACCCACGGCTTGGGGGCTGCCTCTCCGCGCAGCTTCTGGTGGCGGGCCGTGGCTTCGCAAGCCAGGGCTTCGCGGCGCATCTCAGAAAAGCTAGTAGCCACCCAGACATCGGCGGCAATGCCGTGCTCGCGCGCCAGGGTCGCTTGGGCTTCCAGCACGCAGTGCAGGATGGTGCCGCCGCCCAGCAGCTGCATGCGCGGAGCGTCGGGCGGTAGCGGAATCCCCAAGCTCTCTGCGGTCTTGAGCAGGTACATGCCGCGGCGGATGCCCTCTTCGGCGCCGTCTGGCAGCGGCGGCATCTGGTAGGGCTCATTCTGCAACGTCAGGTAGTAGATGACATTCTCGCCGCCGATCATCCGCTCAAGACCGGCCCTGACCAGCACGGCCGCTTCGTAGGCAAAGCTCAGCTCATAGGTGGCCACGCCCGGATTGCACATCGCCACAATGGTCGAGTGGCCGTCCTGGTGCTGCAACCCCTCTCCCTGCAAGGTGGTTCGCCCAGCCGTGCAGCCGCACAGAAAGCCGCGGGCGTTCATGTCGGCCGCCTGCCAGATCTGGTCTCCCACCCGCTGAAAGCCAAACATGCTGTAGTAGAAGTAGAACGGGATGACGGGCTGGCCGTGGGTGCTGTAGCTGGTCGCCGCCGCCAGCCAGCTCGCCAGCGATCCCGCTTCAGAGATGCCCTCTTGCAGCAGCTGCCCGTCTTTGGCTTCGCGGTAGGCCATCAGGTAGTCGGCATCGACCGGGGTGTAGAGCTGCCCCACCGCCGAGTAGATGCCAAACGGCTTGAACATCGCCTCCATGCCAAAAGTCCGGGCTTCGTCGCACACCACCGGTACAATCCGCTTGCCAATGCCAGGCTCGCGCATCAGGCCCTGCAACAGCGCCACCACCGCATTGGTCGTAGAGAATTCGGCGCTGCCCGAGCCCTCGGTAAAGCGCCGCCACAGCTTGCCGTCGGGCACCGTGACCTGCACGGGCTTCTCTACCCGCACCGGCATGGCACCGCCCAGCTTGGCGCGGCAGGCGTGCAAGTATTCGATCTCCGGCGACTTCTCTCCGGGGTGAAAGAACGGCGGGTCCTCGAGCTCGTCGTCGCGGATGGGCAGCTCCAGCACGTTGCGAAAAGCGCGCAGCTCTTCAATGGCAAACTTCTTCTGCTGGTGGGTGGCGTTGCGCGCCTCAATGCCTTCGCCCAGGGCATAGCCTTTGACGGTGTGCGCCAGGATGACGCTGGGCCGGCCGTTGTTCTGCTCGGCGGCGTGAAAGGCCGAGTAGACCTTCAGCGGGTCGTGGCCACCGCGGTGCATCCGCCGCAGCTCGCGGTCGCTCAGGCTGGCAGCCAGCTCGCGCAACTCTGGGTACTTGCCAAAGAAGTGCTCGCGCACGTAGGCCATGTCGGTGGTCACATACTTCTGGAACTCGCCATCGACCACCTCGGCAAACCGCTGGCGCAGCAGCGCCGCCTGCGGCCCTTCCAGCAGCGGATCCCAGCCGCTGCCCCACAGCACCTTGAAGACATTCCAGCCGGCGCCGCTGAACACTGCCTCCAACTCCTGAATGATCTTGCCATTGCCGCGCACCGGACCGTCAAGCCGCTGCAGGTTGCAGTTGATGACAAAGGTCAGGTTGTCCAGCCCTTCGCGCGCCGCCAGAGACAGGGCGCCCAGAGTCTCTGGTTCGTCGGTCTCGCCGTCGCCCACAAAGCACCACACCCGATTGGCGCTGCCGTCGATAAAGCCGCGGTGGGCCAGATAGCGGTTAAAGCGCGCCTGGTAGATGGCGGCGATCGGGCCCAGGCCCATCGAAACTGTAGAGAATTGCCAGAAATCCGGCATCAGCCGCGGGTGAGGGTAGCTAGAAAGGCCGCGCAGGCCGTGCCCGACCTTGCTGGGGTCGGCGACCGCGCCCGGGATGGCAAAGGCCTCGCGGCGAAAAGCCTCCAGCTGTTCGCGGCTGATCCGCCCCTCCAGGTAGGCCCGCGAGTACATGCCCGGCGACGCATGGCCCTGGTAGAACACCTGGTCGCCGCCGTCTGGGCTCAGCGGGCTGCGAAACACATGGTTGAAGCCGACTTCATACAGCATCGCCGCCGAGGCGTACGTCGAAAGGTGGCCGCCCAAGCCCTCATAGCGCCGGTTGGCCTTGTGGACCATGACCGCCGCGTTCCAGCGCACCATGCGGCGCAGGCGCTTTTCCATCAGCAGATCGCCAGGATACGCAGGCTGCTTGTCTGCCGGAATCGTGTTGACGTAGGGCGACTGCACCAGATACGGCAGCGACACCCCCTCTACTTGCAGGGCCTCATGCAGGCGCTTGAGAAGAAAGTGCGCGCGGTCATTGCCACTTTGCGCCACCACCGCTTCCAGAGAGTCGATCCACTCGCCCGTCTCGTCGGGGTCGCGGTCCAGGCTCATCTGCAGCTGAGAGGCGGCCATGCGCTGGTCAAGAAAGCGGTGCTGCTGGGGATCGGGCGTCATCGGCGACTCGGGCCGCACTGGCGGCGCCGGCCAAGTCTAGGCATGCGCGCTGCACTTGCAAGGCGCGCTGCGTCATTTTGCGGGCAATCCCTGCAGTTGCAGTGACTGGTGGCTGTAGGGGGTGGGTGCAGGGGGTGGCTGTCGGTCGTGGCTGCCGGGCTGGCGCGGCTACGGCGATCCGGGCAACTGAGTCTGCGGGCAGCCGAAATTGAACGTCACCGCGCCACCTACCAGCTTCTTGCAGGTGGCCTCGCAAAGCGTTGCCGTGGTGGGCTTGAGCGGGTCGTCATAGAACCAGCCGCTGGGGTTGTTGGCGCAGCCCGCCTCGTTGGGGATGAGGGTCAGCGGCGCTACCACCTGGTTCTCAATGTGCGAGACCTTGACGTTTTTCCACGTCACCTGCTTGCCAGCGGCCAGCGGCAGCTTGTAGGTGCACACTGGCTTGGCGGTGGCGGCCACGGCCTTGGACAGATCGTCAAACAGCAGCGTCCAATCTTTCTGGCACAACTGGAACATCGAGCCGTTGGTCGACTTGGACACGCCAATGTGAAAAGACCCGTAGGACGCGCCACCAGGGCAGTTGCCGGTCTGTGCCGGGTTGGCGGCGTTAACGAAAGAGACGATCGAGTGGTAGATGAACTTGGGCATCAGGCCGGCGCCCTGCAACAGGTTCTCGTAGGTGCTGACAAAGGTGGCCGGCAGCATCGAGCAGTTGTCGTCAGAGATGGCCACGATGTTGTGGGTGGCATCGGGGCGCAAGAAGGCTTTGTACTTGTTGAATTGCGTGGCGGTCGAGATCAGGTTGGGCCCGTTGGTGCTGCTGACGTACTGCTGCACCCACAGAAAATGCTTCACGTCGGCGGTGGGGCAGCCGCTGGCGCACAGGCCAAGGCCACTGCCAAACATGACCACCCGGTAGTCGATGCCCTTCTGGGCCAGATAGTCCATAAACTTGATGACGTTCTGGTTGACCCACGCGGCTTCTTGAGACATGGAGCCCGACGTGTCGATCCAGATCACAATGTCGAGCTTGCCACCCGGACCCACAGTCTCCTTGACCGAGACCGAGCCGATGACCGGCGTGCAGATAGGCGGCAGGCTCTGGCCACTGGTGTCTGACGAGCCGCCGGCGTCGGGGGTGTCGGCGCCGATGTACTCGTCTGGCAAGGGTGTGTTGTACCAGGGGTTGTTGGGGTCCTCGCCGTTGTCATAGACGTCGCTCTTGGCGTCCTTGATGTCCAGGGGCGGGGTAGCCGAGTCCTCGTCGGTGCCTTGGGCGTCTTCTTCGCTGCCGGGCTCGCCGTCCAGGTCGGTGGCGTCTTCCAGCTCGCCGTCCTCTGGATTGGCAGCATCTGCCTGGGGATCGCCGGCATCGGGATCGTTGGCGCCATCGGAGTTGGCTGCCGCATCGGGGTCGGGCTGTTCGCCGTCGGCCCCAGTAGCCCCAGCATCGGCCGAGGTGCCGCCGCCGTCTTGGCCAACGCCCAGGGTGTCTTTGTCAGCTGCGGAATCCTTGCTCGCCGTCGAGTCCTTGGCACCGGCGTCAAGACCGCCCACGTTGCCGGTGGGCAGGCCAAAAGCCCCCGATCCGGCATTAGAATTGGGCGGCGGATTGGCAGAGCAGGCCGCAAACAGCAGGGCCACCGTCAAGCCGGCAGCGCAGCCATAGGCACGCAGGCCTGCAGCCGCGCCAGAACCCGCGCCAGACCCCGCGCCAGTAGTCGCCCAGATTGCCACGCCGACCTCACCCAAAGCCGGTGCAAAAATACACCATCTTGAGCATACGCAGCCCGGCGAACAGACGCAATCGCAAAATTGTGAATCCGGGTTGGTGGCTCTGGTCCCAGGTCTGGCCCTGCTAGCCAAAGCGGGCAAGGTAGGCGGCCAGGTTGGTCTTGCGCGCCAGCCCCGCAGCATTCATGAAGCGAATCGTGCCAAACACCGGCCGGCGCGGCGCCCAGGGCCGATCGTGTTTGCCGCCTACCGCCCAAGCCACGCCGGTGTAGCCGTTGGGGTCGCGGCCGTCGAGTTGGTAGCGGTCGTTGAGCAACAGCGCTCTCTCAAAAGCAATTTCTGGGGTGGGCGACCACTCCAGGATCTTCTTGGCCCAGTACATGCGCAGGTAGCCGTGCATGGTGCCGTCTCGCAGCAGCTGCGTCTGAGCCGCATTCCACGCTGGATCGGCGGTGCGCGCTTGCTCCAAAGTCGCCAGATCACAGGTGTAGGCCCGCGGATCGGCCCGGTGCTGGTCCAGCGTCAGCCTGGCCCAGTCGGCGCAGCCTTGCAGCGAGTCGTAGTGGGGGTTGCGGGCACAGAACTGGATCGCCAGCTCGCGCCGCACGATCAGCTGCTCCAAAAAGGCGTCTTTGGCTGGCTGGGGCGCATCACTTTGCTCAACCGCCAAGGCGACTTCCAAAGGACTCAGGTGGCCAAAGTGCAAGTAGGCAGACAGGCCGCTGCTGCCATCTTCGCTGGGCTCGTTGCGCGCCTCGAGGTAGAGGCGCAGTCGCTGGCGCACCAGTCGCTGCAGGGTGGCCAGTCCGCGCCGCCGCCCGCCTTGCTGAGCCACCGGCTGGGCGGACTCATCGATCGGGCCCAGCCGCTGCAGCAGCTCTTCGGGGGGCGCCAAGGGGTCGCTGTGGGGCAGGGGCCCGACCCACGGCACGCTGCAGTCGGGCTCTGACCGGGCACACAAGTAGGCGGGCAGCAGCGCGTGGATCCGCGGCCGCAGCGTTCGGGCCGCCCACTCTTCCTTTTGCGGCAGCGCGGCCAGCGGCACCACCACGTCAGAATCCACTGTCCAATAGGGTATATCCAGCCGGTCGGCCGCTTTGGCCCGCCAGGCCATCGGCTCGCGCAGCCAGTGCTCATCGCCCACGACCAGCCGGGCGCCCACCTCGCGGCAGAACTGCAGCAGCGACGTCTGCGGCGGCGAGCGCAGCACCAGGGTGGCGCCGCGCGCGCTCACGTCCTCGGCGATGTCGGCGATGCCTTGCATCAAAAAGGTCAGGCTGCGGCGGGTGGCGCCCGGAAAGTCGCCGCGCGGGGCCAGAAACACCAGCAGCGGCGCCCCTAACAGATTGGCCGCGGCAATCGCCACGTCCAGCGCAAGGTTGGCGCGTCCTCTCTGGCTGCGCTGCATCCAATAGACCACCGGGCCGCGGTCTGGCAGCGGTCCGCCACGGCGCACGCGCACCCGCAAGGTCACCAGCTCTCTTTCCAATTGCTCAAGGTTCATGAGGTCCTTTGACAGGCTGGCGGTTTAGCAACCTGCGTCCATCGGTTGGATGCCCGCGCATGGCCAAGGTTGCGCCGCTGCCAACCGCCAACCCATAATCGCCCCGGAGGTCCAATGTCCCACGCCCAAGCCGAACTGCCCGCCGCCGCCCGCGCCCCCTCAGAAGAGGGCCGGCCAAAGGCCAAGACCGGGATCTTGCTGGTCAATACTGGCACGCCCGACTCGCCCGCGGTGGCCGATGTGCGTCGCTACCTGCGGCAATTCTTGAGCGACCCGCGCGTGCTGGACATGCCGCCGCTGGCGCGCTGGCTGTTGCTGGAGCTGGTGATCCTGCCGTTTCGCCCGGCCAAGAGCGCAGAAGCGTACCGGAAAATCTGGAGCGACGCCGGATCGCCCCTGCGGCTGCACGGCCTATCGCTGGCAGAAAAGCTGCAAGAGCACCTGCCGGGTTGCGAAGTGCGGCTGGCCTTTCAGTTTGGCAATCCGTCGATCCCCAGCCAGATCGATGGGCTGCGCGACATCGGCTGCGACCGCCTGGTGGTGGTGCCGCTGTTTCCCCACTATGCCGCGGCGTCTTTTGGCTCCACCGGGGCGGCGGTGATGCAGGAGGCGGCCGAGCGCTGGGTCGTGCCCAGTGTGCAGATCGTCGAACCATTTTGGGACGCGCCGGAGTTCCAGCAGGCGGTGACCGAAGCCGTGCACGAGCACATGCAGCAGTTTGAGCCCGACCATGTGCTGCTGGCCTACCACGGCGTGCCAGAGCGCCACTGCAGCAAGACCGACAGCGGTGGCCAGCATTGCCTAAAAAGCTCAGGCTGTTGTGACCAGATCGTCCATGCCAACCGCCACTGCTACCGCGCCCAGTGCTTTGCCACCTCGCGGGCGCTGATGGCCAGCCTGGGCCTGGACCCGGCCCGCACCACCACGGCGTTTCAGTCGCGGCTGGGCCGAATTCCGTGGATCCGCCCCTATGCCGACGAGGTGATCGAGGAGCTGGGCAAAGCCGGGGTCAAGAAGCTGCTGGTTGTCGAGCCCAGCTTTGTGGCGGACTGCCTGGAAACGCTAGAGGAAATCGGCATCCGCGGCGCCCATGACTTTCAGGCGGCCGGCGGTGGCGAGCTGCAGCTGGTCCCGTCTTTGAATACCCGCGAGGTGTGGGTGCGCGGCTTGGCGGCGATCGTCCGACGCAACAGTGCCTGGGTCAGCTGACTCAGCGGCCGCGGCGGGGCAGGGCTGCTCTTGAGTTTGGCGGCGGCTGGCCCTACGCTGCGGCCATGCGCATGAACTCTGCCCATTTTGCCACGTTGGTCGCGCTTGTTGCCCTTTGGACGGCGGGAGCTCTGCACCCCACAGCAGCCCTGGCTCAGGTCAAAGCGCCGGCGGAGTGCGCAGCGGTCGTCAGCGGCGCGGTCAATCCAGACGAACAGGCCCACGGCCATGAAAACGAGTACTTTTCTAGCCCTGGCAACGCCCGGCCGCTGTGGCTGGCGGCGACGACCCGGCGCTGCTCGCTGCTGGTGACCACTGAGCCGCAAGCGCGCTGCCTGATTGGCGGAGAGGCCAAGTCGCTGTATGACAAGTTCAGCCAAACGGCGGTGACCCTCAACCAAGGCGGCGCCGTCAAAAAGGAATTGGCCGACGCCAAGAAATTTGCCGCGCTGTTGGCCAGCGAATTGTCCATGACCTGCGTAGAGCAGGCCAAGGTGGCGCGACAGGTCAAGAACTATGGCTTGGCGGCTCAGCTTTTTGAGGCCGCCTACGTGCTGACCTACAAGCCCAACCAGCTCTACAACGCGGCGCGCTCTTGCGAAGACGGCCAGCTGTGGATGGAAGCCGAGGTCTACTTTACCGCCTACCTGTCTCTGGACGCGGCCTGGCGCGACCGCCGCGACGCCGTCAAGAAGCTGGTGGACATCCAGCGGCGCCTTGCGTCGGACACGGGCGGGCAGCTGGCCGCCGCGCGCCAGACGGCAGAGCGGGCAGAGGCCACCGCCAAGTACGCTCAAGCCCAAGCCAATCGCGCGGAGGGCCAGGCCGTCAACGCCGCGCAGACCGCAGCCGCCGCCCAAGCCACGGCGCAAAATGCCAAGCAGCGCGCAGAGTACGCCGACACCCGCGCCAACCAGGCCCAGCAGAGCGCGGCTGACGCCCAGTCCAGCGCCTCGTCGGCCCGCCAAGCTGCAGGAGAGGCGCAGCGCATGGCCTCAGAAGCCGCCAAGCGGGTCGGCGGGTCCGACCACACCGCCCGCAGCGCCGAGCAGCGAGCCGCCGACGCCAAGAACTACGCAGCGTCGCTGGCGCAGCGCATCGAAGCCCTGGAGCGCGAGCTGGCCGACCTGCGCGGCCGCCTGCAGGGGCGGATGACGCCGCCGCGGTTGGATCCGTAGCCACCAGGCGCCCCAGTGACCGTCCTACCCGCGCCCCAGCAAGGGCCCAAGCAACCAC
>CAIXGW010000396.1 GCA_903919145.1 uncultured Myxococcales bacterium
CTCAGTCGGCAGCCCTGGCCACAGCCAGGCCGCGACCGCGACCGCGAGCGCGAGCGCCGCTGCCGCAGCGGCCGCCAGCCAGCGCCGGGCAGGCGGCCAAGACCCAAAAGCGCCAGCACCGCCCATCGCACCACCCAGCCAGCGCTACTTCGCCAGCGACCGGGACCTTAACCGTCGTCGATACCCAGGCTACGCCGGCCGTCCACAGCCGTCAATCTCAAGCTGTTTTCGTCACTTCGCGCCGACAGGTTGCGCACCGCACCGCTCCGCGGCCCGCATCGTCACCCCGCCGCCCCCTTGCCAACCCCAACCGCGCGCTTTACGCTCAAACCGCCCTTGCCAGCCGCACGGCTGCCGCCTGGGCATGCGCGCTTTTCGACCTTTGGCACATGCCAAAGGTCGAAAAGCTTGCCCACGGCCCCACCTCCGCCCCAAGGAGACCGATGAACAGCTCACAGGAACTAGCCAAAACCAAAGCAGACTTCGCAGACATGCTAGTCGAACTCAACCGCCTCTCTCGCGACCTGCTTTTGACGTTTCGCCTGCAGGCGGGCAGGGTATTTCTCGACCGGTTCTTTGATGGCAGCGCTCACGCCTATCACAGTACTAACCCCGGAAAGGACGCGAGCTTTGTCGAATTCGCCCGCGTCTGCAAAGACGAACTGAGCGACTTGGGCATCTCCCAGGGCGTCGCCCGGCAGTGCATCCTGGCGCGGATCGCCTGGGACGCTCTTCCGCCCAGCATCAGAGAGGGCCTGAAGTTCAACCACGTCGCCGCCCTCGCCAGGGTCGACGAGCCCAACCTGCGCGCGC
Source organism: uncultured Myxococcales bacterium (assembly GCA_903919145.1). Taxonomy (GTDB): domain Bacteria; phylum Myxococcota_A; class UBA9042; order UBA9042; family UBA9042; genus SXRM01. Next base: position 814 of record CAIXGW010000396.1, read on the forward strand.
GCCTTGCTTTCGATGCGACTCGCCTTGGCTGGAGCGTGCTTCAGCTAGAGGATGCGATAGTCCAAGCGGGCGATGGTCGCTACTTTGACACCGACCCCCTCACCCCGGGCACGCAGCCGCCTCAGCCGTTGCCTGCAGCCGAAAAGGGCTATCAGCCAGGGCGGTTGGTCAGTCAGCTGGTGAAAGCTGGCGAGGATTTGGAGGGCTGGCGCCAAGCCTGGGCTACCGTTGACGGCAGCAAGCTCCGCGGAGCGCAGCGGCTGCGGATGGTCGAGGCGCTGGCGACCCTCAAGGCCCAGGTTGCGCAGCTGGAAGTCGAGCTTCTATCGGGTGAAGCGTAGCGTCGGCGGGTCGCAAAGCCAGCCAAGCACTGTCAGGGCGCATCGCCGAAGCGGCGACCCGGCCACGAGTTTGGGCGACGGAAGTAATGCCGAATTTCGCAGCCCTGGCGCCCAAACCGGCGTAGGACGCCGCCCTGTGGGTCTGTGTCCGTTGCGCAGGGACCGGGTGGTGGCACTGGCCAGCGGCGTCAAAGCGTTTGTGGCATGTGGCGGTGCGGGAGGGTGGTCGGGACCGGGTAGTGGGTCCGCCCCGGCCCTCACGCCAGCAATCGCCCCACAATCGAGGTGTTGCGCCCGTTGGCTGAGCTTGGCTGCTGGACTTTCGTTTGCCGCTCAGTACCGGCCAGCCGGCACCGGCGGAATCCCCGGGCAGGTCCTGGTCGACTGGCACGGCTGCAGTGGAAACTCGGGCGCCCTTTGTTCGATTCGCGCCCTGTCGGCCTCGGCGCCGGCAGGGCCGATGCTGGCGATGCAAGCGACATGTCGGCAGATCCCGGCCAGGCCTACGCGACCTTGACAGGCGCGGTGACTCTGCACGGCATTGCGCTGCTCAGCCCAGACCGGCCGACCTTGCCGCCTGCGGCAACGGCTGCGGGAACGCAGGTCAATTTCCGCGTCCACCGCGCGGACGCGGACAGCGTGGCCTGCAGCGTAGACGGCACTGCCTGGACGGTGACGCAGCCACCAGTCGGCGAGTCCGACTGGTCCGTGACTACGCCTGCTCTGCCGAGCGGCTTGCACGACGTGCGCTGCACCGTGGTGCAGCCCGGCGGCGCTGCCGCAGCCGCCACCCAGCGCGTCATCGTCGCTGGCCCTTGTGC
>CAIXGW010000397.1 GCA_903919145.1 uncultured Myxococcales bacterium
CGAGTTCCACCTCACCAATAGCGCATCGCGTCGCGATACATCGCTTCGAGGTCAGGTTTGGTCACCGCGCGCGGCGCCATCACCAGCGGGCGCTGCTGCGCGAACGCCCCTTCGGCCAGCGCCGGCACGTCAACATCGCTGTAGCCAAGCGCCGCAATGCCCGAGGGCAACCCCGTCTCGCGCATCAGGGCGATGAACGCGTTGGCCAGAATCTCACCTGCCTCCTCCGGCGCCGCGCCGCTCACGTCCACACCTAGGGCCGCGGCTGCTTCGAGGTGTCGCGCCGGGTTGGCGCTGGCCGTGAAGCGAAACGCCGCCGGTGCGTTGAGCACCACCGCGATGCCGTGCGGCACCATCGGGTCGCGGTCCTGGTAGCCGCTCGCCGTGAACTCGTGGCGCAGCGTGGCCACCGAGTACGACATCGCGTGCGGGATATGCACGCCTGCGCTGCCAAAGGCCAGCCCCGCCAGGGTGGAGGCGAACATCAACTGATGACGCGCCTCGATGTCGCCCGCATCGCACACCGCACGCGCGAGGTACTTGCCGCCAATGCGGATCGCCGCGATCGCGCCGATGTCGTTGTAGGGCGTGGATCCCTGGTAGGGCGGACGCTGGCTCGGGTGCACGGGGCGCGGGCGGCTCGTGAAGGGCCTCGCAGTGTAAGACTCGACCGCGTGCGTAAGCACGTCAAAGCCACACGCCGCCACCACGCCCCCTGGAAGCGTCTCGGTGGTGGTGGGGTCGATCACCGCCAGCGTGGGCTTGAGGAACGGTGACGCGATGCCGGTCTTGAGGCCCACCGATTTCAGGTCGACAATCGTGATGCCCGTGGTTTCGCTGCCGGTGCCGCAGGTGGTCGGGCACGCAATGTGGGGTTTGAGTTTGCCGGGCACCGGCTTGCCGCGGCCGATCGGCGCATTGATGTAGGCAATCAGCTCATCAGGGTAAGTCGAGAGCAGGTTCGCTGCCTTGGCGGTGTCGATCACCGAACCGCCGCCCAGCGACACAAAGCCGTCGAACGCGCCTTCGAGCGCAAAGGCGGCTGCTGCCTCGAAGGAATCACTGTTTGGCTCGTAGCGCGACTGGTCGTAGACCACCACATCGAGCCCAGCCGCGCGCAGCGACGCGAGTGCGGTCTCGCCTGGCGCGCTCGACAGCACGTGCGAATCCACGAAGAATGCCACGCGTTTCATCCCGAGCGCCACAGCATCGTCGCCGAGCTCGCGCAGAGCGCCAGGACCGAACTTGATTGGCGAGGAGCTCACAGAAAAGATGGTCTCGCCGCCAATGATTGGCTGGTGAATCGATTGCGTCGCCATGATGTGTTGTCTCCGGTTGGTCTTTGAAATGCGCGCTCGAATCGCTTATCGTACGCGAGTATTTGAACGCGACGAAGAAGCTTCACGGAGCAAAACCGCTCAAATTCCTTGGCCACGTCGATCGAGAACATCGCGATGACGACGCGACAATGCTGGTGCCCGCGTAATTCCTGGCAAGAACATGATCAAGTCGTTACGCGGCATCGCGGTTCCGAGATACCCGTTGATAGAGGAAGTCCAGATAGCGCCTCGCCAACATCCGCTTATAGGTTCACTGTTGTCTCAGACTTCCCCCTGCGCCAATGTCGGTAATGTGGATCGGTGGAGGTGGATTGAAGGTCCGCTTTTTAGAACCGCGCGGCCACCCCGGTGAGCGTTACACGCTGGATTCAACGGCCGGTATCTGGCTGGAACTTCGATTGTCTGACGACCCGGAAAGGGCACAAAGCTCGCACGCGAGATCGGCCGCAGTACGGTCCAACAATTCGACCAAGCGTCCAAAGTCAAGTTTCGGGCGAACAGATTGAGGTACCGGCTGACTCTTGACGACCAC
>CAIXGW010000398.1 GCA_903919145.1 uncultured Myxococcales bacterium
CGACGACGCTGGATCAGGTGAATTATTACCTCGATACGCCGCGCGCAGACCTGCACGCCCAGGGAGCGATGGTGCGGCGGCGGGTGCAGTCGGGCCAGACGGTGCTGACGGTCAAGACGCGGCCCGTGATGTCTGGCGGCGTCGTGCAAGTGGGCGAGTGGGAAAAGGTTTTGACCGGTCCCGACATCGACGCGTGGCTGGTTGCGGCCCCGGCGCGTGTACAAATTGCGCAGCTGCAGGCGACCGAATGGCTGAGCGAGCCGGGTGTACTCACGTCGCCCTTGCCGCCCGAGACGTGGCTGCACGTGGTCGGGGCGATGGCCAATACGCGGCGTGTCTACCGGTTCGACCGCGCGCAATTCGGCTTGGGTACAGGTGAAATCAAGGTGGAGCTCGACCACGCCCGCTATGGCGTGGGCGGTCAGGACAGTCATCGCTACGAGGTCGAGGTCGAGGACGCGGACGCACACAACCTGCGCCCGGCGCTCGAGAAATGGCTCGATTCGCTCGGTGTGGTCCATTGGCCGGCCGACGAGACGAAGTTTGCGCAGCTGCTGCGGCTCTTGCGCGATCACTAGCCGCCGCAGGCCCGTCTGACGCCCGTGGAGGCGCGCGTATGCGTGCCAGCCGTACGCTCCTACACACCCGCACACACACCGCCCCTACACAAGTGCATCCAAGTACACACAAGCACATCCCATCGGTCGCCTGTGATTGACGGGCGCGATGGGGTCACGTAGCCTACGACGCGTCGGAGCAGATGGCCTCAGGTGAGGCGCAGAGATGCGCTGGCGGCGTAGTGTACTCGCGGTAGCGATGGCGGAATGAGGACTTCGGGCGATCGCCCGCTTGTGCGTCCTGCTTTATCTCGCGGTGTCGGTTGCGACGGCGAGACCACAAGGGCGTGCGCGCTGTACGTCCGTAACCTGGACTCGCTTCGTGCGGTGGCCAGAAGGAGCAACGATGAATGACACGATGGTGCCTCTCTTGTTCGCGCATGTAGGGCTTCGGTTGCCTGCGCGCCTCGGCTCGACCGTGCTTGGTCTCGCGTTCGCCCTCGCACCCGCTGTGGCGATCGCTGCGGATGACGATTATCGCGCGACGAAGACAGAGAGTGATTACGAGACCCAAGGAAAACGGGCCGTTGCGTCGCTCTCGGCGATCGAGCAAGCGTTTGGCAAGCCCAACGACTATCGCAACGACCTCGGCCACCTCGTCTTCGCGGATACCGTCGGCGCCAAGCTCGGGCACGCCGCCAGGTGGGAACTGGTGAGCAACTGCTTCGAACACCACTACAAGAAGGACGTCAAGTTCATCGCGCGCTGGGCGGTATGCGGCGACGACGCCAAGCAGGTCAACTTCGACAAGGTGATAGCCGAGCGCAAAGCCGCAGGACTCGACATTTCCATTGGCAATTCGGACAAAGACCGGCTCGCCGAAATCGTCGCGATGGGTGCCGATGTCGAGAAGGACGCCAAGGACGACAAAGGGATCCAACAGGTGCTCGCGGTGGGCCAGTCGGCACGCACCGAGTGGGCGGAGTTCGCGGCCAACAACGCGGACCTGGTCGCCACGGCGCGCGGTCTCGAGGACGCAGTGCGCCTCGGCCATGCCAAGCACTTCGCGGGCTGTGAGGCGAAGACCCGGCCAGCGTTCGAGAAGCTCGCGCGCGCGACCCACTTCGAGGACTCGGATCGCGATCCGCTGCTATCCTATGCGAACCAGCTCCGCAGCACGCTCGCAGGAGAATTCACCGCGCTGGCATGGGGCGCCTGTGCATACGGGCTCGATCAGTCGGCCGAGGGGCTTTTCGGGGCTGTCGCGAGCGGGTCGGCCAACAATCTCGCCCGTGGCCCGCGGACGCTCACGCTCAAGCGCCTGCTGGCGCCCACGCTCAAGCCGAAGTTCGCAGACCGAGACCTCGTCTGGGAGCAAATCCCGTTTTCGTTCGCGCGTCACGAATACCAGGCGCCGGTCAATGTTGCCGCCATGATTGCGACCCAGCAGATCGCGCGCATTTCGAAGGTCGAAGCCAAGGGCGACGTCACCGTGCTCAGCTTCAAGCGGGACAAGATCGAGGCGTGCCTCAGCTGGGTCGACTCCGACAAAATCGACAGCATCGACGGCAACGGCAAGGTCGTTTACCAGCGGCAGTGCGCCCGTCGCGGCATGGTTGAGAACTCGATGGAACCACTCGAGGTTGCGACCGTGTTCGCTGCCGGGCTCAAGCCAGGCCAAGCAGTCGACATTTTGTCGAAGTTTCCGCTGGTTTCCTGGACCGGGAAGAAGTGGCACGCGGTCATGGGCGTTGCGCTGTAGTCACGCGCTGCCAACTTTCGTACCGCTGTACCACTGCATCGGTGCGAATCCGTTCGCTTGCCCCACCGAAACCTTGCGACGCAGCCCTACGCATCCAGCGGCACGAGGCCGGCGCGCACGGCAAATCGCACGAGCGCGGGTACGTCGTGCAGGTCCAATTTCGCTGTCAGATTCGAACGATGCGCTTCGACCGTCTTACTTGCGATGGCCAGCGATTCGCCGATCTCCGCGCTGGTGAGGCCGCGCGCCACCAGCTCGAGCACTTGCCGTTCGCGCGGGGTCAACAAGCGCAAGCGTTCGTCATCACTGCGCTGTGGCACCGTCGGGTTCAGCAGGCTCGCCGCGGCTGCAGGGCTAAAAAACGCGTGGCCGCCCGCTACCGCGCCGATTGCCGCCACTAGATCTTGCAGGCCCGAACCCTTGACCAGGTACCCGCGCGCACCCGCCTGGATGGCTGGACGGACATACTCCTCGCTGTCATGCATCGACAAAACAAGCACTTGCACGGTTGGATGTACGCCGAGCAGCAAGGGAATCACGGCACTGCCCGGCATGTCTGGCAGGCTCAGGTCGAGCAGGACGACATCGGGCCGGTGCGTCGCCACCGCCGCCACCGCGCTCTGGCCATTGCTCGCCTCGGCGACAACGTGCAAGGCCGCTTCGTGGCTCAGCAATGCGCGCAGGCCCTGTCGTACAATCGTGTGGTCATCGACGATCACGACCGCATGCATAGGGTCCGCAAACCGGGTACCCGTCCATTGAACCACCCCGCCAGCGCCATGCCGCCCCCGACCAAGACCATCCCAGCCGTCAGCGGCCAGCCTAGGCCAGCCGATCCCCGCCGTCAATCGCCAAATTTCACGTCAGTTCAAGCTGATCTGCCCGATCCGCACAAGGCTCCGCCAGCCAGCTGACCCTCAGGTCCCCCAGCTACGCCGCCTAGTCGTCGGCCGGCAGCTCGTCAAAGAACGGCTCGCCG
>CAIXGW010000399.1 GCA_903919145.1 uncultured Myxococcales bacterium
CCGCCATCCGTCAGCACCCTCCAAAAGGCGAGTAGGGGCGGGTCTCCGTGCCCGCCAGGTTATTGTACTTTCGCTGGATTCTCGCCATGACACCGACAAGCTCTTTCGCTGGCAGGTCCCCACCCCACCTTTGGCAGCCAGGCGCTGGGCAGCCGGTGACCTGGCGGCTAACCCAAGGCCAAGCCAGCCTGACTCCGGTTGAGCGCAATCTGGACAACAAGAGCCTGCTGAAATTCCATGGGCGCCGTAGCGACCTGCCCGCATGGGTGGTGCTGGGCGACCCGGTCCACGCCGCGGTTGGACCTCAACGCCTATCGAGTGCAAGTGGGGCTGGCAGCGGTCGGCCATTTGACCAAGATGCCCATGATCACATTGGTGAAATGAACCTGGCGGCTCGGAGACCCGGCCCTACCCGCTTTCCAGGGGGCCAGGCTGACCACGGCGAAGTCGACATTGCCTTGGACGCGGTGCTGCGCATCGATAAGGTGCTCAAACGCAAGGGGTGGCAGGACCGAACGGACGATCCCTTCGCAGAATCGGAGCCCGCGCTTGCCGAGTCGTGGAAGGCGGCGCTGCTTGGCCGGCCCATCGACGAAAGCGTGGCCCTGGAGAAGAAGGCCAAGCTGCGCGGGCTGCCCCGGCCGTATGGGCCGAACTGTGCACAGGTGACGCCGGCGCCAGTTTGCGCACCTCTGGTGCGAAGACGCCTTCTTTCGCATCGATAAGGTGTTCCAAGGCAGGGGCTGGTGCGAACGACTCTGCCAGGTGCTTGAGCGGGTGCTGGCTAACGTGGTCACGAAGTATCCGCTGACCATGTGACGGCGGCCGGCGCGGGCCGGCTACAGTTTCGCAACGATGTCAGGCTGCTCGGTCAGGGCTGAGGTATGCGCGGTCGGCGGCACAGTGGGCGAAAACGGCGCGCCGAACGCCGCCAATGGCACGGCGAAGCACCTACGCGGTCAGTACCAACTCTGCGATTGCGACCCATCGGGCGTCAGGGCGTCGCCCGGGCATTCGCGAGGCTGAGGATGCTGTCGCCGGTGAGCCATGCGGGCCAAGGGCGCCGCCACCCTGACGGGCTGCCATCCCTGACGCAGAAGATGCGTGGTTTCGAGGGCTGGAAAGTACGTGCCGGCTCTTGCACCTGACGCTTACACCCAGTACATCGAACCTCAAGCTCGCGGTGGGTTGTCAGGAATTCCAAGTTCGATGTAAGCAAAAAGACTCAGCAGAAGTAGCCCAAACCCATGCCCTGGAATTCGGCGAACCCGCGGCGGATTTCGGTTTTGGGGGACTAGAGTCCGTCCAGCCAGGCTCGCTCGTCCTCGCTCAGTTCCTCAATGAGAATAGGCATTTGCTCCACCAGCGCCAGCGCATCGGCCACGTCGCGAAGCCGTTTGGAGCGCCGCCGACTTGGGTCTCGCGCCGCCACGAGTTTCGCGCGTAGGAGGTCGGCTGGGGCCAATACGGGCAGGGTCGCATCGCCCAGCACCACCTGGCTGGCCCGGCTAATCGCCGCTCGCCACAGCAGATCGGCTGAAAATTGCACAGGAACATCGCCGGGGCCGGTCCAGTTGTCGGAGTGCGCATGGGTCGCCCCATGGCGGAACCCCGCAGCCTGCAGGGCGGCTATCGGCAGGTCGCTCTGGCTCAAGATGGCCACGGCGATGTCGAGCGTCGTGCGAGGTTCCTCCAGGTGCATCTGCGCGGCGATGCCGCCGATGATAGTCCACGGCACGCCATGCCCATTGAGCACCCTGGCGAGCGCGATGAGCGCCGGTTCCTTGGTGGTGTCCATTTCGCCCCGCAGCCAGTGGTAGCGCCGGTCCAAGAGAAACCCAATCTGAAGCGCGGAGTTCGGTGCGTTCATCGCTGGGTCATCCCGTTCGGCCCGGCGACCGTGTCCGCCAGACCCTACAGTCTGGGCCTCGCCCATCGCTCGGTCAAGACAAAGGCGATGCACGTGCCGCAGCCGCCGTTGGGCGTCCCCCGCCGCGACCGAGCGAGCGGCCGACCCCCGGCCGACACTCCAGGCCGGCATCACCGGCCCTCTACCGGGCCCATCCGCCAACTGATTCTTGGCCCCCCATCGCCCATCAGGCCACCATCCGCAGCTGAATTTTCTTCTGGATCGCAGCCATACCGCCTGTGCTCCGGTACGCGCAGCGCAACGCCGCCATCGCGGCGCCGCCGGGACGATCCCAGCGCATCCCGGCGCGCTTCATCCGCTGCTGCAGGACGTGATTCGCGGCAATTTCTGCTGGCCCAAAGCCGCTGTCCAAGCCCTGTGACGTCTGCAGCTGATAGCACAGGCCGGCCCGCAGGCCCGGCCTGCCGCTAAGTACCGCCGGATGGTCTTGCGGTCTACATGGCAAGTAGCTGCAATTCCGCGCAAAGGCTGCTTGCGCAGCCAACGTCGCAGGACTTCACGAATTGTCGTCACACCCAACTCCCGATACGCCATTGCGACTCGCCCCAGCCCCCCTTCGGGGCCGGCGCATCATCGCCGCCTTCCGCGCCAAAAGGGGGTGGTCCCTATTTGTGGCGCGGCGGGTGCTCGGTGGTCCTTATTTCATGGCGCGCTACACCCATCGACGGTGTATCTCCTTGGCGCCTACGGTGGGCGCTCGTGGTTTCCCAATAGCAGGGATACGCCGCCTCCTTTACTCTTGGCAGCTTATGACGCATTCGCGGATTCCACTTGCCGTATGTCCGCGAAACTAGATCGAAGATCGGTTTGCGGATGCGGCCGCCAACCGCGGCCCCTAGCGCACTCGCCAGCCCAAGAGGCATACTAGCCCAGAGTGCCCCGACCCACCTTCAGGAGACCGCGATGCGCCCACAGGATTTTGAGCAAGAAGAGCTGTTTATGATGCTGCAAGACGTGCTGACGTCGGCCTCGGCCGGCCACACCGAAAAGCTGCGCTGCCCGGTATGCGAGAAGGGCGACCTGGACGCCGAGCTGCGCGAAGACGGCTGGGTGCGCATTGCCTGCCCGCAGTGCAAGCTCGAGTTCGAAGGCCTGGTGGCCAATCCCGAAGAGACCTATGAGCCGAAAGGGCGCAAGAGCAACGTCAATCCCTTCGGTTAGCCAGTCCGGCCGCCGCTACTTCGGCATGGCCTCCAGCCACACGGCCGCGCTGAACCGCACGCTCTCAAACACCCACGGCACCAGGCCCAGCGTCACTGACGCCAGCGTCGTCACAGCCAGCGCGGTGCCAAGCAGACGCGGGGTGGTCAGCTTGGGCAGCTCTGGGTCGGGCGCTTCGATGTACATCTGGCGGATGATGCGCAGGTAGTAGTACAGCGAAATCGTAGAGTTTACTGCGGCAATGCCAACCAGCCAGTTGTATCCTGCCTTAGAAGCCACAGAGAACAGAAAGAACTTGCCCACAAAGCCAGACAGCGGCGGGATGCCCGCCAGGCCAAACAGGCCGACCATCATTGTCAGGGCCAGGATGGGGTTGGTCTGCGAAAGTCCGCGATAGCTGGTGATATCCTCGCGACCTGTCTGTTGGTGGTGCAGGGCGATCACCGCAAACACCGCCAGGTTGGTCACGGCGTAGACCATCAGGTAGAACACCATGGATGCCGGGCCGTTGGGGCCAGCGCCCAAGAAGCCCATGATCAGGTAGCCGGCCTGGGAAATGGCAGAGAACGCCATGAACCGCTTGATGTTGGTCTGGGTGATGGCGGCCAGGTTGCCGGCCGTCATGGTCACCGTTGCCAGCAGCGCCAGGTACAGACCCCACTGGGGCAGCAGCCGCGGAAACACCCGGTACGTCAGCAACATCAGCGCGCTGAGGCCCGCGGCCTTGGAGGCGACGGATAGCCAGGCGGTGACCGGTGTCGGCGCGCCCTGGTAGACCTCTGGCGCCCACATGTGAAAGGGCACCAGCGTCAGCTTGAAGCCCAGGCCAGCAAAAACCATGGCGATGGCCATGATGACCGGCGGCGAGGGGAACAGGTTGCGGCCAATCAGGTCCAGGTTCATGGTGCGGCCAACGCCGTACAGGATGCCAAGGCCGTAGAGCATCAGCGCCGAGGACAGCGCGCCCATCAGCACGTACTTCAAGCCGGCTTCGCTGCTTAGGGACTCGCGGCGCCAGGCGGTCAGCAAGAACAGCGGGATGGTGGCGAGCTCCAGCGCAACGTAGAAGAACACCAGGTCGCGGGTCGAAGGCAGCATCAGCATGCCGGCGAGGTTGAACAGCAGCAGGGTCATGAATTCAGAGCCGGCGCCCAGCGTCGGGGCCTGCTTGTGGGTCGCCAGCATTGGCTGGGCCAGGGTCAGCGTCACCGCCGCGGCCGCCAGCAGGGTCAGCTTGAGCCACCACGCCAGCGGATCCATGGTAAAGCGGCCGCCAAACAGCGCGCCGGTGTCGGGGGTGATGGTCACCAGCGCCACCAGCGCAGCCAGCACGCCGGCCAGGGCCAGCAGCACCAGGTGGCCGCGCTGGCGCTCCGCAATGAACAGATCTACCAGCAGCACCGCAAAGGCGGTGGCGATGATCAGGAGTTCCGGCAACATCAGCATCTGAGGGTCCTCGCAGGGCGCTTGGAGAGCAGCTGTAAGCTCAGGAAAAGCTCGGAACGGCTAGGAATGGCCGGGGATCGCCATGCCGGTCGCTTGCAGGCGGTTGACGATGGGAAACAGCGTGCCTTCGATGAGGTCGATGAGCAGGCCCGGAACCATGCCGGTGACAACCAAGGTGGCGACCAGGATGCCGGTGCTCAGGCGCTCTGTCAGGGTCGCGTCGGTCAGCTCAGCGTGGTGCGGGTCGCGAACGGGACCCTGAAAGACCGTGGCCAAGCCGCGCAGCACATAGACGGCGGTGACCACGATGGAGAGGGTAGCCAGCACCGTCAGCGTGCGGCTGAGGATCGGGTTGGTCCAGCTGTTGCCAAAGAAACCGCCCAAGAAGATGTGCGATTCTGCGATGAAACCCGCCAGACCGGGCAGGCCCAGCGAAGCCATGCCGCCGATGTAGAAGCACGCGGCCAGCCACGGCATCACCTTGCCCAGGCCGCCCATTTCCGGAATGATTCTGGTGTGGGTGCGGCCGTAGACCATGCCAATCAGCGCAAAGAACAGCCCGGTCATCACGCCGTGGCTGAACATCTGCAGGACGGCGCCCTTTAGGCCCATCAGGTTCAACGTCGCCACGCCAAACAGCACAAAGCCGCAGTGGCTGACTGAGGAATAGGCGGTAAAATACTTGAGATCCTTTTGGGTAATCGCGCCAAGAGAGCCGTAGACAATGTTGATCGTGGTCACGGCCATAAAGAACAAGCCCCAGTACTGCGCGCCTTCTGGCAGCAGGTAGACGCCGATGCGCAGCGCGCCGTAGCCGCCCAGTTTCATCAGCACGCCGGCGTGGAGCATCGACACCGCGGTGGGGGCCGAAGCGTGGCCATCGGGCGACCAGGTGTGAAAGGGGTACATGGCGCCCAGGATGCCAAAGCCAATGAAGATAAGCGGAAAGACCCAGCGCTGCAGCCCGGTCTCAAAGTGGGCCTGGGCGAGCTTGGTCAGGTCAAAGGTGGTGCTGCCGTTGGCGTGGTACATCGCCAGAAAGCCGACCAGGATCAAGGCAGAACCGACCATCAGCATCAGGGTCAGCTTCATGGCCGAGTATTCTTTGCGGCCGGTGCCCCACACGCCGATCAGCAGATACATGGGCAACACGGCGACTTCATAGAACATAAAGAATAGGAACAGGTCAAAGCTCAAGAACACGCCAAACACGCCGGTGACCAGGACCAGCAGCAGCGTAAAGAACTCTTTGGTGCGGTGGACCACGTTCCAGCTGGCCAGAACACCGGTAAAGATGATGATGGAAGTCAGGATCACCATCGACATCGAGACGCCGTCGACGCCGACCAGGTAGTCAATGCCCAGGCTCTCAAACCACGGCACCCGCTCAACGAGGTAGACGCGGCTGACGGTCTCGGTGCGCACGGCCACCAGGTCGGGCGAGGCCTCTTGCCAGAAAGCCCAGGTGGTGTAGCTGGTCAGCGCCAGGTGGGCTGCGGTACCGACCAGCGCGACCCAGCGGATCAGGTCAGAGCGGCGCGTTGGCACCGCCAGGACCGCCAGCGCAGTCAAGAAGGGGATGAGGATCAGCCAACTAGCGAGGCCCATAATATTCTCCTAGCCTTTGCGAGCTCTCAGCCCCATTCGCGATGCGCGTTAGCAACCGGGCGCCGTGCAGCGCCAGCGGGTCAGCAAGCCTATTGACGGGTGGTGGCCCACAGCACGACCACCGCCAGGACCACGCCGCTCATCAGCCACGAGCCGTAGGTCTGCACCTGGCCGGTCTGCGAGGCGTTGACAGCGGTGCCGCCCAGCCGGGTGACCCAGCCGGTGGCGTTGACCAACCCGTCGACCACCATGCGGTCAAACCAGGCAATCGGCCCAGCAATCAAGCGAAAGATGATGGACTTGGTGACAAAGAGGTAGATCTCGTCAAAGTAGAACTTGGCCTTGATCACGGCGTAGAAGCGGCCGAGCTTGAGGACGGCGCTGTTGGCGCGCTGTGGGTCGCCGGCGTAGAAGAACCACGCCAGGGCGATGCCGATGACGCCCGCCAGGGTGCCGGGGATGGCGACGGCCAGGTCGACGCCGTGGTGGGCCTCTGGCAGCTTGCCGTCGAGCGGAACCAAGCGCACCCACTCGGGAATGGGCACAAAGCCAGCGCCAATGGTCAGCAGGCCCAGCACCGCCATGGGGATCCACATGACCGCCGGCGACTCGTGCGGGTCGGCGTGGCTGTGGTCGTCATGGCTGTGGTCGTCTTGGTGGTGGAGGTGGCTGAGGCGGCGCTCGCCCCAGAACGTCACAAAGTAGATGCGGAACATGTAGAAAGCGGTCATGCCGGCGACCAGCAGGCCTACGCCAAACACCACGGTGTGGCCGCTGTGCAGTGCCGCGGCCAGGATCTCGTCTTTGGAGAAGAAGCCGGCCAGCGGCGGGATGCCAGCGATGGCCAAGGTGGCCAGCAAGAACAGGCCGTGGGTGATCGGCATGTACTTTCGCAACCCGCCCATTTGCCAGATGTTGTTGGTGTGGACGGCGTGGATGACGCTGCCGGCGCCCAAGAACAGCAGGGCCTTGAAGAAGGCGTGGGTAAACAGGTGGAACATCGAGGCGGTGTAGCCCAGGGGGTGCTCATAGGAGGCCACGCCCAGGGCGAACATCATGTAGCCGAGCTGAGAAAGGGTAGAGAAAGCCAGGACTCGCTTGATGTCGTCTTGGGTGCAGCCAATGGTCGCGGCAAACAGGCTGGTGAAGGCGCCGACCACCATCACTACCTGTAGGGCCTCAGCCGAGGCGGCAAAGATCGGAAAGCTGCGCGCCACCAGGTAAACGCCGGCCACCACCATGGTCGCTGCGTGGATGAGGGCCGAGACGGGGGTGGGCCCTTCCATCGCGTCCGGCAGCCAGATGTGCAGCGGAAACATCGCGCTTTTGCCGGCGCCGCCGGTGTAGATGAGCACGGCAGCCAAGGTCAGCGTGCCAATGCCAAGGAACTGACCCTGTAGCGCCTGCAGCTGGCTGAGCACATCGGGGCGGGTCAGAAAGGCGAAGTCCAGCGCCTGCTGACCGGCGGCGGCGGCGCCCATGCCGGCGTGGATGGTAAAGGCGTAGTAGCCCAACACCAGGATGCCCAGCAGGAAGCCGAGGTCGGCAAAGCGCGTGACAATGAAGGCCTTCTTGGAGGCAGACACGGCCGAGGGGCGGTCGTAGTAGTAGCCAATCAAGAAGAACGAGCTGGCGCCCACCAGCTCCCAGCAGACGTACATCTGCACCAGGTTGGGGGCCAGGACCAGGCCGAGCATGCTGAAAGTAAACAGGTTTAGGAAGGTAAAGTAGCGACCGTAGCCGTCTTCGCCGTGCAGGTAGCCGGTGGAGTAGAGGTGGACCAGCGCGCTGACTGTTGTCACCACCACCAGCAGCATCACCGAGATCGGGTCCAGCAAGGTGCCGAGGTGGACGGACAGACCTTCTTGAAAGCGCAGCCACTCGACGCTGGTGGGGACCAGCACCGGCAAGGCGCCGCCCGCTGTCTTGGGCAGGTGCAGGTAGTCAAAGGCCAGCCACCAGGACAGGCCGGCCGCCGCAAACACCGCGGCCGTAGCCACCGCGCCGGCCAAAGGCTTGTGCAGCGGGCGCAGCACCAGGCCCACCAACAGGAAAGATGCCAGCGGCAGGGCTGGAATCAGCCAGGCGTGGCTCAAAATGAAGCTGAGGTCGGGCATCACTCCCTCACCAGGTTGAGTTGCGTGACATCGACGGTGCGGCGGTAGCCAAACAGAGCGACGAAAATGGCCATGGCGACAACGACTTCAGCCGCAGCGATGGCGATGACAAACAGCGACATGACCGCGCCATCGACCTGAACCGGTGACCAGAAGCGGTTGAACAGGGCAAAGTTGACCGCGCCGGCGTTCAAGCACAGCTCTAGAGACAGCAGCACGCCGACCGCGTTGCGCCGCGACAGCATGCCGTAAATCCCCAGCGCAAACAGGGCTGAAGTAAACATCAGCCAGGTGTTCAGGTCGGGGGTCAGCGACTGGAGGTACTCAACCATGGGCTGCCTCGCGGACAGGGGGAGAGACAGGGGCGGGCGCAGACTCTGCCAGCTGTTCGGCGCTGCCTGCGGCGGTCAGCGCGGCGTCCGCAGCCAGCGGGTGCACCGGTTCGGTGGTGGCGGCCTGGCCCGGCTGGGTCTTTCTGGCAATGACGATGCCGCCGATCATGGCTGCCAGCAGGATGAGAGAAACCACTTCAAAGGGCAGCGCATAGCCATCTGCGCCGGTGCTCAGCAGGGCGCGGCCCAGCATCTCTGTGTCCGAGGCGGGCAGCGATACCCGCGGCGCTCGGGCCGAGGGCATGCCGCGCAGAGCCCACAGGTGGACGCCAAAGAACGCGCCGCCCGCCAGCACAGCAACCTTGTGGCGCAGGTCAGACGGGTGGTCTTCCAGCAATTCCTGAGAGCGGGTCAGCATGACTGCGAACACCAGCAGCACCACAATGCCGCCGACGTAGACCAGCACCTGCACGCCGGCCAGAAACGGAAATCCCAGCAGCAGGTACAGCCCGGCGCTGGCGCCCAGCACGCCCATCAGGGCTACCGCCGCCCGCAGAATCCGCCGCGAGCTCACGACCGACCACGCCAGCCACAGCGACACGGCGACTATCAGGTAGAACAGCACATTGGCTACAGCTTGCCCCACCATCTCAGACCTCTCCCGCGGCGACTTCGGGCCCTGGGGCGCCAGTCGGAGCTACAACGGCGGCCTCCACCGCGTCTGGGCTGGCCGCCTGGGCTGGCGGCTCTTGGGCCGGCGCTGGTGCCGCAGCGGCAGCTTTGGCGGCCTCTGCAGCGGCCTTGCGGGCGGCCTTTTCTGCCTTGTTCTTGTCGATCAGCTTTTGCAGGATGGTCGGACCGGAAAAGACGTCGCGCGGCTCGGTGGCGGCCTGGCGCTTTTCTGGATCCTCGACCTTGTTCAGCAGCGTGGCCGTGGCCCCTGCGTAGGTGTTCAAGGTAAAGACCAGCAGCCGGCGGTCGTAGACAGATGACTCAAACTTGCCGTCAAAGCGCAGCACATCGATGGGGCACGAGTGCACACAGGCATTGCAGAAGGTGCAGGTGTCCATGCGCCAGACAAACGCGTCGAGCTCTTTCTTGATCAGCACACCCTGGTCGCGCTGGGTGATGATGATAGAGCCATTGGGGCAGGCGGCTTCGCAGATGCGGCAGACGGTGCAGTCGTGGTAGCCGTTCTGGTCGTAGTTGAACGCCAGGTGGGCGCGAAACCGCGCTGGCAGCTGCAGGGTCTTGCGGTTTTCTGGGTAGTGCTGGGTCACTACCGTTGAGGGGTGGGCAAAGTAGTTGCCGGTGATCTTCATGCCAGAGAGCAAGGACCTAAAGCCCTTGACCACCCCGCCGGCCAGGCCGGTGCCGTCGATCCACGGCGCTTGGGCCGAGACGACGTCTTTGCGCTCGCTGCTGTCGCTCATCGCCCGCCTCCGCCCATGCCGCTTGGCATTCCGCCCGGCATCCCGCCGGGGCCACCCATTCCGCTTGGCATTCCGCCCGGCATGCCGCCGGGGCCACCCATTCCGCTTGGCATTCCGCCCGGCATGCCGCCTGGGCCGCCCATTCCGCTTGGCATTCCGCCCGGCATGCCGCCTGGGCCGCCCATGCCGCCTGGCATTCCGCCCGGCATGCCGCCTGGGCCGCCCATGCCGCTTGGCATTCCGCCCGGCATGCCGCCGGGGCCGCCCATGCCGCCTGGCATTCCGCCCGGCATGCCGCCGGGGCCGCCCATGCCGCCTGGCATTCCGCCGGGACCGCCGGCGCCAGGCGCGAAGGACTCGGCGCCGGGGATGGCGCTGGCCGGCATCTTCATGCCTGCGGTGGGGAAGAAGTACAGGCCGGTCACCACCAGGGTGGCGCCCACGAACAGGTTGACAAAGCCAATCGGCAGAAGGACTTTCCACTCCAGGCGCATCAGCTGATCGACGCGCAGGCGCGGAAACGTCCAGCGGAACCACATGATAAGAAAGATCATCGCCGTGGTCTTGGCGGCAAACCAGGCGCCCGGGGGGATGAGGTCCATCAGGTGGTTGAAGCCCTGCCAGTTGCCCACGTGCAGGGGCATCCAGCCGCCCAAGAACAGGGTCGAAGCCATGGCGGCGAGCACAAACATGTTCAGAAACTCAGACAAGAAGAAGAAGGCAAAGCGCAGGCCAGAATATTCGGTGTGAAAACCGGCGGTAAGCTCGCTTTCGCCCTCGGCCAGGTCAAAGGGGGTGCGGTTGATCTCGGCGGTGCCGGCAATCACAAACAGGACAAACGCCACCAAGCCAGAGCCGTGGGCGCGCCAGATCCACCAGCCTTCTTGCTGAGAGAGCACGATGCCAGACAGCTGCAGCGTGCCCGAAAACATCACCACCACCAGCAGCGCCAGGGTGGCCGACACTTCGTAAGAGATGATCTGGGCTCCCGCGCGCATGGCGCCAAGCAGCGACCACTTGTTGTTGGAGCTCCAGCCGCCCAGCAAGATGCCCAGCACGCCCAGGCCGCCCACGGCCGTCACGTAGACCACGCCGATGTTGAGGTCGACCACCTGCACCTGGGGGCTCATCGGCAGGACCACCAGCACCAGCAGCATGCCGGCAAAGCTCAGCACTGGCGCGATGATGTGCAGCAAGCCGTCGGCCGCGGTGGGCACAATGTCTTCTTTGAGCAGCAGCTTGAGGGCGTCGGCGATCGACTGCAGCAAGCCAAAAGGCCCTACGCGGGTTGGCCCGACCCGGCACTGGAAGTGCGCCGCCACCTTGCGCTCGGCGTAGATCAGCACCAGCCCCAGCACGGTGACAAACGCAGTCACCGCCAGGATGGTGGCCAGGATCATCGCCAGCGCCAACAGGCCGCTAGAGGCGCCGACCTCGCTGGTCTGGGTGGCGATGCTTTTGACTTGCCAGGAAAGGCCGTCAGCTTGTCCGGTCATGGCGAACCTGCCTCAGCGGTCGATATCCGGCACCACGATGTCGATGGAAGAGAGGATGGCCACCAGGTCGGCGACGCGTCCCCCCGTCGCCATCTCAGTGATCGACCAGAGGTTGTTGAAATTGGGTGTGCGGCAGTGGATGCGGTAGGGCTGATCCTTGCCGTTGGACACCAGCAGCACGCCCAAGATGCCGCGCGCGGTTTCCAGGTGGCTGTAGTGGATGCCGGCCGGCACCTTGATCTTGGCAGCGGGCTTGACCAGAAAGTGCTTGCCTTCTGGGATGTTGTCAATCAGCTGCTCGACAATGCGGACCGACTGGCGCATCTCTTCCATGCGCACCCAGTAGCGATCCCAGCAGTCGCCGGTCGTACCCACCGGCACGTCAAACTCGACACGGCCGTACAGGCCATAGGGCTCGCTCTTGCGCAGGTCGTGGGCCACGCCGCTGGCCCGCAGCATGGGACCGGTGCAGCCCATGGCCACGGCCCTCTCGGCCGAGAGCACGCCGACGCCGCGCAGGCGCTGCTGGATGATGACATTCTCGGTCACCAGGGCGTCGTACTCGCGCAGCTTTGGCTTAAAGTAGGCCAAGAACTCTTTGACATCCTTTACAAAGTCGGGGTGGATGTCGTACATCACTCCGCCCGGCTGGATGTAGTTCATGGTCAGGCGAGCGCCGATGGTCTTCTCAAAGATGTCGGTCAGGATCTCATGGTCGCGAAAACCATAGAAGAACGGCGTAAAAGCGCCCAGATCCATGCCAAAGACGCCCCACCACAGCTGGTGGCTGTGCAGGCGCTGCAGCTCGGTGACAATCGTGCGAATCGCCTGGATCCGCTCGTTGGTCTCCATGTTGGCGGCCTTCTCTATCACCATCGTCACGGCCCAATTGTTGGCCAGGGCAGACAGGTAGTCCATCCGGTCGACCAGGTGGACGAATTGGCGATAGGTGCCGTTCTCTCCGATCTTTTCAATGCCGCGGTGGATGTAGCCCAGCACCGGCACGACTTCTCGCACCGTCTCGCCGTCCAGGCGCAGCACCAAGCGCAGCACGCCGTGGGTCGACGGGTGCTGTGGGCCCATGTTGACAAAGTACTCTTGGGTCGCCAGCGGGCTGGAGCCAGTGCCGGTGCCGGAGATGCGCTCTTCCAAAGAAGTGATGCGCACGCCGGCGGGATTTGGGCTGGCAGAGGCCATGGGGGAGGGTACGGGAGCAGTCATGTCGGGCGCTCCAGCATGAAGTCGTCTTCATAGTCCTTGCGCAGGGGGAAGCCCTCCCAGTCGTCCTCTAGGAACAAGCGGCGCAAGTCGGGGTGGTTGGTGTAGAGAATCCCAAACATGTCATAAACTTCGCGCTCCTGCCACTCTGCGATGGGCCAGATGCCGCACACCGTGTCGATGACCGGGTTGTCGCGCGGCACAGAGGTCGTGACCATGACCTGCAGGTCTCGGGTCCTGGGCTGCGGGTCCAGTACGGCGGCCAACAGGTACACCAGCTCAAAGCGGTTCTCGGCCGGCCAGTCAATGGCGGTGTGGTCGTACAGCAGGTCAAAGCGCAGTGCGGGATCGTCTCGCAGCCACTGGCAGATCTTGGCGATGGCGGCCGCCGGCACCTGCAAGGTGATGCGATCGCTCTTGTCTCTGAGGACGGTGGCGGGCTCGATGGCCTGGGCCGCCGCCAGCAGGGCCTGGGCAAACCCGACTTCGCCCGCTTGGTCTTCGCCTGGAGGGGGAGAGTCCTGCATTGCTACTCCGGTGGGGTCGGGCATCAGAAGTCCTTGAGTTCCTGGGCCCAATGCGCGCCCTCGGCCAGCTCTTCGCTCATCTTGACGTTGGCGTCGGCCACCAGCAGGTCGCGCATCTCTGCCTGGATGTCTTCGATGGTCATGCCTTCTGGCAGGGCCGACAGGACGGGGCGGCGGCGCTCGCCGGGGTGGCGCAGGCTCTCGCCCTCGCGGATCATCTTCTGCAGGGTCAGCAAGCCGTAGAACAGCGCTTCTGGGCGCGGCGGGCAGCCAGGCACGTACACGTCTACCGGGATGATCTCGTCGGCGCCGCGGATGGTGGTGTAGCTGTGGTAGATAAACGGACCGCCGGCAATGGTGCAGGAGCCAGTGGCAATCACGTAGCGCGGCTCCGCCATTTGCTCGTACAACGTGCGCAGCCGCGGGGCCATGCGCTTGACGATGGTGCCGGCGATGATGATGAGGTCGGCCTGTCGCGGCGAAGCTCGCACCACCTCGGCGCCAAAGCGCGAGATGTCGTGGCGGGCGGCGCCGGAGGCCATCATCATCTCAATGGCGCAGCAGCTGGTGCCAAAGGTCAATGGCCACAGGCTGTTGCTGCGGCTCCAGTTGACCAGCTGGTCGACTTTGGTCAGCACGGCGCTGCCGCCTGGCAGGGGCTCCAGAAACCCCGGCAGCCCGTCGGTGATCATACCCATTCAAGAGCTCCCTTCCGCCAAGCGTAGATGAGACCGACGATGAGGATCGCGCCAAAGACCGCTACCTCGACCAGGCCGCGCACGCCGACTTCGCGCAGGACAACGGCAAACGGGTAGAGAAACGCCGCTTCGACGTCAAACACCAGAAACATCAGGCCAAACAGGTAGAAACCGACGTTGAACTGCACCCACGATGAGCCGATGGTCTTCTCGCCGCACTCATAGGCTTCGTTCTTGGCGCCGCCGGGCATGTGGGGCGCGACCAGCCGCGACGCCCCCAAGCCGCCAAGCACCATGGCTGCGGAGAAGAGCAAGAACACCAGGATGTACAAGTAGTCCATCGCGTCCTCTTTCAGCTGCGCCCACTCAGGCACCCGGTCTGGCTTGGCCGCCTACCGCGCTGCGGGCTTGATCTCGCCAAGGTCGTTCTCGACCCACGCTTCATTGCCTTGCAGCACTTTGCCCAGGTCTCCGCCGCGCGGAGCATAGTTGTCATCGTAGACCGGGGCAGCGACCTTTCGGAAAACGCCCACGGGTACAGGCAGTTCTGGATGCTCCATGTTGGAGAGCAAGAATGCCAGAGAAGGGTCCTCTACTCCCACGTCGTGAATCAGGGCGTTGGTCGGCAGCGCCGCGCCCGGCTCAAAGGTCTCTACCCGCGGCCGGAAGCCGTCGATGGTGACCACCTGGTTCTTGGCGGCGCCAAACACCAGCGGCGCGCCATCGCGCAGGCGCACGGTGGTATCGTTCTTCACGGCCTTGTCCGTCAAGTGCGAGAAGGTGCCGTCGTTGAAAATCACGCAATTGAGCAGCACTTCGACAAAGGCGGCGCCGCGGTGGGCAGCGGCTTGCGCCAAGATGTCAGCCATCAACTCGCCATCGGTGTCAGCGACCCGAGCCGCAAAAGTAGCGCCAGCGGCGATCGCCATCGACAGTGGCCGCAGCGGCTGGTCAAACGAGCCAAACGGCGTCGACTTGGTCTTCTTGCCCTTGGCGGTGGTCGGCGAGGCCTGGCCCTTGGTCAGACCATAGATCTGATTGTTGAACAGGATCACCTTGATGTCCGGGTTGCGGCGGATCATGTGGATGAAGTGGTTGCCGCCAATCGACAGCGCGTCGCCGTCACCGGTCATCACCCACACAGAGAGGTCGGGCTGGGTGATTTTCAAGCCGGTGGCAACGGTCATCGCCCGGCCGTGGACCGTGTGAAAACCAAAGGTATCAACATAGTAGGGCGTGCGCGACGAGCAGCCGATGCCCGAGATCACCGCAAACTTCTCGCGCGGCAGGTTCATGCCGGGGAAGGTGCCGGTCAGCCAGCGCAGCACGCTGTAGCAGCCGCAGCCTGCGCACCACTTGGGGTCGACATTGCTGACAAAATCGGCCCGCTTGAGCCCGAGGTTGGTCGCTGTCACGGTTCCCGTCACTCCTGTACCTACGACTGCAGCGCCCATTATTGCACCCCCAACATCGACTTGATTTTCAGTTCGATCTCATCGGCCCGGAACGGCTGGCCTTGGACCTTGTTCAGGCGATCCATGTCGATCAGATAGGCGGCCCGCAGCCGGTACCACAGCTGGCCCGAGTTCATCTCTGGCACCAGCACCTTCTTGTAGCGGCGCAGCAGCCCTTCCAGGTCGGGCGGCATCGGATTCATGTAGCGCAGGTGGGCGATGGCCACGCCAATGCCCTGGCGGGCCAAGTGGCTGGCGGCCAGCTGGATGACGCCGGCGGTAGAGCCCCAGCCCAGCACCAGGATCTCGGCATTGGGGTCGCCGGTGATCTCGGTGGGCGGCATGTCTCGGGTGATGCGCTCGATCTTCTCTGCGCGCAGGTGGGTCATCTTCTCGTGGTTGGCCGCCGACGTGGTCACTGCGCCGCTGCCGTCTTCCTTTTCCAGGCCGCCAATGCGGTGCTCTAGCCCCTTGGTGCCAACCGCTGCCCACGGCCGCGCCAGCGTCTCTGGATCGCGCGAGTAGGGCTTGAAGCCGTCGACCTGGGTGGTCAGCATGGTGGGCAACTCTGGCAAATCCTGCAGATCCGGCACGCGCCACACGCCAGAGCCATTGCCCAGGTAACCATCGGTCAGCAGGACCACCGGCGTCATGTACTTGAGGGCGATGCGGCTGGCTTCGACCGCGGCGTCAAAGCAGTCCTGCGGCGAGCTGGCCGCCAGCACCGCGATCGGCGACTCACCGTGGCGGCCAAACACGGCCTGCATCAGGTCAGACTGCTCGGTCTTGGTCGGCAGACCGGTAGACGGGCCGCCGCGCTGCACATCGACAATGACCAGCGGCAGCTCGGTGATGACCGCCAGATTGATGAACTCGGTCTTGAGAGAGAAGCCGGGGCCCGAGGTAGAGGTCGCAGCCAGCGCGCCGCCAAACGCAGCGCCAATGGCCGAGCCGATGCCAGCGATTTCGTCTTCGGCCTGAAGGACTTTGCAGAAGTCGGGGTACTGCTGCAGGGTCTGCATGATGTCGGTGGCGGGCGTGATGGGGTAGCTGCCCAGGAACAGCTGCAGGCCGGCGCGCTTGGCCGCGGCCAGCAGGCCCAGGGCGGTGGCGGTGTTGCCAGAGACCTGGCGGTAGGTGCCGGGACCGCGGGCTTTGGCCTTGGCGCGGATCTGGTAGTGGGGCAGGTCGCCGGTCTGCTGGGCTCCGTAGGCCTGGCCGGCGCGGAAGACCTGCAGGTTGGCCTGATAGACCTCTGGCTTGGCGCCAAACTTCTTGGCCAGCCAGCGCTCTGTGTGGCTGGGGTCGCGGTGGAACAGCCAGTAGGCCAGGCCCAGGGCAAAGAAGTTCTTGCTGCGGTCGACTTGCTTGGCGGCCAGGCCGGCGCCGCCCAGGGCCTCGCCCGTCAGCTTGGCCATGGGCACCCGCAGCACCCGAAAGCCGTTGAGCTCGCCGGTCTCCAGCGGATTGGCGGCATAGCCGGCCTTTTCGATCTGGCGGGTCTGGAAGGCGTCTTCGTTGAGAATCAGCGTCGCGCCCGGGTTCAACGCCGGCATGTTGGCGCGCAAGGCCGCGGGGTTCATGGCGATTAGGAACTCGACGCCGTCGCCCGGGGTGTAGACTTCGCTGGTGCCAAAGCACAGCTGATAGCCAGAGACGCCAGCAATGGTGCCCGCCGGCGCGCGGATTTCCGACGGGTAGTCTGGCAAGGTGGCGATGTCTTCACCCATCAGCGCGCAAGTGCTAGTGAATTGCTCGCCGACCAGCTGCATGCCGTCGCCAGAATCGCCGGCGAAACGGATGACGACGCGGTCCAGGGAGAGAATCTGCTTGCTGGGAGCCTGGGATGTCATGGAGGCCTTCCTGCACAGGGAGGTGGCGTGGTCGCCGGCCGCTGGCGCTGCGGATCAAGCCTGTTTCGGCGGGTGCGGTCAACGGGTTGTGTCACGGCGATGTCCTGATCTTCCCGTTGCTTTGTCACGGCTCTGTCGCGCTGGCCAGGGGGCCGCAGAAACACGGCGATGGTTCAGCGGCGGCGGCCGAGGCGCGGGCGGTCTTGACCCCGGCCCAAGTGATCGGCTGAAGTGCGCTCTTGGAGGTGGCGATGGCCCACGGCAAGTTTCTCTTCAACGGCAACATCGGCTCGCCGTCGGCTCTGGCGGCGCGGGTCCGGCCGTGGCTGCACGCTCGCGGCGGCGGTCCGCCCAAGGTGCTGCTGATCACGGCCGCTTGGGGGCCAGGAGAATACGGCGAGCAGGGCGCGCGCCACGCCCTCAACGAGGTCGGCGTGCCGTCGGATTGGCATGGCGGCTTTGACCACAACATCTTCAACCTGTGCAGCTGGCATGTCTGGCAGGACTACCTGGCCCGGCATCCGCGGGTGGCGGCCGTAGACAGCGAATTGCGCGCAGTCCAAGACGCGACCCGGCGATTTTATGTGGAGAAGACCGGTTTTCACGCCGAGCGGATTCGCCAAGCGGCGCGCTATGCCAGAGACAAGCTGGGCCATTTTCGCATCGGCGATCTGCCCATGTACGAGCGCGACGCCGTGCGGCCCGAGTCGGTGCTGGCTGGCCGCGACCTGCTGCGGCGGGCGCTGACCCGCGAGCTGGTGCACGACCTGGCCGACCTGGTGCAGAACGACCGGCGGATGATGCTGACGCTGCAGGAAGAAGAGGCGCTACTGGCGTCTCGCACCGGCATCCGCGTCGACCGCGACTGGCTTGGCCAGCAGCGGACCCTGGTGGAGAGGATCCTGAGCGCCGATGTGATCTTTCTGTTTGGCGGCGATCCGGTGGCCCTGCTGGCGAGCCTGCGGTTCTTTGACCTGCAGCACGCCTTGGTCGAGGCGCAGAGGCGCGGCGCGACGTTTGTCTCGATCTCCGCGGGATCGCTGGTGTTGTGCGAGAGGATTGTGATCTACGACAACTACAGCCCGGACCCGGCTCGCCGAGAATTCCGCTTGTATGACAAGGGGCTTGGCCTCATCGGCGGTCTGCAGGTTCTGCCCCACTGCATGGACCGCATCCAGACCGACGACCCCGACAACCTGGCCTACCTGGCGCGGCGCTTTTCTACCCACGTCTGCGTAGGCCTGAACGAAGAGAGTTTTTTGCTGGCAGAACCCGCTGTTCCCCGCGCAGTCTCGGTTGGCGAGCATGACGGCGTCTACGTCTTTGGCGCCGATGGGGTCAAGTGGCGCTACCACGCCGGCGAACAGATCCCCTTGCCGGGGGGATGAGCGCTGCGCTAGGCTGCAATGCCAGCTGAGAAACTACCGACTCTCGCCTGCGCAGATTGGGCCGACTCTTGGCGGCGTTGGCCAGCGTGGTAACCAGCGAGCAAAGGTTGGGCGCACATGGGGCAAGACGGCGTCGCGACAATACTGGTGGTAGACGATGACCCGGTGGTTCGCAAGGTGCTGCTGCTCCAACTCCGGCAGCTGGGCTACCACGCTTTGGAGGCTGGTCGCGGGCGCGAAGCTCTGCACCTATTGGCCAACCACACCATCGATGCCGTTCTGTTGGACGTGGTGATGCCCGACATCAACGGCATTGACGTGTTGCTGCGGCTCAAAGGCGACGAGCGGACAGAGAACATCCCGGTGCTGGTCATGACCGGCGCGGCGGACCAGGAGATGAGGCTGACCGCGTTGGCCTCTGGCGCAGAAGAGCTGCTGTCCAAGCCGGTGGATCGCCTGGAGCTGGGCTCGCGTTTGCGCAATGTGCTCAAGGTCAAAGCCTTGACGGACAAGATGCTGCACGCCCAAGGCCAGGGCAATGCGGCCAATGGCCACCGCCACCCGCACGCCGAGACTGCCGAAGCGGTTCAAGACGGCGCCTGCTGGCGAGCGGCGCTGCGGGCGGCTGGCCGGGCGTCACACGCACACGGTGCACCGCACACCCTGATGCGGCTGGCCGTCGACGGGCGCCTGGACCACGACCACGGGCCCATGCTGTTTTCCGACCTGGCCACCGACATGCTGGGCCGCGAGCGCCTGGCAGCCGCGGTGCGCGACGCCTCGACCGGCGCCGTGGTAGAGCTGGTGGCCACCCTGGACCGGCTGGGGCCGTGTACCGTCTACCTGGAGCCGGTGTGGACAGGCACGCAATTCCAAGGCGGCGTGGGCATTTCTTCGCCGGCAGCCGCTTTGGTAGCGCTGCTGGTGCCCCTGCGCGGCTGAGGTTGTCGGCCTCTGCAGGCACCTGCACGCGAACCTGTGGGCAGCGATCGGCTTGGCAGCGCCCTATATCGACAAATGCTTGGAACTACTTCTAGTCGCCCACGTGGGCCAGGATCGCCGGCAGCTGCGCCAAGGCGTGATCCAGGGCCCGCGCCAGGCTGGCCAGCGACTCTTGATCGGCGGACAGGGCCGCGGTGGGTTCGCCTTTGCGCAGTTCTTGCTCTACCTGCGCCGCCGCCTGGGCCACCGCCGTCAGGCCGAGCATGCCTGCCAATCCCTTGAGGGTGTGGGCTTCGCGGATGGCCTTGGGTCGCTCTTGCGGCACTGCCGAGGCCTGCAACACCGTGTGGGCCGTGGTGCCATGGGCCTCGGCAAACCGCTGTAGCATCTCTTTGAGCAAAGCCGGGCGCCCGCCTGTGCAGCGCAGTGCCATCGGCAGGTCAAACACCGCGCTCTCTGGCGGTGGCAGCGCGACGGGCTGGGGGGACGTCAGCGGCGGCTCAGCCGGCGGAGGACCCACGGGTAGCGGCATGGCTGGGGCAACTGGCGGAGCTGCAGCGCTGGGCAAGGCTGCGGCAACGGTCAGTCCGCTGGCCAGATGGGTGCGGTGCAAGACCTTGGCCACAGTGCGGTACAGCACCTCTGGGTTGATGGGCTTGGCCACGTGGTCGTTCATGCCCAAGGCCAGGCAGCGGTCGCGCTCTTCGGCCATGGCGTGGGCGGTCATGGCCACCACCGGCAGGTCGTCAAAGCGGCGGTTGGCGCGGATCAGCCGCGTGGCCTCATAGCCGTCCAGCACCGGCATCTGCAGGTCCATCAGCACCAGATCCACTGGCAGCGGGTCTTGGCTGGCACTGAGAAAGTCCAGGGCCTGTCGGCCGTCATTGGCCGTGGTGACCTTGATGCCCACGGCCCCCAGCAGCTCGACAGCGATGTCGCGGTTGATGGCGTTGTCTTCGACCACCAGCGCCCGCACCCCTTGCAGCTCGTGCCATGGAGCGTGGGCCTGGCGACTCTGGGGGCGCCCGACCGCGAAGACCACCTCGTGGATCGTGTCCAGCAGCGCGCTGGCGTGGACGGGCTTGGTCAGCACATGGCGAACGCCCGATTGCTCAGCCAGGTCGCGCACATCGGCGGTACCGTAGGCAGTGACCACGGCAAATGCCGGCCGCTCGCTGCGGTTGGGCACGGCGTTGCTCAAGAGCTCGATGGCCTTGGTACCGCTGGCCCCCGGCAGCTTCCAGTCCAGCAGCACCACTTGGACCGGGTTGTGGTGGGCCCACGCCTCTTCCAGCAGCTCGGCACCGAGCTCGGCGCTGGCCACGGCATCGACCTTCAGTTCCCAGCTTTCCAGCAGCTCTACCAGCAACTCTCTGGAAATACGAGTATCCTCTACTACCAAGCAGCGCAGCCCGCGCAGCTGGCCAACACTGACCTGGCTTTGAATGCGCGGTGCCCCGATGCCCAGCGGCAGCGCGACTTCAAAGGAGGTGCCCACGCCGGGTTCGCTGTGGACCTGCACGTCGCCGTGCATCATCTGCACCAGGCGATGGATGATCGACAGGCCCAAGCCGGTGCCGCCGTAGCGCCGGGTCGTCGAGCCGTCGGCCTGCTCAAAGGCGTGGAACAGCCGCTGCACCTGGTCGGCAGGCATTCCGATGCCAGTGTCCTGCACCACCATGGTCAGCAGCAGCTTGTCTCCCTGGCGCAGGGTGACGCGGATGCTGACCACGATGCTGCCGCGCTCGGTAAACTTGACCGAATTGCTGACCAGATTCACCAGGATTTGCTGCAACCGCAGGGGATCGCCCAGCAGGTCGGCGGGCAGAGCCGGGTCCACCTCAAATTGCAGGGTCAGGCCTTTGTCGATCGCCGCCTGGGCCGTCACAGCGGAGACGTTGTCGAGCACTTCGGTCATGGAGAACTCGGTGCTCTCTATGACCAGTCGGCCAGCTTCGATCTTGGAGAAGTCCAGGACGTCGTTGACGATACCTAGCAGCGAGCTGGCCGAGTCGTGGACCTTGCTCAGGTAGTCGCGCTGGCGCGGGGACAGATCGGTGCGCAGCGCCAAGTGGGTCAGGCCGATGATGGCGTTCATGGGCGTGCGGATTTCGTGGCTCATGTTGGCCAGGAACATCGACTTGGCTTTGGTCGCGCCTTCCGCCTGCTCTTTGGCTGCCTGCAGCTCGCCGGTGCGCTCGGCCACCAGGCCTTCCAGGTTCTGCTGGTGGTCGCGCAGCTCCTTGTTGCGGGTCTGCAATTCCGCCATCAGCTGCCGGTGCGAGCGCCAAGCAAAGCGCTGCCGCAGGGCGTCGATCTCCTGCTGGGTCGGCGGGTCGCGGTGCATCGGCAGCTGCCACGCCAGGTAGGCTTCGGTCGGAGACTGGGTCGCCCACGGCGCCAAGGTCTGGGCCTGCTGAAAGCCGCGCCCCGGGCCACCCAACCGCAACACGTTGCCGTAGTTGAGGTTTTCTAGGCTGACCTGCCAGGCGTGGCCAGCGCCGGCGGCCCGCGCCCAGGTAGAGAACGCCACCGCGCAGTGGGCCGCGGCGGTTGGATCGGCCAGCAATTCACCGGCGAGACGCCAAACAATCCGCCGTGCCTCTGGGATCGAGTCCACGTCGTGGATCCGCACCTCACCCACCAGCATGGGCACCTCCGAAAAGATCGTCTTGCACAACACGAACACAGATGGCCGTGGCATCGTCATGGCGGCGCTGGTACAGCCGGGTGGTGCGCGCGGCCAGGGCGTCGCAGCTCAGCACGGGCCACTCGCGCTGCAGGGCATTCCAGCCCTCTGAGCGCACGCCGTCGGAGGTCAGGGCGAACAACTGCGAGATCGTCCAGTGCAGCGGGCGCGCCTCTACCCGCGGCATGGTCACGCCGAGCTGACCAGAATTGGGCTCGTGGTGGTGGGGCTTGCCGGCAAACCAGCCGCTGCGGACGTTGCCCACCGCTGCCATCTCGCCAATGCCGCGGCGCAGATCCAGGCGCAGGACGGCGGCCACCGCCCCTTGGCTGCCGATCAGGCGCTGGTGGGCTGCGTACAGCCACGAGGCCGCAGGCAGATCCCCTTGGCGGCGCATGTGCTGGTCCAAGTCTTCTGCGACCTGGGCGGCGTGGCGTCCGTGGCCGGCGACGTCGACGACCGCGACATGCAGCACGTCGGCAAAGTGCTGCACGATCGCCCGGTCACCGCTGACAAATTCGCCGGGGCAGGGCAGCAGCGACCACGCCACTTCGGCCCGCCATGGCGCGGTTGGCGGCGGTTCCTCAGCCCACGGCACCTGCACGGCGGAGTGCGCGTCGCGCTTGCGCGGCGTCCATCGGTTCACGGTCGCCACCAGCGCCGGGCCAGGACCCGCGTCCCCTTGCCAGGTTCGCTTTCAATTTCAAAGTCGTCGACCAAGCGCTTGACGCCCGGCAGGCCCAAGCCCAGGCCGTGGCCAGAGCTGAAGTGATCGGTCAGGGCATCGGCGATGTTGGCAATGCCCGGCCCCTGGTCCTGGGCAATCAACTCGCAGTAGTAGCGGCCGTTGCGCTGGCCGATCGCCACGCTGATCTGGCCGCGACCGGCGTAGCGGTAGATGTTGTGGCCCAGCTCTGAGGCGGCGGTGGTGATGCGCGCCTGCTCAAGCTCGCTGCAGTAGGCCGCCCGCAGCAACCGCCGCACTCCGCCCACCAAGGCTTGCAGGTCGGCGTCACTGGCGATCCAGAAGACGTGGCGCCGATCCCTGCTTTCAGGCTTGGACTCGCTTTCCGCGAGCCCGGGAGGGGCGCCATCGGCACGGTCTTTGGAGTCGATCATGGGTGGCGCCGGATCCACAGCAGTGCCGCGTGGACACTGGCAACCGTGGCCTCAAAGCCAGAAAGATCGGCCTCCAGCAAGCAGAAGACCTCGACGACCTGGGGCCTCATGCCGCACAGCACCGTGTGGGTGCCCATCAGCCGGACCATCGAGGCCGTGGCCCCCAGCACCGCGAATTCCCACGTGTCCATCAGCTGCAGCGGGCTGACGTCAATGACCACGGCCCGCGCCCGCACCCGATGGACGAGCTCCAGCAGCTCCTCGCGCATGCGCCGGGTACTGCCCTCGGTCAGCTCGCGGGTCAGCGTCGCCACCACCACCCGCTCGACGACGGAGAAGGTGACGCGCTCGTCATCCGCGTCCAGGTTGGGTTCTGGGGGGCGCAGGTGGTTCATGGGCGGTCAAGCTCCGGTTCGGCGGATTTCGATGCCAATGCGCCGAAAGCCTTCTTCCAAGGCGTCTCGCAGGGTGGCGCGCGTCTGCACCGAGCCGACGTCAATGCCCAGCTCTACGATGGTCTGGGCGATCGCCGGGCTGAGGCCAGAGAGCAGGCACTCGCAGCCCATCAGCCGCGTCGCCTTGGTGACTTTGACCAGGTGGTTGGCCACCGCCGTGTCCATCACCGACACGCCACTGATATCCATGATGAAAACCTGGGCCCGCGTCTCGGCGATGCGGGTCAGCACCGAACGCATGATGTCGTGGGCGCGCCGCGAATCGACGATGCCCACGACCGGCAGCATCAAGATATCCTCCCACAAAGACGTCACTGGCGTTGACATCTCCAGGATCGACCGGGCCTGATCACCAATCTTTTCATTGACAATCCGCGAGTAGGCCTCTACCACGATGGCCGTGTCGATGTGCACCAGCCGCGTCACGGCGCGCAACACCTGCAAGAAGGCCTCTTGGCTTGGCGCTCTCTTGGCCATCAGGTCGCCCAGAAGGGTCAGCGACATGTCCATCGCGGCGAAGTAGGCCGGCAGCCCCAGGCCGACGCGGGCGTGGACGGCGCCCACCTCGTGGCGGTAGCGCACGTACCGCTCGTCGACGTCGGCGGCAAAAAACGTCTGCCAGTAGCCCTGCTGCATCTGCTTGACCCGCTGCAACCGGTTTGGATCGTTAAAGAACAACGCAAACTCGGGCTGCTCGACCATCCACTGGTAGAACAGGTCGATGTACTCGCTCATTTCCGGATCCAGCCACTCGCCGGCCTGACGGACCAGCGCCAGCTCTGCGGGACCCACCCGGTGGCGACTGAGCAGCTGCTGAGCTGTGGCCAGCTCCGGCCATTGTTCTTCCTGGCCCCAGTGGGGAGAGGTCGGTGCAGGTGTTCCGTTCATGGGATCCTCGCAGGGGGGAGCGCTAGTGAAGCTCCATGGTGGAGTGCAGTGTCACCCCGGGGTTTCTCTCGGCGATGTAGTCGGCGCGGAAGCGGGTCTCGGTCAGCAGGCAGAGGTTGCCGCTGCCGTCGGTAAAGAGGTCGCGGGTGTAGGCATTCTCAAAGGCATCGCGCTTGCTGGCATCGGCCAAGGTCACCCAGCGGCAGACCTGCAGGCCCAGGCCCTCAAACGCTGCATCGACATTGTACTCTTCGCGCAGCCGGGCTTCGATGACGTCAAACTGCAGGGATCCCACGGCGCCGACGATCCAGTCCGAGCCAATCAGCGGGCGAAACAGCTGCGCTGCGCCTTCTTCGCACACTTCCGTCAGCCCCTTGGCCAATTGCTTCTGCTTCATGGGGTCTTTGAGGCGGACGCGCCGGAACAGCTCAGGGGCGAAGTTGGGCACGCCGGTGAAGCGCAGCGACTCGCCTTCGCTGAAGGTGTCGGCAATGCGGATGGTGCCGTGGTTGGGAATGCCAATGATGTCACCTGGATAGGCTTCTTCGACGATCGACCGGTCGCGGGCCAGAAAAGTCATGGCGTTGCGGACCTGCAGATCCTTGCCGGTGCGGACGTGGCGGATCGTCATGCCGCGGCGAAAAACCCCTGAGACGATGCGGATAAAGGCCATGCGGTCGCGGTGCTGGCGGTCCATGTTGGCCTGGATCTTGAAGACAAAGCCGCTGAACTTTTCTTCTTCGGCCTCTACCACCCGTGCCACGGTCTCTCTGGGCTGGGGAGTCGGCGCCAGATCACAAAAGCAATCCAGCAGTTCTTTGACGCCAAAGTTGTGCTTGGCAGAGCCAAAGAACACCGGTGTCTGCTGGCCGCGCAGGAAGCGCTTCTCGTCGTAGGGCTCAGAGGCGCCTTCCAGCAGCTCGATCTCGCCCAGGACCTGCTCTTGGTGGGCTCCGATCATCGCCTTGGCGGCGTCAGAGGTCAGGTCTCCAATGATTTCGCGCTCATTGGCCAGGCCGCGCTCGGTGGCCAGGTAGAAGTTCAGGGTCTTGTCGCGCAGGTCGTACACGCCCTGAAATTCTTTGCCGGCGCCGATCGGCCAAGTCATTGGCGTGCAGGCCATGTGCAGCTCTTTTTCAAGGTTATCCAGCAGATCAAGAGGGTCCATGGCTTCAAGGTCGAGCTTGTTCATAAAGGTGATGACCGGCGTGCGCTTGAGGCGGCAGACGTCGAGCAGCTTCTTGGTCTGGGTCTCTACGCCCTTGGTCGCGTCAATGACCATCAGCACGGCGTCGACGGCGGTCAGGGTGCGGAAGGTGTCCTCGCTGAAGTCGTTGTGGCCCGGGGTATCCAGCAGGTTGAGCTGCAGGCCGCGGTACTCAAAAGTCATCACCGCGGTCGACACCGAGATGCCGCGCTCCTTTTCAATGGCCATCCAGTCCGAAGTGGCTGACTTCTGGTTGCGCTTGGCCTTGACTGCACCCGCCAAGTGGATCGCGCCGCCGAAAAGCAGCAGCTTCTCTGTGATGGTCGTCTTGCCGGCGTCGGGGTGGCTGATGATCGCAAAGGTGCGGCGGCGAGCGATCTCGCGGTGCAGTTCGGCAGACATGGAAAACCTTGGCGCTACGAGCGGCGAGAGGGCAGTGGGGCCGGCTTTTGGGGCGATGCTTCTGAGAGGCATGGTCAAACGGCGGCGACAGGCGAGCCTGGTTGGGGACCCGCGGCAGCTGCAAAGCGCGCCGACAGGGCCTGGGCAAGCCCAACAGTTTAGCGCGGCCGGGTCTGGTCTCACAAGGTCGCGGCGAACTTATCGGCCACAGTTGCTTTGGTCCGCGGCTGCCGCGACACTGCGGAGGCGCCATGCAGGAGAAGCGGCGCCAAGGCAAGGTAAGCCCATGGGTTTTTTGAACCGCGTTGCCTGGTGGGAGCTGGTCGGCCGCGAGTGGTCGGCGGCGCAGCGGGTCTATGCCACCTTGGGCTGGCACGCGCGCGAGCTGGGGCTGCGCCAGCGCTATCCGCTGTGGACTCTGGCTGGGCAGGGCCGGGCCGGCTGGGCGGCGCTGCCCGAGGAGGCGCAGCAGGCGGGGGCGTTGCCGCACTGGATGCCGTGCGTGCCGGTGGCGGACCTGCAGAAAACCTTGGCGTTGGCTGAACAATTGGCGGGGCAGGTGGTGCTGCAGCCCACGGCGGTCCCGCACCTGGGCCGGCTGGGCACCGTGGTCGATCCGCAGGGCGCGGCCCTGACGCTGCTGGAGCCGACTGCGGCGATGCGGCGCTGGCTGTGGCACGGCCAGGTGCCGGTGCTGACGGCCGCGGACCCGCTGGCGCTGGCGCCGTTTTACGAGCAGCTGCTGGGCTGGCGGGTAGAGCAGGTCAAGGATGGCAAGCTGTTGCTGCAGCTGGGCGGCGCGCCGGTGGCGGAGCTGGCTCAGCGTGCAGTGGGGGCGCCGCCGCTGTGGCTGCCGCGCTGGCCGGCCGCAGATACCCTGGCCGCTGAGGATCGCTGGGAGTTTTGCGGCGGCAAGCGGCTTGGCGGCGTGCTGATCGACAGCGAGGGCCTGGCGTCGCTGGGCCACGGGGCCGAGCTACCCGCAGAGTAGCGACCGCCGCAACGACAAAGCGATGGCCTCAAGGGCGGGGCGTCGCCGCCTGCCCACAGCGCTGAGCTTGGCGATCCGACCGGATAATCCAAGGGAAAGCAAAAAGTTGATCGTGGTTGGGGCCTGGCCGGAGCTAGCCGTCGATCCACTGGCGGGTCAGCCAATCCAGCGACACCTTCTGCTGGCGCAGCTGCTGATCGACCTCGATCGCCTTGGCCGCCGAGCCGTTGACCGGCGCCGCGCGGGCATGCAGCAGCCAATTGGCCAGCTCGTAGTGGTGCAGCAGGCAGGCAAAGCGCTCGCCGTCGCGCTTGATCAGGATCTGCAGGGCATCGTCTGCGCTGCGGGCGTGCAGCAGGTCGGTCAGGACGTCGTACAGCAGGCGGCGCAGGTCTTCAAAGGCCCCGTCGGGATCCTCGCGCACGGCCTCCATCAGGACCTCAAAATCGTCGGCGCCCACGCCGGCGCCTTCGGCCACGTCGGCCATGGCTGGCACCTGGGTCTCTAGAAAGGTGCTGTCGGGCGAGTGGCCGAGCAGACGCCCCATCAGGTACAGGTCAAACGCGCTGGCAATCGCCTCGCCCAGCAAAAGAGCCTCTGCCGAAAGCGGTTGATCGCCATCGGCCAGCGCCTTGGCGGCCAGGTGGTGCCAGCCCATGTGGCAGACCACGTCGGCGGCCAGCACTTCGTCGGCCAGCACGTCGCCGGCGCCGCGCGCGTCCCAGAAGGCCAGATTCAGCAGCAGCGCGTGGTCCCAGCGCGGCGCCTCTTTGGGCAGAAGGCGAACGGCATACCTGTCTTTGACCAGCCGCGCCTTGAGGTCGCGGTACAGGCCAACGTGGCGAAAGCTGGCTTCGTCTTCCAGCGTCAGCTGGTCCAGGGTCAGGCTGCGCAGAGCCGTCGGGCGGGCCACTACGGCACCACCGGGACTTTGCCGCCGCACTTGAGCATTTCTGCGCCCCAGTAGGGGTTGCCCATGTCATCGCCGGGCTGCAGCCACTTCTGGTAGGTCTTGGCCATCGGGCAGCGGTAGCACACCAGGCCGGTCTGGAACGCCTTGTCCATGGCCATGGCGGCGATGAAGTTCTTGGACAGGTCGCCAAAGGCAAAGCGCGCGGCCTTGATGTCTGCGGCCTTGCTGACGGCGAGGGCGGCGTTGGCGGCGTCGGCCAGCTGAACGCGGGCTGGCGCGTAGGCGCTGGCGGCACCGGTGGCCTTGGCGGCGGCGTCCGGGGCGGCGCGCTTGGCAGCGGCCAGGTCGTCGGCGGCCAGCGCCTTGCGCACGGCGTTGTACGAATTCAAGGCGGCGGCCATGGCTTTGAGGGCAGCGGCGGAGGGCGCACTGGCCACCGGGGCTGGCAGCGTGGGCGGCCGGACATCGGCCAGCGCCGGGGTGGCCGCAGAGCCAAGGGCCGCCAAAGTCAGCAGGGAAACAGCAAAGGTGCGCATGGGTGCCTCAGGTGCGCCGCCGCGGCGGCGTCTTGCTAGGGACGCGGGGCAGGGCTACTGCTCCCAGAAGGTTGCCAACTGCGCAACCGCAGCGAGTTGGCCACAACAGACACAGAAGACAGAGCCATGGCGGCGCTGGCCAGCACCGGCGAAGGCCAAATCCCAGTCAGCGGCACCAAGAGGCCCGCTGCCACCGGCAGGGCCAGCGCATTGTAGCCAAAGGCCCAGCCCAGATTCTGCCACAGCACCCGGCGGGTGGCAGTAGACAGGGCCAGCATGTCGGCCACGGCGGTCAAGTCCTGGCCCATGATCGCCACGTCGGCCTGGGCCGCCGCCACGTCGGTGCCGGTGCCCATCGCCAGAGCCAGGTCGGCCGCAGCCAGGGCCGGCGCGTCGTTGACGCCGTCTCCGACCACCGCCACCCGATGCCCCTGCGCGCGAAGTGCTTGCACCAACTCGACCTTGTGCTGCGGCAGGGCCGCCGCGTGCCAGCGCTTGATGCCCAGCTGTTCGGCGAGGTGCCGCACGGCGGGCTCGCGGTCGCCGCTGATCAGCGCCACGGTGATGCCCATACGCTTGAGCTGGGCCACTGCTTCACCGGCCGAAGGTCGCAGCTGATCGGCCAACAGCGCCAGCCCAACCACCTGCCGGTCCGCCGCCACCGCCAGCAGCGACGAGCCAGAGTGGGCCGCGCGATCCAGATCTTGCTGTAAAGGCTGCAGATCCACGCCTTCCTCGGCCAACCACTGCGGCGAGCCGATCCGCCACCGCTGCCCGGCCACGTCAGCCGACACGCCGCGACCCGGCAGGTGATCGACCTTCTGCACCGCCGGCAACACCACCCCAGGCAGAGCGCGTACATGCTCGACCAGCGCCTTGGCCAGCGGGTGGCTTGAGGTCTGCTCCAGCGCGGCGGCGATCCCCCAGCCCTGCAGCGGGTCGTGGCCCGGCGAACCGGCAAGGTGGGGCCAGATCAGCTGCTGGACCGCCGGCTGGCCCATGGTCAAGGTGCCAGTCTTGTCAAAGACCACCGCCGAGATCGCATGGCCGTTTTCGAGCGCCGCGCCAGTGCGAATCAACAGACCGCGCTTGGCCGCCCGGCCGATCGCCACCATCACCGCCGTTGGCACCGCCAGGCCCATGGCGCAGGGGCAGGCGACAATCACCACGGTCACGGCGACCAGCAGCGCGTGGCCGAGCTTGGGCTCTGGACCCAGCCACGCCCACAGCAGGCCTGCCACCACCGCCAGCGCCACCACAATCGGAGCAAATACCGCGGCCACGCGATCGGCCAAGCGCTGCAGCTGCGGCTTGGTCGCCTGGGCCGCCTCCACTTGGGCGATGATGGTGGCCAGGGCCGAGTCTTCGCCGATTTTGGTCACCCGCAGGGTCAGATCGCCATCGGTCGCCACCGAGCCGCCGACCACCGCCTGGCCTGGACTGCGCAGGACGGGTACAGCCTCGCCCGTCAGCAGCGATTCATCCACGGCGGCGCGGCCTTGTTCGATGACGCCGTCGCAGCCAATCGCAGTGCCGGCTCGCACCAGGATTCGATCGCCGGGCAGGATGTCCTGGATTGCCACCTCTTGAAACTGCTCATTCTGCCATCGTAAAACCGTCGACGGCTGCAGCCTGACCAGGGCGTCGAGCCCCTGGCGGGTGCGGCGCTTGGCGCGGTCCTCTAGCCAGCGCCCCAGCAGGACCAGGCCCGGCACCCACGGCACAGCGTCGAACCACACGTGCGCCGGCAGGCCCGCCTGATGCAGGGCATGAGGGGCTAAGGTCGCCAGCGCGCTCAGTAGCCAGGCGCTGCCGGTGCCCAAGGCCACCAGCGTGTTCATGTCGGCGGAGCCGTGGCGCAGGGCACTGAAGGCCCGCACAAAGAAGCCCCGCGCCGGACCAGCGACCACCGTTGTGCACAGCACCAGCAGCGTCCAACGCAGCGCGTCTTTGTCGGCGGCGTAGAGCCACGGCCACAGCTGCTGCAACTGCCCGTCTACTTTGCCCATCAGCGCGGTCAGTGGGTCGGCAGTGGCCATGCCGCCGTGGTCGCTCATCAGCGGCATCGCCAGCACCATCGTCACTGCGCCGACGGCCAGCGACCAGACCACCCCGGCCAAGCCGTGGCGACCGTTGTCGCTGGAATTGGCTGCAGCGGCCGGAGCTTGGCTGTAGACCGCTGCGGAGTAGCCTAGAGCCGTCACGGCGTCGATGAGCTGGCTCGGGTGCGTCACGCGCGGGTCAAACTGCACCTCCGCCCGCTCTAGGATCAGATCGACGCTGGCCGCCAACACGCCGGGCAGCGAAGTCAGCGCGCCCTCGATCGAGCGAACGCAGGCGGCGCAGCTCATGCCGCTGAGGCGCAGGCGCACCTTGGCCTGCACTGGCCCTTCCGCAGCCGATGGATCAGGGGAGGACTGTGATAGTGGGGCCTCTGCCCCAGCTGCCGCCCCCGGCGCCGCCGCCGAGGGCCCGGGTAAGGCAGGCTCGCCGTCGCCGTCGCCCTCGCTTGCCGCTGGGTCCGACTGCGGCGCCTCCTGGGCCTCATAGCCCGCAGCTACCACGGCGGCGATCAGCTGGGCGGCACTGGGCGTGCCATCGTGGTGGACAATGGCCTGGGAAGCTGCGGCGCTCGCCGAGACGGACTGAACGCCAGCAACAGCGCAAACCCCTTTAACAACAAGGCCTTCGCAGTGGCCACAGGACATGCCGGTGACCTTGAGTACAGAACGGACGGGAACTGGTGCGGTCATGGATCCTCCAAAGGGCTGCTCAGGAAAGCACGGCGGCGGGTGGCTGCCAAGGTGGGCTTCCTGCCAGCGGTGAGAGCCGGTCAACACCGAAGCGGCTTCTGGTTGTGTCAGCAGACTGTCACGGCCGGCTGGCCCCACAACCAGGCGGTTTGCCCTGTTCAGCGGCCCTGATCCGCGCCCCTGACCCTTTGTTATCCCTTCTCGCTGTATACGGAATTGCCCTCTTATCACCCCGGGTCGCCTCTGGTGCCGTTGGCGGAGTCCGGGTCGGCCGCAAAACTATTTTTGGAAACTTGCGACCGCCGCCGCGGTTTTTCCCGCCATCCAACGAGAACCTAAACAACAGGGCACTTACGCGCTGTAGATGCGGTCCTCATGTCTACAAAGCCCAATCGATCCAAATCAGAATCCAAGAAGCCAGCCCCAGCGCTGCGGCCCAGCTTGGTTCGATACTACGACCCCAGCTACCTGCACGAGATCACCATCCGCACCAATCGCGGGGTCTTTGGCTTTGACCCGAACTGCCAAGAGTTGGCCAGCAAGATCGTCGGTATGCTGTACTTGGCCGCAACTATCTACGGCATCAAGGTTCTTGCCGTCCACTTCATGTCCAATCACTACCACGGGTTGTTCGAGATCCCGTCATCCAGCAAGTTCTGCAAGTTTCTGATGTATTTTCATGGGGGCCTTGCCAGGTTGTCCCATGAGCATCTGGGCTCCAGCGGAAAGTTTTGGAGTGAAAACAAGTGGGTCCCTGTCGCCCAAGATGAGGTGTCCGTCTCGCGACGCATTCGCTACATCCTGGGCCAAGCGGTTAAGGCAGGCCTTGTCGAGCACCCAGTCCAGTTTCCCGGAGTCTCCAGCGCCAAGGCCATGATCGACGGTATTCCCCTGCACGGAACGGTGGTCGACCGCACTCGGCGCTATCGCGACTCGCAGCTCAAAGGCGGCGCCGGCTCGGAGGAGGTCTATTCGACCGGCGTTGCGGTGACCATCAGCCCGCCGCAATGCTGGGCTGCTCTCAGTCCGGGCGAACTCCAGGGCCGCTACCGGGCGATCGCCGACGAAGCCGCGGTCACTCCGCTTCACGTCCTTCGCAAGATTGCGTTGCTGGCTGGGCCGGCGCCGTTTGGGGGGCCGCAGGTGCCGGAGGCGAATCGTGCGCGTGCCGAAGGCCCCGTGGGTGTGGCACCCGAAGCGGCGGAGGAGGCGGGCGAAGGCGAGGTGCCCCTGACCCAATGTTATGCCAGCAAAACTGAAAGTGGTTCAGGGAATTCAGTGGAGACGAACTGGATCCCGCCGCGGCGGTCGGAATCCGGCGAGCCCTTTGAGCAGGGCCCACCCAAGGCCAAGAAAGCGGGCAACAGGAAGAACCGGTTGCCGTACCTTCTGTCGGCCAATCTGATGGAAGTATTGGAGTACGAAGCAAGATACCTAGCGATTTGCCAAGCATACGCAGAGGCCAAGCAGCGATGGCACAAGGGGGCCAAGTCTGGGCAGCGAGGGCTGGCAGGACCGAAGTTCTGCCTGCCGCTGCACACGCTTGTCGGCTCGATGCCATTGGTCGACTAGGTTGGTCAACCACTGCAGCCCTCTGGTTGGGGGTGGCTCGATAGATTTCCATGTAGTTACTGTAATTTGACAGAGGGTCAGGGTACGTGAAGCCAGGACGTGTGACGACCCGTTCAAGACCTCGGGGCAGGTCCACTTGGGGCCGTCCTGTTGGGACCTGTGGGGTCTTTCGCCGTATTGCAAGCTACGGTCCTGCCTCTGGTGGGCCTGTCGCGTTGCGTGGGCCGTCTGTCTTCTGTGGAATCGCAAGTGGTGCGGTGGAGCTTGCACGTCCGCTGATTGCGGCCGGCGGTCGTGCGCTATGCAGAAGAGAATGGTTCGACGCCGACCGCGGCACTGACATTCAGGCTCGAATTTTGCTAAAATTCCACAAGAATCTATAGGGCTTAACATTAACATTGCCTGGGGTGTCACAATCCCGGAGTGCCGGCCCAGAAAGCAGCGATCTGCGGCCACAGCCCCTTGGCTGCCGGGCCGGAGGTCATGCCACCGACGTGGCTGCCGTCGAAAAGCACCCGCTCAACGCGGCTCGAGCCGACCAGGTCGCCAAGCGGTGCGCAGCACTCCTGTGGAGCGATCGAGTCGATGGTAAAGGCGACCGTCATCACCGGGCAGCACAGGGCGCGTAGGTCGACGCGCTGACCGGCCAACGCGAATTGGCCGGTTTGCAGCAAGTCGCGCTGGTACAGGTCGCGCACGTAGGTCCTGTAGAACTCGCCGGGCAGGCCGACGTTGTCATTGGCCCAGGTCTCCATGGCCAGAAAGCCGTCCAGGAACTTGTCATTCCAGGCTCGGTCGACCAAGTTGACGGTCTTGGCCAACGGCAGGGTTGGCCGCAGCATCTGAAAGGACGACTGCAGAAGCCTCCATGGCACCACCCCGTTGGCCTTGACCAGGGCATCGACGTCGAAGTGCCCAGAACGCAGCCACTCTGCCATGGGGCCGGCGCGATCAAAGGCCACTGGCGCCGCCACCGCCGTCAGCGAAGCGATGTGCTCCGGATGCGCCGCAGCGTGGATGGCCACCAGGGTGCCGCCCATGCAGTAACCCAGCACATGGGCTTGGGATTGGCCGGAAAGGTGGCAGACTCGGCGCAGCGCCCGGCCGAGCATCTTGTCGACCACGTCATCAAAGGTAATGTATCGATCTTCATCAGTTGGCGTGCCCCAGTCGATGCAGTACACATCAAAACCACGCTGAATCATGAATTCAACAAAGCTTTTTCCCGGTGTCAGGTCCAGCACGTAATGGCGGTTGATGAGCGACGGCACCAGCAGCACCGGGGTCTTGTGCTCCAGCCCCTGGGGTCGCGGGTGGTAGTGGAGCAGGCGCAGCTTGTTGTCTTGCCCAGCCACGTCACACGGGGTGGCACCCACGCGCAGTCGCTGGCGCTTTGGCAACGAAACCAAGTTCTTGACGCGGCCCCACCAACTGGCTTGGGCGACGTTGGCGTTGGCAGGCGCGGTGGCGGGCGAAGGCATGGCGGCTCCAGGGCTCAACCTATAGATAAAGGGCTTCGAACTCGCTGCCAAACCGCTCGGCAATCTTCTTGCGGCGGATCTTCAGCGTTGGGGTCAGCAGGCCATTCTCTACGGTCAGGGGATCGGAAAAAATCTTGAATTTCTTGATGGTTTCGTGGTGGGCGACCGAAGCATTGACAGCTTCTACCTTGGCCGCCAGCCGCCTATCGATTTCCGCCTGGCGATCCGCGGCAGGCAGGTGGCCCAGAAGGTGATCCGCCATCAGAAAGTTTGGCCACAAGCCTGCGACCAGATAGCGTTTCCCGTCGCCATAGACCACCACTTGGCCGACCAGCGGCTCGTCGGCAAACTGCAGCTCGATGTTGGTCGGGGCCACGTTCTTGCCGCCCGCAGTCACCAGGATGTCTTTCTTGCGGTCGATAATCTGCAGGAAGCCGTCTTCGGTCCAGCGGCCGACGTCGCCGGTCAGCAGCCAGCCGTCGGCGGTAAGCACGCTGGCGGTGCCCTCTGGGTCCTTGTGATAGCCCTTGAAAATATTGGGTCCGCGCGCCAGGATCTCGCCGTCTTCGGCCAGCTTGAGCTCGACCGACGGCAGCGGCTTGCCCACCGAGTCAAAGCGGAAGGCGTCGGGCCGGTTCAGGGTCAGCGTCGGCGAGGACTCGGTCAGCCCATAGCCTTCGATAATCAGCATGCCCGCCCGCAAGAAGGTCTCTTTGACTTCGCGTTTGAGCCCAGCCCCGCCAGACAGGCAGAAGCGCATTCGGCCACCGGTCACATCGCGAAGATTTTGATCGCGATCGTCGGCCTTTGATGCCATGTTTGCTAGCTTTTCCCACACTGATGGCACGCTCATGAACACGTGCGGGCGGATCTGCGGCAGTAGGCCCAAGACAGACAGGGGGTCGGTCAGCCACGTCTCAAAACCCAAGGTATTGCCAAGACATGCTTCGCCGTAGCCAAAAATGTGGCTCATGGGCAGCCACAGGAGGTCCACGTCGCCCTCTTCGACCAGCGGGCCGTTGCACAGCAGCCAGTCGCGGCCATTGACGCCGACGTTGTGGTGGGTCAGCGGCACGCCCTTGGGATTACCTGAAGTTCCACTGGTATACAGCATGATGCCGTGGGCATGGAGGTCCAGGGCCTCGATTGTCGCCGTCACGCGCTGGGGATCGGCGGAGTCCAGCTGGCGACCCAGCGCCGAGGCCTCTGCCCAGCTGATGCACATCTTGGCGAAATCGCTATCGTCAGCAGGCACTTGGGCGCCATCAAGGACCACTACCTGGCGCAGCAGCGACAATTCGGCAGCGTGCAGTTCCATGGCTTTGCGAGTGCGCTCCAGCAGCGCCGGCGTATCGACGAACAGCACCCGCGCGTCGCTGTGCCCAACCACATAGGCCAGCTGGTCCAAGGTGTTGCTGG
Organism: uncultured Myxococcales bacterium; assembly: GCA_903919145.1. Taxonomy (GTDB): domain Bacteria; phylum Myxococcota_A; class UBA9042; order UBA9042; family UBA9042; genus SXRM01. The sequence goes on from CAIXGW010000399.1 coordinate 36,029, forward strand.
CATAGACCGGCACCATTACCCCGCCCGCCGCCTGAATGCCGAGCGCGGCCTCCATCCACTCGACGCGGTTGGGGGCAAAGATCGCGCAACGCTCGCCCGCCTGCAGCCCCGTGGCCAGCAGCCAGGCGGCCACCGCACGGGTCCGGGCCAGGTGCTCGCCCCAGGTCAGGTCCTGCCAGCCGCCTTCGGGCTGTGGGACGTGGTAGCGGACGCGATCGGCGCGCGCCGCTGTGGCGTGCATCAGCACGGCGGGGGCCGGGCGGATTTCTAGAAAAGCGTTGACGTCCATGACGATTTCCTTGCGCTGGGGCCGGGCGAGCCTGCAGACAGGTCAGTTGGCGGCATCCTCTTTCTTAGCCGTGTTGCGCGGCTTGGCCGGGGCCGGCTCGGCAGCAGCGGGGGTGGGCGCCCCTGCGGCGACAGTCTGACCAGAAGCACTCTGCGCAGCAGCTGCGTCGGCGCGAAGGGCCTGCAATTCGGCTCGGGTTTCTTGCAGTTGCTCTTCGAGATCCGACAGCCGGCTTTGGATCTGGTTCAGCGCGTGCAGGCTGCGCTCTTGGTCTTTGCGGGTCGGCAAGCCCATGTTGGCCCAGGCGTCGGCCACGGCTTGCTGCTGCTGGGCTTTGAGCTTCATGGCCGCGCCCATGGCCTGGCCAGCGGGCCCCAGCACTTGCGGGCTGCGCATGAACTGCTCGACCAGCTGTGCGGTGGCGTTTTCCCAGGCATCAAATCCCTGCTTCCACTGATCCCAACCCATCATCGGATCCCTCACTGTGGCCCTTGGGCCATGAAAAACAGCTGGCAATGCTGCCCAGCCTCTATAGGCCGAGTCTACGCAGCTGTGCGGCTTTGGTGAACAGTTCCGCCGGTTCATCGGTGACGGCGCTGGCCCGGGCGACCTCGCCCAGACACTCACTAAAGTAAGAAATCTGCCGTGAGGTGATGGGCTTACCCACCACAGGTGCCAGCGTGACCTGGACGGTCAGCTGCAGCGCCTGGTCAATAGCCAGGTCGGGAAGCACCAGAGCGCCCGCGGCGGCGACCCGGTAGCTGTAGGTATCCGTGCCTGCATAGGGCAGACCGTTGAACGAGCCGCCCTTGATCGTGCCGACCGACGTCCAGGCGTCACCGGCCTGCAGCGGCAACTGTACCGCCAGGACCGGCGGATCGTAGGCCATCAGGGTCAAGCCGCCAGCTGGCTTGGCCTGGCGCGACACCAAGCCCAGCAGCCACAAGCCCTTGTCATCCTTGCGGTAGACGGCATCGAGCTTGCCCTCGAGGTCAAACACCGTGGTGAATTGCGCGCCGGGAAACTTGGAGGCGTACCACTTGTCGCTGGCGTTTTCTGCTGCGATGGTAAGGACTTGTTCGCCAGCGCTAGACCAGCCCCAGTCCCAGCTGCGCTTGCCCGCGGCGCTGACCTGACCCTGCGGATCCACAGACTGATCAAAGGCCAGGCGGTAGCGCGCCGGCACTCCAATGGCTGCCTGGAGCTCGGCGGAGGTGAGGATCCCATCCAGGTTGGGCGTGCAGCCAATAAGGCCGGCGCCATTGCCAGGCGGCAGCCACGGCTGCAAGTCTGGGTGGGTCGCGTTGTCGATGCAGCCTGGCAGGGCCGCTGCGGCGGCTACGAAGACGGAGAGTTGCATCACACGAATTGCCAAAAACCTCAGCCTGCGGAGTGACTTGACAGAGGGTGGGGGTACGTGGGGCATCAGAACCTCCAGCGCAGGGTCAGGCGCGCCAGGTGGGCGGCGCGGGCAGTCATGGCGGAGCCGGGGGCACCGCTGCCGGGGTTGTCAAAGGCGCTGCCGGGGACGAACGATGCCCAGGCCAGCGCGGCGTCGATGCCGTCGCGGCTGCGGTAGGTCAGCGTTGGGTCGACTTCAAAGCCCAAGTTGGTCTGGCCGCCCGGGGTGGTCGAGGCTTGGATGGCCCACGACTGGATGAGCGCGAGGTCGGCGACCAGCTGGCCGGCGCCGAGTTCGGCCACGGTGTAGCGGATGTGCGGGCGCACATAGGCGGCGTCGGCCACCGCGCCCAGGATCTCGCGGAACAGGATGCGGTCGACCCGATAGTCGGCGGCAAAATGCAGCTCGCTGAGCATGTTGTCGCGCGGGGCATCGATTTGTGCAGCGCGAAATACGCCGGGCTGGCCAGCGCGGGCAGTCGCCGCGGCAAAGCTGCCCCAGCCGGGGCCGGGGTCGCCACTGGCGGCGCCGGCGTCCAGGCCAAAGGACAGGCCCTCTTGCTCGCTGCCAAGCCGCGACTGCAGGGCGGCGCCGAGCTGGCGAAGCTCAATGGGGTCGCGCAGTTGCACGCCCGGGATGAGCGACGCCTGCTGATAGGCGCCGGTCAGGCCAAAGGCTTCGGCTTCGACGCGGCCCCAGGGGCCGGAGACGCGCAGCCAGCAGTCGCCCGCCAACACGTCGAGATCGCGGCGCATCCATGCGGCGCTGCCGAGCTCGGCAGGCGGCACCGAGCTGGCCCAGGTGGCCGGGGCATCGCGATCTTGCCAGCGGCGGCTGCCAAAAACACCATACTCCAGCGTGGTCTTTCCGGCCTGGCGCCGCCGCTGGTGGGTCAGGGCATCGCGCCACTTCAGCACGGCAAAGGTCACTGAGCGGACGTCATCGCTGGGGTCCAGGTCGATGCTGCGCGCCGCGGCGGTGCCGCCGATGCCGGGCCGGGCCGCTGCCGGGCCAGTAGAGGACCAGTCGTAGCTGATTGCCCACAGGTGCCCGACGAGCGGTGTGACAAAAGCCAGGCGATCGGCCGCGTCGCCGTAGTCGCTGTCTAGCCCGTCACCGCCGTGGCTGACCATCCCCAGGCCCCAGTGGCCGTTCATGCGCCCCAGGGCCAGGGCGCCAAAGGGCAGGGCGATCATGCCGTAGGCGCGGCGCACCGTTGCCAGGCTGGCGGGAGGCAGCTGCCCAGTCGCGGCCGTCGGCGCGGCGTTGGGGGCACTGCCCAAGGCCAGGCCGTCGAGCCAGTCGAGCCGCACCACCACAGCTCCTCCGCCGCGCGGGGTTCGCACGGTGGCGTCGGTGCGCAGCCTGAGGTCGGCGTGGCGCAGCGACTGTGCGCCTGGCGCGCTTGGCGGCACCACATACAGAGGCTTGCCAGCGGGATCCAGGCCGCGGTCGAGGTCCAGATTGTTTAGCCATTCTCCGCGGGTGCGCAGGTAGCCATCGATGGACCACCAGCTCTGCGGCCGGCCATCGATCTGGTTGCCCAGCTCGGCAAAGCCCGGCTCGCCGCTGGCGCTGCCGGCCAGGTCTTGGTCGCTAGAGGGCCCCTGGGCCAAGGCGCTTGCCGTGGTGCAGGTACACAACCAAGCGGTTGCGGCCGCTAGGGTCAGGCGGCTGGCGTTCATGGCGTCACCCCCAAAAAGCCCGCAAGGGCCCGGTAGGAGGGCAGCGCTGCCTCCAGCATGGGGAAGTGCCCGCAGCGGTCAAACACCACCAGCTGCGCTGAGGGCAGCGTCCGGGCCAGCCGCTCGCCGAACTCTGGCCAGGTCACGATGTCTTGGCGGCCCCACAGCAACAGCACCGGGTGGCGAATCGTCGCAAACCCTTTCTCCATCTGGTCAAAGTTCTGGCCCCTTACCGCCGCCAAAGCCGCTGCCACCGTACCGGGGCGGTCCAGGGCGTGCTCGACCTCTTCGACAAAACCCTCTGTCACCACGCTGGGATCGTAGAAGGCCCTGACCAACCGCTCGTCTCCGCGCTCTTTGTAGTAGGCGCTGAACAAGAACTCGCCGATCCCCGGCACCTTGGCCCAGCGAAAGAAGGCCGGCAGCTGCTCGTCAAACACCCAGGCATCGTAGAGCGCGATCTTGTTGATCCTTTCTGGAGCCTGCAGTGCCGCGGCCAGAGCTACCGAAGAGCCCCAAGAGTGGGCCACCAGGTCGACTTTGGCGGCGCCGAGCTGATCGAGCAGCCCCAGCAGCAGCTGAGCCTGGGCTGCGGGCGAGTAGTCGCCTTCTGGCCGGTCGGTCCAGCCAAATCCCTTGAGATCCAGCGCGATGACCCGGCGGTGCTGGCGCAGCTTGGGGGTCACGGTCGACCAGGTCTCCAGCGCCGAGGCAAACCCGTGGATCAGCACGACCGGCGGCAGATCCTGAGCGGCGGGAGCCGGCGGCTGGCCCGAGTCTGCATAGCGAATGCGGACTTTCTGGACCACGGCATAGCTGGCCTTGGCTGGCTCGCCGGGCATGGGACCCGAGTGCCAAGACAGGCAGCCGCTGGCCATGCAGGTCAGCAGTAGCGCCGCCACCTTGGGCAGCAGCCAGGGCAAGGTCTGCATCTTCACGGCGCGATCCTGCGCACTTCTGCGGCTTTGGTGAAGAGGGCTTGGCTCTCATTGGCAGCGGAGTCGGCCTTTCCCACCACGCCAAAGCACTCTGCCAGGAAGGCGACACTGCGGTAGGTGGTGGTGTAAAGGCCAAGGATCTTCTGGGTCTTGGCCTCGACGCGCAGCACCGGGAAGTTGCCCATGGGGGTCTTGAGGATGCCGTAGGCGCCGACGTTGATGTCGACCTGCTCTGTCCACCCCGACAGCACGCCGTTGAGCTGACCGGAAGCACTGGACTTCACACTCCATTGGCTGCCGACTTTCATCGGAAACTGCAGCGTGGGCACTGGCGGATTGTAGGCAATGCGGGTGGCCAGCAAGCCGCTCTTTTCTGACGCGGCGCCCAGCAGCAGCAGCTCGCCGTCGGTCAGTTGAAAGACGCCCATCAGGTCGGTTGACTCGTTAAGGCGGGCCGCGTAGGTGGCGCCGGGAAAGTAGCTGCCGTACCACTGGCTGGCGACGTCCAAGGTCTTGACCTGCACGGGCTTGTCTCCGGCAAATCCCTTGGAGAAGTCCCAGACCGGCTTGCCATCCTCGCCCGGGGCGCCGGCCAGATCCACGGTGACGTCCTGGGCGACCAGAAACGGCGCGGCCAGACCCGCCGCCAGCTGAATCTCAGCGCGGACAACGGTGCCATCGTGGTTGGGCGCACACAGGGCAGGGCCGCCGGTGTCGGGGACTTTGATGTCCTGGTCGTTGATGTCGGTCGGTACATCGCCGGAGGGTGAGGCAATGTCAACTGAGCCTGCCTCTTGGGGATTGCTGCCATTGTCGGCTTTGGCGTCGGGCGTGGGGAACGAGTTGTCGCCGGCGTCGGCCAAGCTGCCCTGGCTGTCGGCGTTGCTGGTGTCCGAGGTGCCGGCGTCCGAGGTGGCGCTGGCGTCGGCGCTGGCCGTGGCGGCGCAGGTGCCGTTGCTGTTGCAGATGCCTGAGGCGCAGTCGGCGCCTACCCGGCAGGCGGCTTCTTCCTCGGCGGCGCAACCGCTGGCCCCCGCCCAGGCGGCCACAACGGTCAGAGCCGCAGCAAGCCGGCGTGCCCCCAGACGCCGACCGATGGGTGCAGCGTGGGTTGCCAGGGTAGCTGGCCGCAGCGGGTGGTGAACTGGGGTACTGTAGGGTGCCATGGGGTGCTCCGGCGCAGCGCGCAGCACAAGATTACGCAGGTGCACAAAAAGGTCAAGGGCAAAGCGGCGGGTGTCGACGGCAGGTGCGAAGTGCGCTACAACGGCGCGAGGTCGAGTTACTCTGGCGGATCGCAACGGAACCAGCGCGCGCCAAGGATAGCGCCCGCGGGGGGCGGCCACCATCGGCAGCCCCGGTTTCCGCCGGCTTGCTGTCCAGCGATCACCACAGGAAGGTCACAGATGCTGCTCAAGAAATACGCCAACCGCCGCCTGTACGACACCGGCGCAAGCAAGTATGTGACATTGGAAGAAATTGCTGAGCGGATCAGAACCGGCGAAGAAGCGCTGGTGATCGACGCGGCCACCGGCGCCGATCTGACCCAGGCCACGCTGACGCAGATCATTCTGGAGAGCCGCGGCGCCTCCAAGCTGCTGCCGGTGCCGCTGCTGCATCACCTGATCCGCCTGGGAGACGACGCTTTGGGCGAGTTCTTCAGCCGCTGGATCGCCTGGGCGCTGGAGGTCTACGTCGGCGGCAAGCAGGCCAACCAATGGGTAAGTCAGTGGAATCCGCTGATGGGGCTCTTTCAGAACGCCCAGCCGTCGTGGCCATGGAGTGCAGCGCAGCAGCCCAGCCCCTACGCCCAGCCCAATCCGTATCCGCAGGCGCCCGGCTATGGGGGCAACAGCCCGTATGGCATGGGGTTTCCTAGCCCTTGGGGCCACCCGGGTGGGGCAGGACCGCAGCCACCCATGCCGCCGGCGCCCCCCTCTGCTGCACCTGCGAACACGCAGCCAGCCGGGCCGCCGCCGCCGCCGTCCAGTTCCCACAGGCCGGTGGCCGCGGAACAGGGGGCTGGTGCCGAGGAAATTGCTAGACTACAGAAAGAGTTGGAGGTCATCCGAGCCGGCCTGGCCGGGCGCAAACGCGGACCACGCAAGAAGGAAGGGGGGGTCAAGGAGTAGCCCAGCTCTGCGCAGATGCGGCGCTCCGCTCTTGCTTCACGGCCACAATCGGCTAGGATGTTTGTGCGGGTGCGAAGTACGTCGCTCGCGCTACCTGGACGATCCTTGCCGAAGATCCTTGCCGGAGTCCCCATGTTCCCGTCGATCCTGCCCGCCTTTGATCCCGCCAACAAGCCGCAGCTGATGCCCACCGATCGCGACACTGTGTTTGCCGACGGCACCGCCCAGCTCTTTCGCTTCCGCAACAAGCAGGGCCTGCATGGCCGCGGGCCGGTGGTGCTGCTGGTGCCGTCGATGATCAACCGCTGGTACGTGTTTGACCTGCGCAGCGGCGCCAGCCTCATCGAAGCCCTGGTGGCCGACGACCTCGACGTGTTCTGCATCGACTGGGGCGCGCCGCAAGGGGAAGACCGCTACATCACCTGGCAGGACATTCAAGAGCGCCTGCACCGGATGTTCAGAGCCGCCAAGCGGATTTCCGGCAAGCCGCAGCTGGGCGTGCTGGGCTACTGCATGGGCGCGACGCTGGCCGCGGTGGCGGTGGCGCTGCACCCAGAGGGGATCACTTCTCTGGTCAACTTGGCCGGGCCCATCGACTTCTCCAAAGCTGGCGTGCTGGCCGAGTTTACCGATGCCCGCTGGTTTGACGCGCACGCCATCGCCGCCCCGGGCAACATCACCCCCAAGCAGATGCAAGAGGGATTTACCGCCCTGCGCCCAACACTGCAGATCGGCAAGTGGATTGGCTTTGCCGACCGTTCGCACGACCCCAAGGCCGTGCAGGCGTTTGTGGCCATGGAAGCCTGGGCCAATGACAACGTCGAGTTTCCCGCCGCGGCCTACACCACCTACATCTCTCAGCTGTACCAGGGCAATCAGCTGATCCAGGGCACGCACCGGGTGGGCGGCCAGCGGGTCGACCTGGCCAACGTGCGCTGCCCAGTGATGGTGGTTTGCGCAAGCCGCGACACCATCTGCCCACCGGCGGCGGCCACGGCGCTGATTGACCGCTGCGGCGCCACCGAGACCAAAGTGCTGGAAGTGCCTGGGGGCCATGTGGGCGCGGTCATTGGCAGCCGCGCGTCCCGCGAGCTGTATCCGGCAATGGCGGCTTGGTTCCGCCGCCACGGCGAATTGGCTTGAGGCTTCGCGATAGAGGGGCGAAAAACGCCAGCGCCCTCCGGGGGTACTCTCTTCACGCCAGCGGCGGTCAGCGAGTAGCCGGAGGGCGCTGCTGTTCTTGGGACCTACGCTTTCTTGGTCCAGGTATCGCAGTAACCGGTCGGCGACACGGGGGTGCTGGCAAACAGCGTGCACTTGCCGCAAGGGGCGCCGCCTTCGGCCGCGAGATACAACTGGCAGTTGGTGCAGTTCTTCTCGGCGTTGGGGCTCTTGTCGACGTAGTGCAGGGCGTCGCGCTGGGCCTTGGAGCCGCCACCTGGGTCGGTGCAGGCCGCCGCGCCTTCGCCGCCGCCAGACTTGCCGCAGGCAGCCAGGGCGGATACACCGCCGACGACCAGGGCGCCGACGCCCAGGCGGGTCAGAAACTCACGACGCGAGAAATTGCTCATGCTTGCTCCTCTTTTGGGGCGGCGCTAGCGGCCCAGTCCATGAATTGGCCCCCAGGGCGGGAGCGCGGGTAGCGTACGCGGCTGCAGGGGGAGACGCAATTTCTGGCATCTGATCCCTTCTGGAATTTGTCACCCCCGTGTCACGACCGGGTGTCGGTCCCGATCGGTCGGTGCACGAGTCCCTCAAACCCGCAGTTGGTTTGGGGTTTCGCAACGGACTTGGTTTGGGGTACGGAAGATAGCCCAGCCGTAGGCCCCAAGACCTGTGAACCAGAACTGGGTGCAGCCCGGATCGAGTCAGCGGCGTTGGGTACTATCGCTGAGTCGGTGCGAATTCGACGCTGTCTCCCAGCACGACCAGCAGCACGTGGCTCTGCAGGCTCAGCGGATCGCCGTCGTACACGGCCAGCGCGGCGGTCTGGCCGACGGCAAGGGTGCCCGTCCCCTGGGGAAGGCCCAGCAGCTCGGCGGGCAGGCGCGTGACCCCATCCAGGGCGCTCTGCCAGGCCAGACCCTGCGCCACGGCGTAGCCGGCTTCCCAGCGCAAGTTGCGCGCATTGTGGCTTTCGCCCGAGCCCAGAGCCACTGTAACGCCCGCGGCGGTCAGCACCGCGGCGGCGTCTTCGCGGGCGCGCTGGGTGGCAAAATCGTAGGGGCGCACCCGGATTTGCAGAAGCACCGGCACCGCCTGCTTGGCCAGCTGGTCGGCGACCACGTGCGCCTCGGCGCCATCGGCGATCACCATTTTCAGCGCAAATTCCTTTTGGACGCGCAAGGCTGCGGCGATGTCGTCGGCGCGGTGGGCGTGGACCACCAGCGGCTGCTGGCGCAGCAGCACCGGCACCAGCGCCAGCAGGCCCGGATCCTCTCGCAGCTGGGCCAGGCGATCGCCCTCGGGGCCGGGGGGCAGCTTCTTGGTCGCTGGCCAGGCCGCCAACCGCTGGGCGCGGGTCAGGATCGCCCGCAGCGCCGCGATCTGCCCCGAACGCGAGCCGACCAGGGGCTCGTCGCGCTTGGCCTCTTGGCCCAGGTGCACATGGACAGCGGCGCTTGGCGCGATCAGGGCCTGCTCAATGGTCGCCCCAACCGTCCGAAAGGCCACCGATTGCCCGGCGATCAGCGCATTGCCCTGGGGTCGCACCACCGCGGCCATCACACCGGCTCTGCGCGCGGCCTGGATGGCACGCGAGGCCATGGTCACCCCATCCAGGGCGCGCACGGCGGCGTTGTTGGTCTGGCGGCCGGCGGTGCCGTCGTGAGAGCTGCCCTCAGCGTCGATTTCGTAAAGGCCAAGGCGGCCCAACGCTTCTACCAGCCCGGGAATCACCACGCCTTTGCCGGCGAAGTCGAACAAGCGCGCGCCGCTGGGCTGCGGACATTGGCCCGGGCCGACCGGGCTCACGCACGTCAGCCGGCCTTTGCTGACGACCAACACGCCGCTTTCCAGGGCAGGCTGTCCGCGCACCTGGGTGTGGATCTTGACCCCTTGGATGTACAGCTCCGCTGCGGCCGCGTCCACAGGCGCGGGGCTGGGGCTGCCTGCCTCGGCGAGACACGGCAGGGCCACACTGGTCAGCGCCAAGCCGACCAAACTTGCGGCGGCGGCCACCGAAAACGTCCAGCCGGTATGGGGGGATGGATAGAACACCGTCATGGACCACATCCGCAGACGTTGCCGGTAGGGTGCAGGTCGTGGCTCCACGCGGCCTGCAGATTGCTGCCGGCGCCGACGACCTGGGTGCCGCCGATAAACACCCGCTCTGGCCGCACGCCCAGCTGCATGGGCGAACCTGGCCAGACCACGACGTCAGCATCTTTGCCAAGCTCCAGCGTTCCCAGGCGATTGTCCAGGCCAATGGCTTTGGCCGGATTGCGCGTCACCATCTGCAGGGCTTGCTGCTCTGGCACGCCGTAGTGGTGGCTCTTGGCAGCTTCCATCATCAGATCGCGGGCATCAATGACGGGGTGGTCGGTCTTGAGGGCGACGTTGACCCCAGCTTCCAGCAGCAACCGTGGCGCGTGGACGCTGGCGTCGTAGGCCTCCATCTTGAAGCCCCACAGGTCTGAAAACGTGGCGACGGCGACTTTGCGCTCTCTTAGCAGATCCGCGACTTTCCAGGCCTCCAGCGCGTGGTGGATGGCGGCGACGCGGATGTTGTACTCCTCGGCGATGCGCAGCAGGGTCTCAATGTCGTGGCGCTCATAGCAGTGCACCTGCAGCAGCACCTCGTGTTTGAGCAGGGCTACCAGCGGCTCCAGGTCCAGCCGCTGCGGTCGAGGGCCCTGCTTGTCGCGATCCCACTTCTCCAACTGCTCTCTGAACTCTTTGGCTTCCTGCAGTTTTTGCCGAATGATCCACGCGTGGCCCATCCGCGACATGGGCATCTGCCCGCGGCCGCCGTAGTGGCGCTTGGGATTCTCGCCCATGGCCCACTTCATGGCCCGCGGCGCCCCGGCGATGGCCATGGCCGCCGTGCTGCTGCCAAACAGCTTGACGTAGAGCGCCTGGCCGCCCATGGCATTGCCGCTGCCCGGCAGGATGAGGGCTGTGGTCACGCCGCCCGCCACCGCCCTGGCAATTGCCGCGTCTTCGGGGTCAAAAGCATCGATGGCGCGCACCATGGGCGTGGTCGGAGAGGTCATCTCATTGCCGTCGCTGTGGGCGAGGCTGTTGGGCACCGCATACAGGCCCAAGTGCGAGTGCATATCGACCAGGCCCGGCGTGACGATCTTGCCGCGGACATCGACTTCGGCTGTGCCCGGCGGTACCGTCAGGCCCTTGCCCATCAGCGCAATTTGGCCATTGCTGAGGAGCAGATCTGTGTCTGGCAGGACCGCGCCAGTGGCCGTCCATAGCGTTCCACCGCGCAGCACCACCGCAGCAGGGGCAGCCAAGGCGAGGGAGGGCAGGGCGAGGGAGGGCAGGGCCAGGGCGCACAACGCTGCCAGCGCGCAAAAGATCGCCACCCCACGGCGCGGCTTTGGCTCTGCGAGGAAGGGGCGTCGCGGCGCCGGGGCGTGGCTTCTGGGCATGGAGTCCTGGGCCCCTAGGGCGCCGTCAAGGGCCTACATGCTGCAACAGATTTCGCCCGCTGGCTACAGGTTTGGCGTGTCTACTTCGTCGGCTTCGCGGTCGGCATCGTCGTCGCCCGGCACGCGGTCCAGCAGGTCGCGCACCATTTGGCTGTGGTGGGCTTCTTCGTCGCGCAGCTCGGTGAACAGGGCGCGGACGTCTTCGTCGCGCAGCTGTGGCAGGGCATCGTTAAAGAATTCCCAGGCCTTGTGCTCGGCCGCCAGCGCCACTTCCAGGGCTTGGCGGGTGCCCATGTAGTTGCGGGCGACGCGGTGCTCTGGGGCTTCGATGTCGGCCACGTCGTCGGTTTCTACCCGCGCCGGGGCATTGCCAAACAGCGCCTGACGGCGGTGAACCAGGGCGGCGCGGTGCTTCTCCTCATTGATGACCATGCTCTCAAAGAACTCTGCGGCGTCGCCGTGGTAGCGGTCGCCAATCAGCTCGGCGAATTCCTTGTAGCGCTCGCGGGCCTCCTGCTCTATGGCGATGGCGAGGTCCAGCGCATCCAGCAGAGAAAGAGTTTGGAGATCGATGGATTTGGCGAGCGTCATGGGGGCCTCCGAGCGTGCGATGCTACGAGCGCCCTGGCCCGGCTGGCGGTCACTCAGGCGCGACGGGAGCTTATCGGCGGTTGGCGGGGCCGTCCAGGGCTGGCCAAGCAGGCTGTTGGCGGGTCGCAGCGGCGAATTACGGGGGGCCAGCGCAAAGGCTTTGACAACGGCGACCGGCAGTTTCAGCATGCGCGGCGGCTGAGGTTCGGTCGGCAACCCGCGCCGGGCGCTGGTCAGTGGGCCTTGCGGCTTGTCAAGCAATTGTCATAGCGGTCGCGCTGGAACCCCAGCACGGCTGGTTCATGGAGCACCAACCAGGACAACTCGTTGGTTGCCCTTGCGCTGCCAGGTGGGGCGCCAAGCTCGCCCATGCGGATTCGCGGCGACAACGCCCAGACAGAAACAAATCGAGGTACCGATGAGCGGCAAGAAGGGGACAGGGTCGGGCCAGCGGCGCTGGTTGCGGCAATTGGCAGTTTCGCTGGGCATGGTCGGCTTGCTTGGGCTTGGTGGCTGCGCCGAGGAGACGCCTTCCGGCCAAGGTGCAGCCTCGCAAGATATTTTTAGCCTGGGCTTGCCAGAGGTCACGGCCGGCGACGCCGCTGCAAGCACCGATAGCGGCTCGGCCGACACCGGCAGCTCAGCAGGGGATGCCGCCGCCGACAACACGGCTGCCAAGGCCTGCCCGGGCGGCCCCGGCTGCAGCTGTGCCACCGACGCCGGCTGCGACACCGGCCTGTGCCTGGACACCAGCGACGGCAAGCAGTGCGCCCAAAAGTGCGCCGGCAGCGGCTGCCCGACCGGGATGTTCTGCGCCCAGGTCACCGCCGGCACCGACATCTTGCAGGTCTGCGTGCCCAGCGCCGGTCGCTACTGCAATCCGTGCCTGACCACCGCCGACTGCACCGCTCTGGCGCTTCCCGGAGCGGCGTGCGTGAGCTACGGCGACGCTGGCCGGTTCTGCGGGGTGCCGTGCAAGGTCCAGGCCGACTGCCCCAGCGGTGCCCAGTGCAGCGACGCCACCACCGCCGAGGGCACGCCCACCAAGCAGTGCACCGCCGCTCCAGCCAAGGGCGCGACCGGCCTGGGGATCTGCCCCTGCTCCAAGGCCGCACAAGCGGCGTCGCTTTCGACCACCTGCTCGGTGCCCGCCAAAGACGCGACCGGCGCAGAGAAGGCCAAGTGCAGCGGCAGTCGCCTGTGTGGCCCCAGCGGCTTGACCGCGTGCGCGCTGAAGAATTTGGCCGCGGACACCTGCAATGGCATCGACGACGACTGCGACGGCACCGTGGACAACCCAGCCACCGCCGTGTGCGAGGGCGGCAAAGGTTGCGTGGCCGGCAAGTGCGAGGCCAGCTGCACCCCCACCGATGGCGGCTGGACGGCCTGGACCGAGGGCGCTTGCTCCAAGACCTGCGGCGGCGGCAGCAAGACCCTCTCTCGCACCTGCAGCAATCCGTCGCCCAGCTGCGGCGGAAAGGCCTGTGTTGGCGAGGCATCCAAGAGTGAGGCCTGCAACACGCAGTCTTGCGAGACCTGCACCCCCGTGGACGGCGGCTGGACCGAGTGGGTGAACGGGGTGTGCTCCAAGACCTGCGGCGGCGGCACCCTGACGGCGACGCGCAGCTGCAGCAATCCGCAGCCTTCTTGCGGCGGCAAGGCGTGCACTGGCGATGCCTCCAAGCAGGACGTCTGCAATACGGCGGCGTGCACCGGCGACAGCCTGCCCCTGGGTACCACTGTCTACGCCGACGGCGGCACTGTTGTGAAAGGCGCTGTTCCCGCAGGTATTTCGGTCATGAAAGTCCACCTGTGGGGCGGCGGCGGCGCTGGTGGCGCGCCCGGTACCGGCGGCGGCGCGGCGTGGGTACAGGCCGAAGTGCCAGTCAAGGCCGGCGACCAAGTAGAGCTTCGCGTGGCCGAAGGCGGGCTGGTGGCCGGCGGCGGCGGCGGCGCCAGCTACGTGATCGTCAACGGCGCGCCGGTGGTGATCGCGGGCGGCGGCGGCGGCGGCGGATCCGACGGCAACAGCGGCAATGGCAAGCCCCAGGGCACGGCCAATGGCGGCCCGGCCGGGGCAGCTGGCGGTCAAGGAAGCCCCGGCAATCCAGACAATACCTACAATACCAACGCTGGCGGCGGTGGCGGCGGCAGCCAGACCGCCGGGGGCGCGGCAGGCGTCATCGACAACAAGAGCATGTACACCAACTGCACCGTCGCCGGTACCGCAGGATCCCAGCACACCGGCGGCCAGGTGACGCAGGCCGTCAATGACTGCAAGAACATCCTCAAGGGCGAAGCGGCGAGCTGGCACAAGGCCGGCAAGGGCATTGGCAACGGCTCTGGCGGCGGTGGCGGCAGCGGCTGGTACGGCGGCGGCAGTGGCGCGGCGATGTGGACCTACACCGGCGGCGGCGGCGGCGGCGGATCCTCTTGGATCCAGGAGGCAGTGTCGCTCATCGGCTCGAACGGCGGCCTGGGGCAGGCGGCGGGCGGCAACCAGCTCAGCAGCTATGCTGGCCAGGCCGGTCGTGGCGGCGATGGTCAGACGCAGTCCTTTGGCAACCCGGCAACCCCTGGCAACGCCGGAAGAATCGTGTTGACCCTCTAGCAGGGCGCCAAAGGCAGCGGGCCCCGGAAAGCTGCGACTTGGGAGGATGCGTGAGAGACTCTGTAACAAGGCTGGCACTGCTGGCTGGTTTGGCAGTGGCCATGGCATTGCAGGCCTGTGCTCCGGAGCCCAAGTTCGCGGCCCTGGACAGCGGCGCAGCGGGTGACGGCGGCGCAGACGTTGGCGGCGATGGGTTGGCACAGGACGCCTCGGCGACCCAGGGCGATGGCGCCGCGACCGAAGACACCCTGGCGGTGGATGGCCAAAGCGCGGACACCGGCGACGGCGCTCTGAGCGACGCGGTCACCCAGACCGGCTGCAGCAGCGACCAGGACTGCATCCAAGCCCTGGGCCTTGGGCCCTGCGAATACGCCCGCTGCACCGCAGGCAAGTGCGAGTCGTTCAAAGCCGCCGAGGGCAAGCCTTGCGGCCAAGCCGAGTGTCTGAGCGAAGGCGGTATGCTGACTCTTAGCGCGCGCCTGTGCACGGCTGGGGTCTGCGGGGCCAAGGTCGTACAGCTGGCGTGCGACGACGGCGACGCCTGCACCCAGGAATTGTGCAACGGCAGTGCGGGCTGCGGCCACACCGCCATCGCCTGCGCTGACCAGGAGCCCTGCACCGCCGACGCCTGCGACAAGGCCAGCGGCTGCACCCACCTGCCCAGCGCAGCCACAGCCTGCGACGACGGCAATGCCTGCACCAAGGGCGACGTGTGCGCCAATGGGGCGTGCAAGCCTGGATTCGCCATCGACTGTCCGGGGTTGTCAGACTGTGTTGGTCAAGTCTGCCAGCCCGCCTCTGGCAGCTGCGCGCCCGTCAATAGCGCCGACGGCCAGGCCTGCGACGACGGCAACCCCTGCAGTCAGAGCGACGCCTGCAAGTCGGGCGCCTGCTTGGGGCTCAACAACCCCTGCGACGACAACAACCCCTGCACCTTTGACGGCTGCAGCGGTGGCAACTGCCAGCACACCGCCGGGCCGGGCAAATGCGACGTGGATGCCAGTGCTTGTACCGCCGACGAGTGCGTCCAGGGGCTGTGCCAAGGCGGTGCCGCGCTAGGCTGCGATGACAACAACCCTTGCACCATCGACAGCTGTGACGCCAAGAAAGGCTGCCTGCACCCGCCCGCGGCCTTTGCGCTGCCCTGCGACGTCAACAAGTGGTGTGGGCAAGGGGCCCAGGCGGCGGCGTGCGTACCGGTGGTCAGCCCCGCGCAGATGGCATGGGTCCCCGGCGGACCCGTCAAGCTAGGCTGCAGTGCCAGCGATACCTTCTGCAATCCTGACGAGAAACCCGCCCACACCGTCCAGGTGGCCAGCTACTTCATTGGCAAGGCAGAGGTCACTGTGGAGCAGTACGGCCAGTGCGTCGCCGGCGGGGCGTGCACCCTTCCCGGCAGCGGCGCGGCGGCCACCTACGGCGTTGCCGGCAAGGGCAAATACCCCGTCAACTACGTGACCTGGAGCCAAGCGGCCAGCTACTGCCTGTGGTCCGGCGGCGGGCGCCTGTGCACAGAAGCCGAGTGGGAGATGGCGGCCCGCGGCCCCGACCAGCGGCGCTTTCCGTGGGGCAACACTCCTGGGGCGGCGTGCGAGTTTGCCAACTGGGGGGGCTCTTGCGGCGGCATCCAGGCTGTGGGCCAGTATCCCAAGGGCGATAGCCCCTTTGGCCTGCAGGACGCCGCCGGCAACCTGCGCGAGTGGGTCAGCGACTGGTATGGCTCAACCTACTACGCAGAGCTGGCCAAGCAGGGCGAAGTCGCCACGGCCCCCGCAGGCCCCGCGTCTGGCCCCGGCCGGGTGGTGCGCGGCGGCTATTTTCAAGACAATGCGCCGGAAATTCGCACCAGCGCTCGCGCTTTTGCGCCGCCGGCCAGCAGCACCTCTGGCATTGGCATCCGCTGCTGCCGCACGCCGAAATAGACTCGCCAGGCAGGTGCCCATGTTCGCGCAATGGTTTGGTTTTGCAGCGGTGTTCTTGGCGATGGCAGCTGCCCCGGCCAGCGCCGATGAAGCGCCGCCGCCGCCGCCGATTGCCCAGGATGCCGGCGATGAGCCAGGGCCGGCTTTTGCTTTGCCGCCCCCGGCTCCGCAGGAAGCGCCGGCAGGGCCAGCCCGGCCGCGTTGCCCGCCTTTGCCCGCGGCCCAGCCGTCTGCCGGCGACGATGCGGCCCTGCAGACCGCGGCCCTGGCCCTGGAGCAGCGCGGCGACTTTGACGGTGCCGGCAAGCTGTGGCAGCGACTGATTGGCAAAAGCTCTGGAGAGGTAAGGATCTATCAGGAGCGCCGCCTCAACGCCCTGGCCCAGGTAGAGCTGGCTTGGGCAGACCTGCAGGCCGGGCGGGCCAAGGACGCGGCGCTCAAGCTGCAGTCGGCGTGGTTTGACCTGGCCAGCCAGGCCAGGGCTCCGATCTTGCTGCAGGCGCCCATCCCGGCGGCGGTGGCACTGCAGCGCGCCGGCGGCAAGGTTGCAGAGAGCCAAGGGCTGCCGGGGCATCCTTGGTGGCAGGGGCGGCTGGCTCAGGGGCCGGCCAGTGGGTTGCGGCCCGTGACCGAGCGTCTGTTTGGCGCAGCTGAAGACGAGGAGCCGGTCGCCGCGGTGGGCCTGACCGATGGCAGCGCGCTGGTGCTGGCCGCCGCCGATCTGGGCAGTGCGGGGCTCAAGCTGCGGGCTTGGGGCTTGGATGCCACCGGGCGCCAGCGCTGGACCTTGACCTGGGCGGCTGCGGGCCAGGGTGGCCATCTGGATGTTCCGCTGACGGCGGTGGCCCTGCCCGGCGGCCAGTGGCTGAGCGGTGGCTATGTCGAGAAAGCCGGCCAGCGGACGCCGTGGCTGCTGCGCGGTGACTCGCGGGGCAAGATCCTGGGCGACCTGCAGCTGCCGGGGCCAGGGCAGATCGAGGCGCTGCTGCCCCTGCCCGGTGAGACGGTCCTGGCGACGGTGCGCAACGGCCCGGGGCTGAGGGTGGTCCAGGTGACGCCAACGGGCCAAGTCAGCTGGTCGGCGCCGGTGCAGGGGACCGAGGCTCAGCTGCGCTGGGGCCCCAAGGGGCAGGTTCTGCTTGGCAGCGCGCCGCCGCAGCGCCTCAGGCTGGTGGCCGGCCAGTGGCAGGTAGAGGTGATACCCGCCAAGGAACTGAAGAGTCTAAGCAAGTTTGGGGGCAAGCCGCCGGCGCTGCAGCTGGAATCCACCGCCATTGGGGCTCTGGTTCGCGGCCGCAAAGGCGCTGTGCAAGTGGCTGGTGCTGGTCCCTGGCGGCTGGCGGAGCTGCCCGATCGGCAGTGGCTGCTGGTCGGTGCCGTGGCGACAGGTGGGTGCCATCGCGACGTAGTGTTGCTGCGGCTGCACCTCGGCAAGTAGGCAAAACAGCGCGCAATCTTTCCAGAGGGACGAGGCGAACATGGCGTGGATCCAGACCTATACGGGCAGGCAGTTCTGGCCGCTGGCCCCACAAGCGGAGCACGTGGACATCCGCGACATCGCCCACTCTCTGGCGATGCAGTGCCGCTTCAATGGGCACTGCCGCGGCTTTTACTCGGTGGCGCAGCACAGCGTGCTGGTATCACAGGTGGTGCCGCCAGAAGATGCCCTGTGGGGCCTGCTGCACGATGCCGCCGAGGCGTACATCAGCGATCTGCCGCGGCCGCTCAAGAACACCGCACCAGAGTTCCGCGCCGCAGAGCACCGCCTGCTGACCGTGATTCTGGGGACGTTTGGGCTGCCCGAGCCCATGCCTGCCTCGGTGGTCTGGGCCGACGACGCCTTGCTGGCCACCGAACTGCGCGACCTGATGGAGCCGCCGGCGGAGTCGTGGGGGCTGCGGGTAGCCGCGCTGGACTTGCGGGTAGAGCCAATCGGCCCGGTCGAGGCCGAAGCCCTGTTCCTGCAGCGCTTTGCCGAGCTGTACCGCGCGGGCTGAGGGCTACACGGCGCCTGGGCCAGTGCGGATCAGACATGGCCTTGGGGAGTGGCGGGCGGTGGGACCGTCGCAGGTCGCAGGGCGGAATTGCCTAGGCGCTGTATGGAGTAAACATTGCCTGGGGGTGTGTCGGGCGGTGGGAGGGTTGCAGCTGGCAGGGCGGAACTGCCTAGGCGCTGTGCGGCTCAGTCATTGCCTTGGGGAGTGGCGGGCGGTGGGACCGCCGCAGGTCGCAGGGCGGAATTGCCTAGGAGCTGTGCGGAGTAAACATTGCCTAGGGGAGTGCAGGACCACACAGCTCCCGCTGCGCCGCCTGCGGCTCTGGCGCAATCCGCAGCGCGGTCAGCTGAGCGGCACCCTTCACATTGCTCAGGAACCTGTCGAACGTCAGCGGGTCCTCAATTGCCGCGCGCAGCGTGCTTAGAGCGCCGCACTGCAGCGCTGCACGCGCGGCCGCCACCTCAGCCGCGTCGGCTTGGCCGGTCCAATGCGGCCAGCGCGCCGTGACCCAGGCGTTGGCCAGCAACTTCTCATGGCCGGGTCTGCCGCGCTCTGCCAACCGCAGCCTTGCGCCAACGGGGTCCGCCAAGCCATGCAGGTCCACCACATGCACGTCTGGCCCGGCAGCCAGCCCGACAAAGCCGATGTTGCGCGACACGTGGACCAGGCCCGGCTCGCTCTTGGCCCGCTCGCGCAACCGCAGCGCTGCGGCAACCCCATACTGCTCGCGGTGGTCCGCCAGGGTGATCGGGTTGGGGTGGCCGGCGCCGCTGATGTAGTAGCGCCGCTCGTCGGCAATGGAGTGCGGTCCCAGCGGCGGATGGGCTGGCCGCAGCAGCCACAGGGCCGCGCAGTACACCAGCAGCCCCTTGGTCGCCGTGGCCCGCACGCCCAGCGGTCGCGGCACGCTGAACACCGGCAGCAGCAAGGCCAGGAGCGCCGGCAGGTACAGGCGCGCGTGCATGAAGTCGCCGCCCACGCGAACGAGGTACAGAGCGTGCACCCCTGCCGCCAGCATCGGCGCGCGCGCACGCCAAATTTCCCAGCGTGCATTTGCAGTTGCGGGAGGGTCACCCTCACCAGTCACCTTGCTGCCGTGCCCCGGACCGGCCGCTGCTGCGCCCGTCTCGGCCTTCTGCGTCGCCGCGATGCCGGGCAGCGTCGCCAGGGCCAGCGGCAGCGGCAGCCACAGACCGTAGGTTTGCAGAAAGTCCCACAGGTAGTGCCAGCCCTGCGGCCAGTTGGGCAGGCCCGCCTCTTTGGCCAGGGCGGTGTTGGGCAGCAGTGCGCCGTAGTAGCCCATGCGCAACACCTGCACGGCGACCGGCAGGGCCGCCAGCTGCAGCCCGGCCTTGAGCCAGCGCCGCAAAGAACGCGGCTGGGTGGTGGCGACGTCGGCCACGGCCAGAGCCACGGCATAGAGGGCTAAGTCAGGCCTGACCAAGGGACCTAGCGACCACAGCCAGCCGGCCGCAGACCAATGGCGCTGCAGGGCCAGGTAGCTCGCCCCCAGCCACAGCACGGCCAAGCCCGTCTCCAAGCCAGACGTCGCAAAATCCCACACCGGCGGCAGCGACACAAACAGCAGCGCGCCGACCGGCCACCGCGCCGCCGGCGCATCC
>CAIXGW010000400.1 GCA_903919145.1 uncultured Myxococcales bacterium
CTTGACGTACCGAAGTGCCCGGGGCGCGCGGCTGGGGCTATCAGGCCTTGGCCCGCCCGCGGGAGCCGCCGCGTGTAGGCAAGGCCTCGCGCAGGACGGCCTCGACGGCGGTGTCGGAGCTGGCGCCGATGACGACTTGGCGCTGGGCGTAGGCGGGGTTGAGGCTGTCGAGCTGCAGGGTCAGGCGCTCATCGCCGCCGAGCTGGATGCCGGTGAGCTTGTTGACGGTCCAGGCGGTCAGGCCGGCGGGGTCGAGTTCGCGGACTAGGCAGAGCTTGCCTAGACTGGTGTCCGCGGCGAATCCCTTGGCGAAGAGGCACCATTGGCCGTCGAGGAGGGTTGGCTGCATCGCGTCGCCGCGGATTTGGGCGAGGAAGAGGTCTGGGGTTGGCGCGGAAGGGTGGTCGGCTGGGGGCGAGACCCAGGCGATGGCGAGGGGCGTGGGTGCGGCGCGGGTGGGGCCGGCTCGCGGGCGGAGGTCTAGGACTGGGATGGCGCCGGGGGTGTTGGGCTTGGCGCGGGTCCAGCCGGTGCGGGCCAGGCCTTGGAGGGGGCCTCGGTGGCGGATGGAGGTGGGCTCGGCGGAATCCGTCTGGGTAGCGAGTAGTTGCAGCGGCGTCAGGTCGAGCGCGGCAGCCAGGCGCCAGACGGTGGTCAGGCGCATGTCGTGCCGGCCACCTTCGATCTTGGCGATCATCTTGTCCGACAAGCCCATTCTGGTGGCCAAGACTTCCTGGGACCAACCGCGGCGGCGGCGGCAAATGCCCACGGCCTTGCTGATTTGCCGGACGAATTCGCGAGATGGGTGGTCAGGTTCCATGCGGCGCAGCCTTGCGGTCCGGCGGGATCGCGACAAGGCCCATAAAGGTAGGGATAGCACAGGGCCCTGGGCGGCGTGAGCGTTGCTGAGCCGCCGGCCTGGGGTCTGGTGATCACGGGGTAACGCCGATGCTTGCGTCCGGGAGCATGCTGGCAGCCAGGGCTGCCGGGCTGAGTCTTGCCGTAAGAACGCCCGAAAGCCCATTCATTTTGTGCATGTTCGCAGTATTGCGGGTCACGGCCTCGCCGGGTGAGCCGCGCGGCATCCGGCCCGTTCGGAGCTTCGACAGTTGCGTCTGCTGAATCGAGGCGTAGGTGCACATCTGGGCTTCGGCCTACATCTTGGCAAGTCTACCTATATGGAGTAGATCAAGCGACCGAGAGGGCTCCCGTCGGCGATCTGTCGCAGTTTGTCAGCAAGTGCTTGCCGACTGTGGCAATAACCCTGGAGCCGAGCTCGACGAGGCGGCCGCTATGTCCTTGACGCCAGAACAATCCACTGCGGTTCGGACCACCGAGGGGCCGGTGCTGATCACTGCCGCCTTCCGCGCCCAAGCGGGTGGTCCCTATTTGTGGCGCGGCGGGCGCGCAGTAGTCCCTGGTTCTTGGCGGACCACGGGTGCACCGCCCCCGCTGTTGCCGCCCAAGGGACTCGGAAGATGCGCCTAGTCGGCAATAACCGAACTGAGAGAGTCATTGACGTTGCGCTCGCCGAACTGCGGCCGGGAGGCGCCCTCGATTCCGCGTCTCCGGGGCTGAGTTTGTTCGGCTTCGCTGAATTGGCGCCTGCCCTGGGCCGGCTTGCGACAACGCGCCTTGTGCTTCCGCCCGGCATTTCGGCGTCCGACCTCCTTGGGGGTAAAGCAGACCGAGCGGCCAGGAACCGGCTGATGACCCGACACTGGGCAAAGAAATGTGCCCAGTGGCTTGAACATGGCGTGCAACTCCGCGTTGCGGACTCAGCAATTCCCCAAGGTACGCTCGTTCTTCGCGACAGGCAGGGAGTTCCAACTCGGGTTGCACTGGGTGCGCTTGCGCTGACGACGCCGGGCCTCGGCATCACGCCGGGCAACCGGATGAGTCTGGTCCAGGCCTCAGAGAATTTGGAAGAGGCAGGAGTTCTGAGCAGTTGGTTCGACAGCCAGTGGGAGGCACTGCCCGCCCGACCTACCGAACGGCAAGAACTGCTGGCAACTCTGCGCACGCTCACCAACCCTACGGCACCAGCGACGCTATACAACCTGATTCTTCACAACGTGTTGGCCAGTCGTGGCGATGCGCTCGACGAGGATGAGGTCATCCGCACCGGCACAGGCATTCGCAATACAGTGGTGTGGAAGAAGCTGTACCGGTTTCAGCGCGACGGTGTGGTCGGCGCCATCGACAAGCTGAACCGCTACGGCGGTTGCATTATCGCTGACAGTGTTGGCCTGGGCAAGACCTTTGAGGCGCTAGCCATCATCAAATACCACGAGTTGCGCAACGACCGCGTGCTGGTCCTGTGCCCAAAGCGCCTGCGCGACAATTGGACCATCTACACGGTCAACGACCGCCGCAATCTGCTTGTCGCCGACCGCTTCAACTACGACGTACTGAACCACACGGACCTCTCGCGCGACGGCGGGGTGTCGGGCGATGTAGACCTTGGCCACGTCAACTGGGGCAACTACGACTTGGTCGTGATCGACGAGTCCCACAACTTCCGCAACAAGAAGACGCCCAAGGCCGGCAGCGAGACGCGCTACGACCGCTTGATGCGCAAGATTATTCGCGAAGGAGTCAAGACCCGGGTCCTGATGCTCTCTGCGACACCCGTCAACAACCGCATGGCCGACCTGCGCAATCAGATCGCCTTCGCCACCGAGGGCAACGACACGGCGCTGATTGACCACGGCATCGCGAGTATCGAGGCGACCACGCGGCGGGCCCAGCAGCAATTCAACCGCTGGCTAGACCTGCCGGACACAGCGAGAACGCCAGGGCAATTGATCGAAATGCTCGGGTTCGACTACTTTACGCTGCTCGACCTGTTAACCATTGCGCGCTCGCGCAAACACATCGAGAAGTACTACGGCACCTCGGAGACAGGCAAGTTCCCGGAGCGCCTGCGGCCCATCAACATCAAGGCCGACATAGACCGCGACGGCAAGTTCAGGCCCATGGCCGAGATCAACCTTGAGATC
>CAIXGW010000401.1 GCA_903919145.1 uncultured Myxococcales bacterium
CTATGCCAAGACCGCCGACTTGAGCGCCTACGCCAAGGCCAGCGATCTGACCGCTTACGCCAAGAAGACCGACCTGTCTAGCTACGCCACCGTGGTCGCCCTGGCCGACTACGTCAAGGCCAGCAGCCTGGCCAAGGTCGCCGGCACCGGCAGCTACGCCGACCTGACCAACACCCCGACCCTGCACAAAGTCGCCACCACCGGCTCCTACGCCGACCTGACCAACCAGCCGGTCATGGCCAAGCTCGGAACCTCCTGCGGCACCAACCTGGTCCTCAAGGGCATCAAGCTGGACGGCACCTACGAGTGCGTCAGCGCCGGTGTAGGTCCTGACATGATCAACGAGGTCTCCAACGACCTCATCTGGAACCAGTTTGTCGACTCCAAAGCTGGCACTACCGACGTCCAGATCAAAGACGGCTTCTCTGCAGGCGTCACCGATACTTTGGTGTTCCCCGATGTAGGCTTGGTTGAAAAGATCTGGGTCAACTTCTCTGGTCTGAACTCCGACATGACCAAGGTCATTGTCGAGCTGTACGGCCCGGGCATGAGCAGCCCGTACATCCTGTACAACGGCGGCAAGACCGGCACCGCGCTGGTCGCCAAGTACAACGACGGCGATGCGCTGGTCAGCGGCGACATGAACAAAGACTGGCTGAACAAGAACATCAAGGGCAACTGGTCGATCACCGTCAAGGACATTGCGGCCATTCAGGTCCCGCCCGGCACGCCGCCCTTTACCTTTGATGGCAAGTTCAACTGGAGCATCGCCATCCAGACCCTGTCTAGCAAGAAGATCCAGATCAAGGGCAACTTGATCGTTGATGGCGACACCACCGTCGGTGGGACTCTGTCGGCCCAGACCATCAACGCACCTGCCTACGGCGGCGTGTTTACCCACTGGGGCAACAAGAATTGCCCCACCGGGTCCGCCAAGCTGTACGACGGAGCTGGCTATTCCGGTCACCACACGCACACCCACGGCGCCAGCGGCATTTGCGCCAAGGGCGGCGACCCGGGCGTCTCCAATGGCTACGAGGGCGACATCCTTTACGCCATGAACACCTCCGGCACCGCGTCCGGCATCCCCGGCGACAAGTCGCTCTACTGCGCAGTCTGCCGCTGGCCCAAGGGATTTTGCTTTGACCAATGGGGATCCTCGACCTGCCCTACCGGCTTTAGCGCTGCCTACGCCGGCACGTCGATGGGCGCCCATTACACCCACACGGGCCCCGCGGGCCACTACTGCATCGACCCCACCGGCTTTGACTCGTCAGCCGGCGCTACCGGCAACGGCTGGCTGTACGTCACGCGCATCCAGAGTTCCGGCAACTACGGCAGCGCTTGGCCGGCCGGCCGCGAAGTCAAGTGCGCTGTCTGCTGCGCCAACTAGGCTGATACCTTCCCACATCCGTTGGACAATTTGAGGGAGTTTGCCATGCAGGCATTCAAGCCAATTTCCGCTATCGCCACCGCGTTCCTAGCCGCTGCAGCCCTGGGACCCGCAGCGGCAGCGGCTGCCGTGCCCACCACCACCGCCATCGAAGGCGTGCTGCTGTCTTCAGGCGGTGGCCCGGCCGCCGACGGCAACTACACCGTAACTGTGGGCATCTACAGCGGTGAGACCGGCGGCAATCCGGTCTGGACGGAAAGCGGAGTGACCATCGCCGCCAAGGGGGGCCAATTCAGCTACCAGCTCGGCGCCAAGACCCCGCTGTCGGCCGCCGCCCTAAGCCTGCCTGCCGCCTGGGTTGGCATTCAGATCGGCACCGACCCAGAGCTGCCGCGCAAGGCGATGGGGTCGTCTCCGTTTGCGCTTCGCGCCGCCATCGCCGAAGGTCTAGAGTGCAGCGGCTGCCTCAAGGCCGGCAACCTGGACGCCGGCATCCTGCAGCCGTACGCCAAGTCTGCCGATCTGGGCGCCTATGCCAAGACCGCCGACTTGAGCGCCTACGCCAAGGCCAGCGATCTGACCGCCTATGCCAAGAAGACCGACCTGTCTAGCTACGCCACCGTGGTCGCCCTGGCCGACTACGTCAAGGCCAGCAGCCTGGCCAAGGTCGCCGGCACCGGCAGCTACGCCGACCTGACCAACACCCCGACCTTGCACAAGGTCGCCACCACCGGCTCCTACGCCGACCTGGCCAACCAGCCCACGCTTCCCGTCCTTGGCGCCGCCTGTGGCACCGGTTTGGTCATGAAGGGCATCAAGGCAGACGGTGCCTACGAGTGCGCCAGCGCCGGCATCGCCGCGGACCTCATCAACGAGGTCTCTAACGACCTCATCTGGAACCAGTTTGTCGACAAGACCGACGGCACCAAAGACGTCCAGATCAAAGACGGCTTCTCGGCCGGCGTCACCGATACGCTCAACTTCCCCGACATCGGCACCGCCCAGAAGATCTGGATCGACTTCAGCGCCGGCAACTCGGACATCTCCAAGCTTGTTGTCGAGTTGTACGGCCCTGGCATGACGACCCCCTACATCCTGTACAAGGGCAGCAAGACCGGCACCAACTTGGTGGCCAAGTACAACGACACCGACAAGATCGACACCGGCGACATGGACAAGGACTGGCTGGGCAAGAACATCAAGGGCAACTGGTCGATCACGGTCAAGGACACTCTGGCGATCAGCGTGCCGCCGGGCACTCCCCCCTTTGTCTATGACGGCAAGTTCAACTGGAGCATCAACATCCAGACTCTGTCGAGCAAGAAGATCCAGGTCAAAGGCGACTTGATCGTCGATGGCGCTGTGACCATCGGCGGAACCCTTGCCCCAAAAGCCGGCGGCGCCTTCCTGAACTCCAAGTTTGTCCGCGCGGCCGGTGGCCAGACCTACTGCTCTGGTTCCTTTCAGGATATCAGCGGACTCAGCGTCAGCCTGACGACCCGCGGTGGCAACGTGCGCATCACCGGCGACGTCCCCGTGTACTACGGCTCTCACACCACGCTGCGCGCTACCGTCGATGGCAAGTACGCCGGCGAGTTTGCTGGCACCGCGTGGGGCTACGTGTGGCAAGAGGGCCTGCAGTACACCGGCTACTCCTGCGGCAACTGGACACACATGCACCACGACCGCATTTTCTCTGGGATTCCCGCCGGCGCGCACACCATCAAGCTGCAGATCTACACGGACGGCGCGTGCTCCTCCTGCGGCGTCGTCGTCGGCAATGGCAGCATGCACTCCTATCTGGCCGCCGAAGAGTCCTTCTGAACCGGCGCCAACCGCCCGCCGCTGAAAGGCACGCCCTGCTAGTGCCCCGCGGCGCCCGGCGTGCGCCCTCGCTTCGCCCTCCGGCAGCGGCGCCAGCAGCGGCGATCGCCCGCGACCACTGCCCCGCCGTGGCCCGCCAGATCCCTGCAACAAACCTTGCGTGCACCGCCCGGCGACCCTGGCTGGCTGCCTCTGCCTTGCGTGGTGGGGCGCCGGGTCACCGTTGCTGAAGCGCGACGAAACCCTGTTTGACTAGGCTCTGGGCTCTGTTCGGACTGCCGATCTTCGGCCGAGTCCCAAAGCCCTCTTGTTATTCCCGCCCAAACTGTGATAACCTGTCAGGGTCCCGCGTTTACAACCTTCGCGCTGCGCCAGCCCCTGCGGCAGCCGCGAACCCGAGGTGGAATCATGCGGCCCTTCCAGCTGTCTCATGTTGGCCTAGCTTTGTTGACCCTTGCGGGTGTCGCCGCGGCTCCAGTTGCCAGCGCCGCCGTCCCCTCGACCAGCGCCATCGAAGGCGTGCTGCTGTCCTCTGGCGGCGGCCCCGCGGCCGACGGCAACTACACGGTTGCCATCAGCATCTACGGCGCAGAGACCGGCGGCAGCGCAGTCTGGACCGAAAGCGGCGTGACCATCGCCGCCAAGGGTGGCCAGTTCAGCTACCAGATCGGTGCCAAGACCCCGCTGTCGGCTGCGGCGCTCAGCCTGGCCAATGCCTGGGTCGGCGTGCAGATCGGCACCGACCCAGAGCTGCCGCGCAAGCCCTTGGGCTCTTCTCCCTACGCCCTGCGCGCCGCCATCGCCGAAGGCCTGGACTGCAGCGGCTGCCTCAAGGCCGGCAACCTCGACGCCGGCATCCTGCAGCCCTACGCCAAGGCCGCCGATCTGGGTGCCTATGCCAAGACCGCCGACCTCTCGGCCTACGCCAAGGCCAGCGATCTGGGTGCCTACGCCAAGACCGCCGACCTCTCCAACTACGCCAAGACCAGCGATCTGGCTGACTACGTCAAGGCCACCAGCCTGGCCAAAGTCGCTGGCACCGGCAGCTACAACGACCTCAAAGACGCCC
>CAIXGW010000402.1 GCA_903919145.1 uncultured Myxococcales bacterium
CAGGCCGATCAGCGCCACGGTTGACGGTGCGGCGCTGGGGCGCTCCGCGTACAAGCCGCGCAGCTGGCGGAGCACCGAGATCAGTGCGTCGTTCTGCAGGGCGTCGATCTCGTCGAGCAGCAGCACCACCGGGCGCGGGCAGGCGCCACACCACGCCTGCAGGTAGGCCGCCAAGCGTCGGCCCGGCGTAGCGGCTGGATCGGCGGCAACCGGGCGCAATTCGCTGGGCAGGGCGAGGCTTGCGCTGGCGGCAATGCTGTCGATGACCACGAGCTCGGCCGCCGCCGGGTCATCGCGGTAGGGCTCGCCTGCTTCACAGGTCGCCCACAGCGCGGCGTAATTGCCAGAGTTGGTCAGCTCCTGGGCCAGGGCACGCATCGCCGTGGTCTTGCCGACCTGGCGGGGGGCGTGCAGGACGAACCAGGCGCGGTCGACGACGAGACGGTGGACCTCAGGCAGGCGCGCCAAGGCGGAAAGCGTGTAGTGCCACTGCAAGACGTTTGGACCGGCGGTATTAAAGTGGCGGGGCATAGACGGCGACCTCCAGCGGGCAAGATAGCACGGCTGGGATCGGCCGAGAACCGGCTCGGCGGGCGGCGCAAGCGGCCGACGCGGCGGTGTCGCGCGAGGCGCCGAGGGCGGGGGCTTCTCGCTGAGTTTCAAGGTGTTGTGCGAAACGTTGCGCGCGCAACTTCCGGCTGGCGTGGGGCGGATGCTGAGGCGAATTGGGCGAGTGGGCGGTGTAGGCGGCGCCGGCAAGGTCGCTTTCCGGCGTAGTAGGCCATGTTGGCAGTAGGGGGCAGTACGCCGGACGCGACGCGCCGACTCGGCACGCGAAGGCCCTGGGTCAAGCCGCGGCCAAGCAACCGCAGGAGAAAAGCCTGCAACATCTCAAACTACGAACCTCTGGCGACCCGGAATCTCTATGTGGTAGCACTCGTACATGTCGCTGTCTTCATAAACGCTCAGCACCTCGCCGGTGTCGAAGCCGAGCTTCAGCGTACCGCGGCCCACTACTTCCGCCGCAACCACCAGACGGCCAAGAAGACGCGGCAGGCGGGTCGTCAGCACCGGCAATTCGAGGTCACAAGAATCTGCAAACTCACCCTGAAGTTCATGGCCGAGCTCGCTGTACACATCAATTTGAACCTGGCCTTCCAACTGCAGTCCAACCATGTACTCGGCGAACAGCAGCGCTGTCTGGCGCTTACCGACGAAGATACTCGGCGACAGCTCCGGCGGGAATCCCTACATCGACAACTCCTACCACAGAAAGCCGGGCGGATACGGCACATGTGTATCAGGGCGTGGCCCCGGCTTGAGGGTACTTGGTCTCACTGACCAGAGTGGGCGGGGGCCAACGGGCAAGCCTTCGAGGTGCCAAGAAGAAAGCCCTGCAGTCGGTTGGGTAGCGTGAGCCCGTCAGTGACTCCTGACGGTACATTGGCAGCAATTTCCTGGCAACATCGCCCAAGGACTAAGGGAATGGCCCTTCTTGAGCTCCTTGTTGACGCATTCCTCATCCGCGTCAGGAAGCCGCAACCCCTTGCCCGCAAGCAGTCGCAGCGCCCGCTCGTTGAGGCCTGAATTCTGGCCCCCCTCTTCATACAAGCAAACCGTGAGTTCCCTCTGAAAATAATCTGTTGAAATATGATCATGCGCAACGCCGCCCAGCCTTAGGAGCAACGCGAGTGATTCCCTGATCTCCTCAGCCTCCGCCCTGGTAACGAACAGCGTTGCGTTTCTCACCTCGACGTCGCGATCGTCATCTTGAATGCGCACTTCACCCTCACAGCAGTCAATAGCCTAGTGTACCCCAGGCATTAGAGCGGTCCCAGCTTGGAGGTAGGTCGATTCTTGTGCCCTGGTCGCGTGCCAGTTCTTTCGCGGGCGGCATGAATGCCCACCTGACGGTCTGGCTACAGCCGCAGCACGGTCACCGTCCGCCCGCCCGGCGTCGCCGCCTCCTGGGACTCGCCGCGGCTCTCCCAGTCGTCGCCGCACGGCGCGGTGGACCTCGCGTCAAACAGCAGCAGTGTCCCCGTCGCCAGCCCCAGGCGCTCCAGGTAGCCGTCGATCTGCTCTAAGCCCTTGACCAGCGGGTCTTTCTGCCCATCCCGCCACACCTTGATCTCCAAGGCATGGCGGTCTTCGCCCGTCGGCATCCCCGCCGCGTCGACGCCGGTAAACCAGCGGATCAGCAGGTCCAGGCGCTTGCGCCCCAGGCCGTACTCGCGCTCGATGTAG
>CAIXGW010000403.1 GCA_903919145.1 uncultured Myxococcales bacterium
CTCGCCAGGCAGCGAGGGATCCTGCAGCAACCGCGCGTAGATCCCCTCGGCCGGCAGGTGATCAAAGCGCGGATCCAGCAGGATTTCACAGCGCCCCAGCCCCGGCACCTCCAGCACAGGCAGTTCCCAGGCGCGACCGCGCTGGGCCGGCGGCCGCGAAGGCAGCTGCGCCACCATCCGATTGATGGCGTAATCCGTCGCGCGATTCCACAGGTGGCGCTGGCGGTGCTGTTCGCGGTCCAGGGTCTCCAGCACCACATGGCCCAGTTCGTGGATCAATACAAAGCCCAGCTGGCGGCGCGACAGGCCGGCAATCCACTGCGGATTCAGCCAGATCCTTGTCATGCCGTCGGTCGCCGCAAAGGTCGGCAGCTGCGGCGCCCACAGCACCTGCATCTCTGCGAGCAGGTAGCCCCAGAAGGGGTAGAGGCTCAGCAGCCGCAGGCGCAGGTCGGCCACGCGCTGGTGCTGCAAATCCTCAAGGGTCAGAACGGTTTTCTTAGGCATCGTCGCCTTCCAGCAGCGCCAGTTGCACGTCCACCAGGCGGCGGGCCAGCGGCAGAAAGACCGGCGACTGCTCCAGCTGCAGCCGCACCGCCGGTGTCAGGCGCCGCAGCAGCAGCACCGCGTGGTCGGGGTCCATCCCCTTGGCCTGCAGCAGCCGCGCGGCATTGTCGAGCCAGTGCGCAGGCAACACTTCACTGCGGTTGAGCAAATCCGCCATGGCGTCCAACATGGCCAGCTTGAGCGAGGGCTCGGCCAAGGGCCCACCGTCCAGCTGCGGAATCCGGCCTTTGTCAAGGATCACCAGGGGATCGACCTTGGCCGCCACCCTCTGCCAGTCCAGGTACTGCTCCGCCGCCGTCGCCCCGACACAGCTGCACAGCAATTGCGGGACCAGCTTGGCCGGCGCCAGGGCCAAAAGCCGCGCCGCCTGGGCCCATGAGCGCGGGGTGGCAAACGCGTCCTCTCCACTGTTGCGGTACAACAATTCCGCACCGCGCCTGCCAAACGCGCCGATGTAGGTCCGCACCGGCAAGTGCAGGTCCTGCTGCTCTGCCCACAGCAGCCAGTCTGCGGCATCGACGCGCAGGCGAAAGTGCACAAACCGATTGAGCAGAGCCGAAGACAGCGGCATCGCCAAAGCCCGGTCGCCATCCAGATTGCCCGCCGCCAGAACCCGCGTCTGGGGGTGAAACTGCACCGGCCCCACCCGCCGCTCGAGCACCATCTGGTAGGCCGCGGCTTGGTGCAGCTTGGTCACGGCTGCGTTGATCTCGTCTAGAAACAGCAGCATCGGCCGACGGCGCAGCTCCAAGGCCCACTCCGGAGGCAGCAGCTGCAGCGCAGTGCGCTCGGGGTTGGGGGCGTAGATGCCCGCCAACTCTGCAGGATCCTTCTGGGCCAGCCGCAGGTCCAGCACGGGCAGCCCCAGGCGCAGCGCCAACTCTTGCGCCAATGCCGACTTGCCTACCCCCGGATGGCCGCGCAACAGCACCGGGGCATCGGCCCGCAGCGCCATCTCGACCAGCGGAAGCAGCTGCTGGTAGCTCAGGCCTTCGCGAGCGCCTTTTTGAAGACTGGTGGTACTGGCCATGGTGTGCTCCTGTGGAAACCAACTCTATCTATGTGTTGGCTTTCTGTTGTACTAGTGGGTCGGCCGCCACCGTCACCACTGCCGATGGGCGGCGATGCGATGACAGCCCATCGATGGGCTTCTTGCTTGTTTCCCGTGGACCCTCCTGATGTGGAAAGGACTTGCCACAGGGCTACGAGTCATGGAATCCTTCCCAATAACATGATAGGTCTAACATTTTGCAGCCTCCGCCGGACCAGGATTTTCCCTGGCAGGTCGCAATTTTCGCCCAGAAGACCCTGGCTCAGCCCAGGTCACACCAGGTAGCGCAGCAACATCACTTTGGCCGCGGGGTCGCGCAGCAGCGCCGCCATCGCGTGCTTACACAGCACCCCCAGCATCTGCTGCGGGCCAAATTCCTTGCAGGAACAGCGCGGACCGCGGGCCGATCTCAGCTCATAGTAGACCCGAAAATGGCCAGCCACCCCGTCAAACACCACGTGCACCCCGGCATCCTGGCTGGTCACTGGCAGCACCCGGTAATGCGCAAGCACTTCGCGGGCCTGCTGCAGCCGGGTCGGCAGGTCGTCGGCGCGGGTCTGCGGCTGCTCCCTGGGCGGTGGCGTTGGCTCCTTCACATCGCCGGGCAGGAACAGCGGCGCCGCGGCCGGGCAGCGGATTCGCCGGCCATCCACATAGGTGGCGCCCACTTCGCAGCGGCCGGCCAGCCACGGCAGCCACTGGTCGCGGGCGATCCGCACCCGCCCTTTGGTGTCGACCAGGGTGATGCCGCGCGCACTCACCGCCGCCACCCGCCAGCGCCAGTACTCTGGGCACCAGCCCCAAGTGATGCGCATTTTGATCAGGGGAGCTGCTGGTGCGTCAATAGGTTGATGACGGTCCAAGGGGCCTCCTTGCTGGCCAGGGTTGCTGGGGGGCCGCCGCGCAGAAGAACGCGTTGGCCTTGGTGGCTCTGCCCGGCGCAGCGCCCACCCTCGCCGCTGGGGCTGGGCAGCCACCCGCCTCCGGCAGACCGACCGATTCGGCTGCGCTCGCCCCTCCTAATCCGCCGGCGCACCGGACCCAAGCTCCACAGAGCCCGCTTCTTCCATCGCCGCGGCCTCCAGCTGGGCTTGGTCGAGCCATTGCCCTGCCATCGCCGCCCGCAGCGCCGCTTTGAGCACGGCGTTCTTGATCTCGCCGCCGGTCAGCGTGTAGCGCAGCCCCAGGCCGGCCAGATCCAGCGGACCCGCGGTGGGAACGGTCGGCGGCAGCAGCCCCTGCCAGATGCGAGCGCGCTGGCGGGCTTCAGGCTTGGCAAAGAAAACCGTCCAGCCGATGCGCCTTGCCAGGGCCTTGTCCAGCGCAGCTGCGCGGTTGGTCGCCAGAATCACCACGCCGTCGTGCTGCTCCAGCGCCACCAGCAGCGCATTGGTCTCGTGGACCTCAAAGCTGTGCTGCGCCAGGTCGCGGTCGGGCAGAAAGCCGTCAGCCTCGTCTATCAGCACCACGCTCTGCTCAGACCGCGCTTCCTTGAACAGTTGGACGATGTTGCGCTCGGTCTCGCCCACCCACTTGCTGCGCAGGGTGCCCGCCTGCACCACCCGCAGCGGCCTCTCCAGCTCTGCGGCAATCGCGTGCGCACACAGCGTCTTGCCCGTGCCCGGCGGCCCGACCAGCAGCGCCACCACGCCCTTGCCGTAGGTCAGGTGGCTGCCAATGCCCCAGTGCTGCAGCACAATGTGGCGATTGCGCGCCGCCGCCACCACTTCGGCGACCTGCTGCTGCGCCCCATCGGCCAGAATCACATCCGCCAAGCGGGTCTTGGGGTAGACCAGATCCTCTCGCTCCAGACTGGGCCGGTGCAGCTGGTCGCGGGCCGCCCGCTCAAGCATCGCGTGGTGGATCAACGGATTGTCGGGAAGCGAGTGCACCGCATCGGCCACCGCCATCAACACCGCGTTCTTGATGTAGCCCCCCGCCAAGACAAAGCGTTCCGCCAGCGCCGCCAAGTCGACATCCGCCGCGAGCGGCACCTGGGGCGGCAAGTGGTGGCGCCAAATGTCCAGCCGCGAGGCGCTGTCGGGCTCGCCAAACCGCACCTTGACCAGAATCCGCCGGTCCAGCGCTTCGTCGAGCATCTGCGGCAAGTTGGTAGCCAACACGGCAATGCCTTCAAAGCGCTCCAGCTCGGTCAACAGCAGAGTCATCACCGCATTGCCGTGCAGCCTGGAGCCAAACAGCACCTCGCACTCGTCAAAGAACAGCAGCGCATCGTGCTGGCGTGCCTCGCGAAAAAGCCCAGGCAACAGCTTGTCTCCGTCGCGGGCCTCGATCAGCGTCGGCACGTCGACCGCCAGCACCCGCTTGCCCAAGTGATCTGCCAAGCCGTGCGCCGTCATCGTCTTGCCCGTGCCCGGCGCGCCGTACATCAGGATCATCACCCCGCGGCCGTACTGCACCACTTCGTCGATGCCCCACTCGCGCCGGCAGCGCAGGTATTCGTGGTGGCGGTCGACCACGCTCAGCAGGCGCCGGCGGTCCGCCTCGGGCAGCACCACATCCTGAAAGCGGGCCCGCGGCTTCTCCAACGCGCTGAATTCGATGAAGTCATCCGCCAAGCCTTCGCGGCCGACCAGCGTGCTGAAGCACCAGTGGCTCAGCTCCACGTCCATCTGCAAGAACTGCTGCGGGCTGGGCAGGCGGCCGTGGTAGCCGATTTCGACCAGATCGCCGGCCACCAGCGGCGCCTGACTGACAAACGTGCGCCGCCGCTCGATCCGCTCGGCAAAGCCGGTTTCGGTAAACGCTAGAACCACTTCTACGCACAAGCTGCGCAGATTGTCGCCGCCGACTTGCGCCCAGACCCGGTCAAAGGAAGAAGAAAACCCCGGCGCCGCGGCCAGCAGCAGCACCGTCCGCTCAAAGTCGTCCAGCCCGTGCAGGGCGCACAGCTTGTCTAGCGCCAGCTGAGGCCCCTCGCCCTGCAAGAACCGCTGGCGCGTCTGGGTCAGGCGCCCGTCAATGGTCTGCCGCAGCTCGACCTCGACCTCGCGGGCGTGGCGGGCCAGCCGCTCAGCCGTTTCGGCATCGACCCGTTCGCGGCGCACCCGGGCATACCCACCTTCGGGCTCGCCACTGTACAGCTCTGAGGCCATCCGGTCGGCTTCGATGCGCTGGGCGCGGCGGCGGATCCACTCCAGCTCATGGCTCAGGTAGGCCAGATCGGTGGCATAGGGCCCGTGATCGCCCCGGTTCAGATCTGCCAGCGTGCCGTTTGTCACCACGTCGTCAGAAAAATCAGTGATTCTGGATACCATCTTGCTCGCTCCAGTGCCCATGACGGGCGTGCTCCACTCAGCGGCGCTAAAGGGCAGCCAATCCAACGTTTTGCGTCAGGGCCAATTCAGTTACGGAAGCTGAGGCCAAAGATTTTGATCTCACACCGAATTGTCACCACCCGCAAAGCGAGCAGCAGGGGCTTGGGCTGGCTTGCCTGGGCCGCGCTACCTCTTCACCCCCCAAACTACGCGCGAGTTGGCGAAAGTAAGCGTAAATGGAAAGGCATATGTCAAGATGTTTCATGGAAAGACGATTTGTTTCATAACACTAAAGAAAATCAGCGAAAATGGACCAATGGCAGCCCCTGGCCTTGGCTGGCGCAAGCAGCCCCACATCGGCGCAGCAAGACCGGCGACAGCATCCCATGGGATTCTGCCCCCCAGCCCACCGCCTGGAGACCGCCTTGCGCCACACCGACCCGACCGCCGCCTACCCGGGCAGCACCGCCTCGCCGGCTCAGACCTCGCCTTCAAGCCGCAGCGGCAGTGCGCCCAGCAACATCCACGGCGGCAGCTTGATCTCAGCGCCGCGCAGTGCTCCATGGCTGACCTTCGAGTTGCGCCGCCATCGCCCCTTGACGGTGTAGTATGCCGCCACCGACTCGACATACCGCTCATCATAGGCATCAGCCAGTCGCTGACTCGCTGCCAGCAGCCGCGGCGGGCGCGACCGTTTCCGCTGACTGCCCACCTGCTTGGGTTTGACCGGCCCCTGGCTATACACGCCG
The DNA here is from genome assembly GCA_903919145.1 of uncultured Myxococcales bacterium. Lineage (GTDB taxonomy): Bacteria > Myxococcota_A > UBA9042 > UBA9042 > UBA9042 > SXRM01. The sequence continues at coordinate 5,646 of CAIXGW010000403.1, forward strand.
GCGCCTTCGGCATGGCGGGTCGGCACGCGCTGCTTGGGCGGCAGAGCAGGCGAGGGCGCATCGGAGGTGTCTGGCTCTGGGGGCTGCTGCGGCCAAGACTCGGGCGCTGGGCCTGCTCTGGAGGAAATGCTACTAGTTTCAAGGTTCAGACACTCCCCACAGGATTGTCCGTCCTCGTTTGTTGCGACTCCGCCACCGCCGGCTAGTTCCGCGGCAATCGCAGCATACAGCCGCCGCAGCTCCGCCGAGCTCAGCTCCGCCCAGCACTGCGGCACCGACAGGCGCAGCTCGACCCAACTCTCGTAGGCCTCGTCGGCCTTGGCGCCGCCCACCAGCCGCGCGGCATCCCGGCAGCGCTGGGTATTGTCCATGCGCCGGCCCATCAGCGGCTTGCCGTACAGCATCGCATCCACCGATGACGGACCGGGAAACTGGCCCGGATGGTCGACCAGCCCCGCAGCGACCGCTTGCCCCATGATGTAGCGGACGCGCCGCCCAACGGACTCGGCATCCTTGGCGACAGCAAAGACCTTGAGCGGTGCCCAGAACTTGCCCTCGGTACCGTTGGTGCGGTGGGCCAGCCGAGCCAGGTTGCCATGCAGGAACGCAAAGAACATGACCAACTGCTGTGGCGAGCTGAAGCCGTACACGCCGTGGTAGTGGTTGCTCATGAAATGAAAGACGAAGACTGCCACCTTGTAGCGGTCAACGGCTTCGGCAAACACACCGTAGATCAAATCCCGCAGGCCTGCATCGTTGAGATCAAAGCCAAAATCTCCACCATCGGTTCGCAGGGTGACTTCGCAGTAGTAGTCGGGGTCGTACAGGCGCAGCTCTCTCACGGCGACCTCACAGGCGGGGCGAATTTGCCCCTGCAAGATCAGTTCTCGTCGACCGGCCAGCTTTGCCGCGGGGCGACGAGCCGAATTGTGGCTGCACGGCTGAGGCGTCCTCTGAGTTCTTGCCCCTCGATGCGTGGATCCTGAGTAAAATTAGTGATAAGACACTCCCTACAGAACTGTCGGTCGACTGTCGCTCGTTCGATCGGCGGGCAGTCCACCGCACGCTGCCGCGATCGCAGCCGCACCAGGCATCCCGCACCGCGGCTCGCCCGCGACCAAACCGCGACCCCGGCCACCATCCGCCCCGAGTCCCCAGGGTAGTGGCAAAACCTATTTAATATCAATAACCAGACACTCCCTACAGGACTGTCCGGAACTGCTGGCAGCCCCTCGCTCACGGCACCGTAGGCTTGCTGGGAGCGCAGGAAGACACGCCTGCGCCCACAATCTTGTAGCCGGTGCTGGCCACTACCAGGGCCGACTTGCCGGTCTGCGGGTCCAGCGTCCAGACGCTGCTGCTCGGAGCGTCATAGCTCTTGAAGAACAGCCACAGTAGCCCGCCCCACTGGGCAAAGGCCCACGCTTCGGTGTTGCTGAATGCCTGCGCGGGCAGTGGCCAGGACTTGAGGATCTGGGCATTGCTCTTGTCGATCTTGGCAATGGCTGGAGGCGAGGCGTTGGGAAAGAAGCCGTAGAGCTCGGCGTTGCCGTTGCCAGAGAGGTCGGGGCAGCCGTAGCTTGCCGGCAGCGCGCCCACGACGCTGGGTTGCATGGTCGCCGTGTCCAATGTGCCCAGCTTGCACGACCCGGTGTTGAACTGTGACCCCTTGGTGCCGGCGATCCACAGGTGCTCGTCGGGCACGGCCGGCTGGTCTGCAGAGAAGCCCATGCCAAAAAGATCAAAGCCCAGCGAGGCGTTCTGATAGCTGGTGGGCTGGCAGCTGGCGTTGAGCGTAGAGACCTTAAAGACCCCAGCCCCGCTGCCCACGGCCGTGGAGTACAGCACCCAGGCGTTGGCTTGGCGGTCGACGGCCATAGAGAACGGCTGGCCGCTTCCTGTACCCGGGCACGCCAGGGTGCCCACCAGCTCAAACTTGAGCTTGTCTGGCACGAAACTGAGCAATTGCTTGGTTGATGTGACCACATAGACGATTTTGGCGCGCTCCGGGCAGCTGTCGGTGCCGGTGTCGCCGGTGCTGTCGGGGCTGGTCGCATCGCCGCTCGCGGCATCCTCCGGGTCGAGCAACTCGCTCCAGTCGGCATCCGGTTGCTCAGCGCTATCGGCAGACCCCGTGCCACTGTCGGCGACGTCGGCCGACCCACCGCTGGTTGTCTCCCCCGCTGCCGCATCGGTGGGCGCCGCACTATCGGCCCCGCCATCAGCAGTGACGGCCACCGAGTCGGTGTCCTTGGTCGCCGCATCAGCCCCTGCGTCTGCTGCCGCGCCCGCGTCGGTGCCTCCAGCGGCCCCCACGCAGTTGCAGGGCGTCCAGCCGCTGCCGGTAGCAGCACAAGTCTGGACCCCTTGGACGGCTGCGCTACACCAACACAACTGCGTCGAGTTGGCCACACACCCCAGTGTGCCACCACTGCCGACGCCACTGGGAGTGCTGCACCCGGCCAGAAGCGCCAGTAGCGTCGAGCCGATAGCCCAGCGCCAAGCCCCTCCTGCGGTCTCTGGGGGGGCTGAGGTTAGTGTGGACGGCCTGCTTGTTGGGATCCGACTCGGCTCTCTCATGCGTCACCCTGCTGCGCGAGACTGCGCTGTGCCGCCTGTGCTGCGCGGCTGGTCGTGGCCAGGCAGGTTGGTCATGTCCCTGCAAGTACAAGGTTTGCTAGCACCCAGCTCGCCACAGCTCAAGCGAGCATAGGTGCGGTGGCCAGCCTGTGCAAGCGAGTCGCATGTCGGGCATCCCAACTCGACCATCATTCTGCCGCCGCGCTCGCAACGGCTTAGGTCAAGCGCTGGAACCGATTGGACAGTTCCAAAGCCGTCGGGCGGGTCCCAAGCCGCTAGTCAAGCGGGGCCGATGTGGCCAAAGAGCTTGATTTTTCTTTTGATCACTCTTGCCCAACTGCAAAGTCCCCAGCCTCGCGGCGAGCCCGCTGAGCTTGATTCCGCCAGCCTTCTAGCGGAGGTAGACGGCCCCGGTGTTCCAGATCACGCCCTCGGCTTGGGCACCGCGCTCGCGGCTGCGCACTTGAAAGTCTCTGGCCGGCGTGGCCAAAGTCACCTGGCGGGTAAACACCGGCGACTTGGTCCCGTTGGTCAGGCTCATAGCCACGGTGTTGGGCGCTATCAGCTGCGTCGCCGGGCCATAGCAGAAGTCCCCCTGGTTGTTGACGTTGTAGCAGTTGGTGCCAAGGTCAAAGCTGCCCCCCGTGCTGCAGTAGCCTGTCAATACCACCTGCTCGATGCGGATTTCCTGGTATGTCGGCCAGTTGGTAGTGACCTTTTGCAGGCCAATGCACAGGTGCTCGGTGCCCGGCGCGCCGTCAAACTGGTCCCAGCTGCGCCATTCCAGCGCGGTCATCTGGCACTTGCCCTGGTTGAGATTGGGCTGGGTCATGTAGAGAAGGGCGTTGGCCCCGGCGTTGTCGATCTTCATCCAGCCGCCGCCCCAGCTGACCATTTCGCAGTTCACCTGGTAAGCGGCGCCGGTCCCCGCGGTGCCATCGGGGTCGATCCAGTAGCTGCCCGTGGCGGCGGTGGGTAGCGCGGCCTTGATGGCCTTGCAGCTGGCGCCGGGGTTGACGCTGCTGCCGGGCGAGCAAGTGCCGCTCAAGCAGGTGCCGTTGCCGCCACAGGTGGTGCCATTCTGCGCCGCGTGGGTGCAGCCGCTGCTGGGGTTGCATGCATCGGTGGTGCAGGGGTTGCCGTCGTCGCAGCCAATGGTGGTACCGCCGCAAATGCCAGACTTGCACACATCGCCACTGGTGCAGGCCGAGCCGTCTGAGCACGCCGCGGCATTGTTGGTCGAGACACAGCCCTTGATCAGGTCGCAGACATCGTCGGTGCAGGCGTTGTTGTCATTGCACACGACCGCGCTGCCGCCGCACTTGCCGCCCGAGCACTTGTCGCCGCTGGTGCAGGCCGAGCCATCATTGCAGCTCAAGCTGTTGGCCAACTGCAGGCAGCCCAGGGTCTTGTCGCAGCTGTCGGTGGTGCAGGGGTTGCCGTCGTCACAGCTCTGCGCTTTGCCGGGGGTACAGGCGCCGCCCAGGCAGGCGTCGCCCACGCTGCAGACGTCGCCGTCGTCGCAGAGTGCCGTGTTGTTGGCAAAGGCGCAGCCGGTCGATGGATTGCACGCGTCAGTGGTGCATGGATTGTTGTCGTTGCAGACCACATTGGTGCCGCCGCAGCTGCCTTTGCTACAGGTGTCTTGGCTGGTGCAGGCGCTGCCGTCGTTGCACGCACCAGTGGTGGGCGTGGAGGCGCAGCCGCTGCCGGGGTTGCAGGCGTCGGCGGTGCAGGGGTTGCCGTCGTCGCAGCTCTGCACCTTGCCCGGCGTGCACTTGCCGCTGCTGCAGAGGTCGCTCAAGGTGCAGACGCTGCCGTCATCGCACGGAGCCGTATTGTTGGCAAAGGCGCATCAGCTCGCGGGATTGCAGCTGTCGGTGGTGCAGCCGTTGCTGTCATTGCACACCTGGGCCGGGCCAGACTGGCAGGTGCCGTTCATGCACGCGTCATTGGAGGTGCACACGCTGCCGTCGCTGCACGCGCCGCTCTGGGCTTTGTGGGTGCAGGCCAGGGCAGGGTCGCAGGCATCGGCGGTGCACGGGTTGCCGTCATCGCAATTGACCTTGCCGCCGGGCAGGCAGGCGCCGTCCACGCAGCAGTCTCCCTGGGTGCATGCATCGCCGTCGGAGCAGAACTGCCCTCCCGGTACGGAGATACAGCCCAACTTGCTGTCGCACTTGGCATCGCTGCACAGGCCCGCAGTGGCGCAGTTGACCGCCGTGCCGCCTTTGCATTGCCCCAAGCTGCACTGGTCGGCGTTGGTGCATGCATCGCCGTCGCTGCAAGTAGCGGCGTTGGCCAGGTGTACGCAGCCCTTTTGGCCGTCGCAGCTGTCATCGGTGCAAGGGTTGCTGTCGTCGCAGCCGAGCAGGGCCCCGGGTTGGCACAGGCCGTCTTTGCAGCTGTCTGCCTGGGTGCATGCGTCGCCATCGCTACAGGGCTGCAGGATAGCCTCATGCTGGCAGCCCTTCTTGGGGTCGCAGGTATCGCTGGTGCACGGATTGGAGTCGTCACAGCTGGTGGCCTGACCGGGCAGGCACAGTTCGCCGGCGCAGTTGTCGCCGCTGGTGCAGGCGTTGCCGTCGCTGCCGTACAAGGCACCGGGCAGCGTGACACAGCCCTTCAGGGGGTCGCAGGTCGCCGAAGTACACACGCCCTCGGCCGCGCACACGGCAGGTGACCCGCCCAGGCAATTGCCAAAAGCGCAGGTGTCTCCCTCGGTACAGGCATTGCCGTCGCTGCAAGTGGCCGCATTGGCCAGGGCGACGCAGCCCAGCTTGGCATCGCACTGGTCGTCCGTGCATGGGTTGCTGTCGTCACAGGTCGACTCGTCGGTCTGGCCGTCGCAGTCGTCGTCTTGGCCGTTGCAGGTCTCGGCCGGCTTTTGCGGCAGGCTGCACGGATCGGTGCACGCCAACGCTCCGTTGGCGCCTGGCGAACAGACGCCTACGCTACAGTCGGCTTTGCGCCCCGGACAGTCCCCTAGGCAATGTCTGACCCGCACGGCGGCTGGGGAATCGCCGGTCGGGGGCAGCCCCGGCGCTGGCGGACCCGGCGCGTCGGACAGTCCCCTAGGCAATGTCTGACCCGCACGGCGGCTGGGGAATCGCCGGTCGGGGGCAGCC
>CAIXGW010000404.1 GCA_903919145.1 uncultured Myxococcales bacterium
CGTGCCATGTTGCGTTTTTTTCAGTCGGGCAAGAAATATTGGAAGTGAATTCCAATATTTCGCCCGCCTGGGCGCTCGCAAGACGATCGCCCTAGGACCCTGTCGGATGCTGCGGCTGATTCAATAGTTTTAAAGAGTTATCCCTAGGCGACGGCATTGCTCCGACAGGCTCCTAGAGGTTGCAGCGAGCTCTTGGTTGCAGACCCCGCTGGCTATCGCCCCGCGCTGGCCTTGGCCGCTCTAGGGGCGTACCTGCCAGATCCGCTTGAACTGACGTCAAAATGGGCGGTTGACCGTGGTGACCGAGCGGCGTAGGCTCGGCATGAACCGCCCCGGGCCGTCCCGCGGGCGGCGCTGCCAAGCAGGACCCATGGACCATTCGCTCAACTCCTTGCTGCTGCTGCCTCTCGCCGCAGCGGGCCATCCGCGGCTGGGCCAGCTGCTGCAGGCCCCCGCCGGCCAGATGGCGCCTACGGTGGTGCTGGAGGCCAGTGGTGCGCAGCTACCGGCGCTGGCGGCGGCGGTGGCGGCGTGCAAGCGCGCCGGGGCCAGCCGGGTAGAGGTCGCGATGGCTCCACTGCCGGTGTGGACGCCGCGGCAATGGGCCTGGACCGGCGCTGCGGCGCTGCGGACCTCGACCGATCAGCCCGATCAACCACAATTCGTTCAAGGACTTTCTTACGCGGGCCGCGCTGGGCTGGCGCGGGTGCTCAGCTGGCAGCTGCACCGCGACAACCTGGCGCAGCTGAGCGCCGGGCAGCTGAGCGACTGGCAAAATCGGCTGGGCCCCGCGCCCTTGACCTGGGTGCTGACGCCGGCGTTGGATCGCCCTCTGCCGGCCCTGGCGGAGCTGGCCGCGGCCGTGTTTGCCTTGGGGCCGACGAGCGAGGTGCGCCGAAGCGCTCTGTGGCCTACCTGTGCGATGCCGGGGTCCCTGGCGGTCGAGCCGGCGCCGCGCCAAGCCGTGGAGAGGCTGGGGCTGGCATTTGCCGCGGCCTGCCAGGACTGCCGATTCCGCCAGCGCGGCTGCCACGGCATGGCCCCTGCGATGGCGGCGGCGCTGCCCCAACATCCCGTGCACCTACATGGGTTAATGACTGATCTTCGCGGAGAGCCCAGCCTGCGGCCGCGGCCGCTGACCCAGCAGACGCCTCTTCTGGCCCTGCAGGCCGGGCTGCGGCAGGCCTGGCGGGTCGAGCTACTGCCAGAGGAGGCGGCAGAGTTTCGCCAGTGGCTGAGCGACCATCCGCCCGGTTCACGGCCATGGGCGCTGGCGGAGGTGACCCTGCCGGCGCACGGCCACCGCGACGATAGCCCAGGGCGCTATGCCGCGGCGCTGCGCCTGCTGGTCGTGTCTTGCGACCCCAAGACGGCGGCCGAGGTGGCGGGGTGGGAGGGTCGCTTGCGCCAGCCCCGGCTGGACCCGGCCCAGGTGGCGCAGCTGCACCGGAGCATCGGCGGCGCCTACGGCTATCCGCAGTGCTGCACTGAGGCCTTTGTTGACCTGGCGCTGCGCGGCCGCGACGCCGGCCTGGCCAAGCCGTGGAGCGACGTGGCCCTGGGGCTGGCCCAAGCCTGGCTGCGGACCCAGCACCCGGACCAGCGGGTTCAGGCAGCGGCGGCTGCGGTGGGCGGCACCTTGCTGCAACACTTACCCTGCCGCGGCGATTGTGCGGCGTCGGCACAGCTGGCGGATCAGCTAGAAGCCCTGCTGTTGCCCGTGCAGCCGCGCGCCGTGGCGGGCTACCGGCGCCACCGGCAGCTGCTGAGCGCGGTGTGGCCCGACGGCCGGCAGCTGCATCTTGCGGTGCAGCCAGCCGACGCGGATCGGTGGCGGGTGACCCACATAGAACCAGGCCCAGATGCAGAGGTTTTGCGCGACCAGCTTGAGCAACTGCGCGCAGCGGTGTGGCTGACCTGGCAGGGCGGCCAGCCGCAATTCGCCAATGGGGATGGCCCCCCGCAGCCCCTAATGGCCCGAGCCGCCACGCCGCGGGGCTGGCCGCTGTGGTGGGGAGCCCCTGGGCCGCGACCGGAGCCGGGCGACGTCCACTGGCCGTGGCGGCGCGAAGCTGGCGGGCCCTTGGCCTAGGTATTTGCCGGGGCACCAAGGCGACGTCAAGCCAAGGCCAAGCAGTGCGAGCCCAAGGCTGAGGCCTAGGGCCTTGTCGGAACGTGCGCTTGGGACGTGCCGTGGCTACTGGAGGCAACCAACAGCGCCGGCGACTTCCTTTGCTCGGCGGTGGGCCCAGACAAGAAGCTCTACGTCAGCTACCGCGACGCCTCCTTGCACGTGCTCAACGTCGCCATTGGGACCCTCTACAACACGGTCGACAGCAATTGCCGCGGCTACTGAGCGGAGATTTCGGCAAGTCTACCGAGTTCTTGGCACAGCACCCCAAACGCCCGAGCCGCCCATTGAACCACCCCGCCAGCGCCATGCCGCCCCCGACCAAGACCATCCGCTCGGTCACGCGCTTTCCAGCGATGCTTGGACGGCACAAAGGGCTCCCACGGTGAGCGAAGCGAGCGAGGCGTGACTCAATGTCACGCCGAGAGCGGGAACTTGACCAGCTTGGACAGCTCGTCGCGCGCCGCCGGGCCCCTGGTTTGATCAGGGGTTCGCCAAGCCTTGAGCGATGAGCCGCGCTAGCTTTGCCGGGTCGAGATCACTCAAGCGATCGACCACCAGCTGCGCATGACCCAACAGCGAGGCGGGCCGCGAAGAAGTCAGCGCCACCGCTGGGATTCCCGCCGCCAGCGCTGCTGTGACCCCTTGCGGTGCGGCTTCCAGCACTACGCAGCGGTCGGCAGGCATTCCAAGGCGCTGCAGACACAGCAGAAACACGTCCGGCGCTGGCTTGCCGTGGCGGATGTCGTCGCCTGTGACCACCGCGTCAAGGTGCGCGGCGATGCCCAGCACGTCGATAGCCAGCCGCACATTGCGCGCGGGACCAGAAGAGCCAATGGCCAGCTTCCAGCCGGCGGCGTGCAGTGACGAGAATAGGGCGAGTGCGCCAAGGATTGGTAGCAGCGTGTCGCGGGCAAATTCTCGGTAGTAGAGCTTGTTTTGGTCCGCAAGTTCCTGGAGGCGCGCGGGCGAGAGGGCCTATTGCAGGAGCAGCGGGAAGATCTGGTTGTTGTGCATGCCAAAGGTTTGTTGCAGCTCAGCGTCGCTGAACTGCCGGCCCAGGTCGGCGCCGATGCGGCGAAACGCGCGGAAGTGCGAGTCGCTGGAGTCGACGAGCACCCCGTCCATGTCGAAAATCGCGCCGAGTTGCATGGGGGGCCTTGCCCGCGGTGGCGGGGTGGGGCGAGTTTGCCGGGGATCGGCGGGGATGTCGAAATTGTGGCGGGGAGTGCCTGCGCGCGGACCGGCAAGCCGGCACTTGAGGTTGGAGTCAGAGACAACTGTCTCAACTTGTGGGATGTAGGGTAGGGTGGTGGGACGCGGGCGATCCGAATGGTTGTGGCGGCGCTGATCGGCAGGCCCGCGCTGAAATGCGTTGTAAATGCTGGACACAAAATAGTTTTCGGTAGCGCAAAAAAGTGTTGACAGCCGATTCACGGGTTGCTACGATTGGCGCTTCGACTGCGGATCAGCCCACCACGAGCCGGCCAACCAGGAGCCGGCCCTGAGCCAGCCGGCGCCTTTAGGCGCGGATGCACATCCGCGGATAGGAGCGATCCGATGGGATCCTGCACCGATAGAGAGTTCAACATCGTCAACGACACCCAGCTGGACGCGGAGCCAAACGGCGACGCGATGATCTACTGGGACGGCCAGGCTCACAAACTCGCTGCCGTGTCAGCGTTTTTGTCCAGCGTCGAGATCTTGAAGTTGACGAGTGGCGCGAAGTTCCGCCTCCTCGCGCGCTACGGGATGGACAAGGTCAGCTGGTACCCGATCGGCACCGATGGCTTCATCGACGGTACGTCCGCCGGGCTAGTAGCGGTGACTGCTACCGCGCCCTACATGTACCAGTTCACTTGCGATCCCAAGCAGCCGGCCAACTACGTCCAGTTTGGCGTGCAGGTCGAAGATGGTGCAGCCCGCGCGACCGTCAACATCAAGACGCTGGCAGTCGCGCTGCCGCAGACGATTGCTGAGCAGACTAGCGGGATTGGGACCACGGCGGTCGACATCTGGGCATCTCGCGACGTGTCGGCGTTCGACGCAGCGACGGTGCAGGTGAACTTGACCACGGCCCTGACCGGGGTGGAGACCTTGGTGGTCACCGTCTACGCCGTAGCAGAGGACGCCACCCTGGGTACGATTCGGACGCCCCTGGCGAGCGAGACCATGGCTGTCGCCCCTGCGGATGCGCAGTTCATGTCCCTTCAGCTCACCAACCTGCCGCAAGCTATTCAGATCAAGGCGTATCGAGGCGATGCCACTTCGACCTCGACCGTAACCTGACTTTCGATCGCATCGGGAATTTCCTAACAGCCTCCGGAGTTTGTAGCTCTGGAGGTGAAGTAGATGCTGCAGTTGGACGAGCGAAATTGGGCGAAGCGGATGTTCGCCGGTGCGCAGTTGGGTGATAGTCGGCGC